>NZ_JAUBUY010000022.1:0-120939 GCF_036705565.1 Microcoleus sp. AT8-B5
TCTTATTGACTTTTTTTTGCCCTAAAACTAATTGATGGGATGAAGACCATGCACTGACTATATGCAATGGTTTTTGGCTGTGATTCCGGTCATAAGATTGTTTCATTGTTTTGCCATCAATGGCTATGACTTCTAGCTCCAATTTTTTGGTAATTGAATTTACCCAACTCAAAAAACACTCTTGAAACTGCTTCGGTTCAATTCGAGCAAATACTCGACTAAATGTATCATGAGAAGGAATTCCATTCGGCAGTTCTAGAAAACCTTTTAGCCATTCATATTTAGTTTTTCCATAGAGTTCTATTGCCCCCCATCCATCCGCACCGCTAATGACAGCTAGAATCGCAATGGCTACAATATCTATTAGTAAATGCTCTTTACTTCTTTCTATTCTTGGATCGGTCAAGGTCTCAAAATGGTTTAAAAAACTAACGTTCAATAAGTCTGTCGGATTCGATACACCTATTGTTTTTTGTTGGGAAGTTAAAGTCGAAGTAAACCCTTTCGCCATCGATCGCACCTATCAATTACGCACTTGATTTAGCTAAACACTTCATCTTATCATGTTTGAGGTTGAAATTAAGATGCGTTTACCCTGGCAAGCAAATCACTTGGGAGTGACAATTCAAGCTGACATTATCAAGCAGAAATTGCCCGAATGCAACAACGGTTACGAAGCTGTTGCTAAAGCAAGCGACAAGACTTACGGCAAAACCGACAAGCGCGTTTATTCGGATTTGACAACGGATCACCCGATCGATCTAACTCGCTATCAAGTGCTCAACTGTTATGCGGGAAGGATGGGTTTAATTAACTCCGGCGGTGCTTCCGGTAAAAGCGATTTTGCAGAAGCAATTCGCACGGCGGTAATTAACAAGCGGGCTGGCGGCTGCGGCTTAATTTCCGGTCGCAAAACTTTTCAGCGTCCCTTTGAAGAAGGCGTAAAATTGTTCCACGCCATTCAAGATGTTTATTTGTCGCCTGAAATCTCGATCGCCTAAAAATTTCCCGCACTCAATATCACCACCTAAACCTAGGGTGCACTAGGCGTACAAATCCCCCTCAACGTAAGGTGCAGAGTGTGCACCTTACGTGATTAAAATTCTTTAATCTAAGGATCGCGAATTAAATAACTTACAATTTTAATTGTTATTGTGGGATGGGCGGGACGCCCATCCCACAAACTTGTGGAAGTTATTTAATTCTCATTCCTAAGTGCCAACTTAGCTGTAATATTAATACGAGCTGAAAATATATAGAGACACAGTATAGAATTTAAAAATGCCGCACAGCCTTGTTTTAAACCTGCTGCCAGTTGCACCAATTCCATCCCAGTTTTTAACGGGGCGACATCTCCACGCTTTGTTTTTGAATCTTGTGAGTGCTGTAGACAGCGATTTGAGCGCGTACCTGCACGATCAATCTCATGAAAAAGCTTTCACTTTAAGCCCTTTTCAAGTAAGCAGAAAAGAGGCTTACAAAAGCAGCACGCCCCAGCCACAAAAGAGAGTTTTGCCTCCGGCTTCCCGCACAATATCTCCGGCCCTACAGTGGGAACACAAGCAAGCTATTCAGGAAAATACGCCGATTTGGTGGCGAATTTCTCTGCTGGATGACGGTTTGTTCGATCGCCTAACTCAACTTTGGCAGCAACTTAATTTCGCTCGCCCCTGGCATCTGGGCCCGACAAATATATACATTACTAATATTTTGAGGGAACCGCAATCCAACCAGCCGTGGGTAAACTTTTGTAGTTACACCGAATTGTTCGAGAGAGCTTCGGAAACTGAGCGCCAAATAGCTTTTAGTTTTTGCACTCCTACTAATTTTCGGCAAGGTGTCTACGATAGTGCTATGCCCACTCGTGAGAGTATTTTTGGCAGTTTAGCGAATCGCTGGAACAAGTACAGCCGGATGGCGATCGAACCTACTTTCACAGAAGCTATTTTTCCCAGTTTCTTCGATATCAGAACAGAAGTTAGTACGGATTCTCGCAGTAAATTTATTGGCTGCGTCGGCGATATTAGTTACCGAATTATGGGAGATATAGCTCCTGCTACTATCAAGCAAATTAACACTTTAGCAGATTTTGCGCTTTACAGCGGAGTCGGGCGAAAGACGCCGATGGGCATGGGAATGACGCGCCGATTGCAGGTTTTTTAATCATTCACTTTTTGGCTGAATTTCACTAACAATTTCATAAACATCAGTGTCTGGTATTTTCGCAAACAAAGGCGCCATCTGCTTCAATATTTCCTGATAAGCTTCGCTTTGATTGGCTGCCATATCTTCTACGCTTTCCCAAAAAATGATGGCAATACCTTTGTCTGTATTGGGCAATTGCAGCAGGTATGCTCCCTTAAAACCTGTGGCATAAGTTGCAACGGCTTTTTCAAAAAGTTGCTCTGCAGCTTCAAATTTTCCTGGTTTAAATTCGCCAATGGCAACGTAGGCAAACTGATGTCGGAGAAAGTCTAGAAATTCTGACATATCTTTTTCCTCACTTAATAGCGATACACTAAGTTATATTTTACCCGATCGCCCGAAATTTGTGAATATGGCTGTTTATAAGTCGATCGACCTAAAAAAACCTCACAGCGCTCTCTCTCTTATTCTGCTCTATCCAACCAAACCATTAAATCGGATAAACTAGAAAATCCGACTACCTCCTCCACCAAACTCTCTAATTGCTCAACCGATAATTCCCCAATCCGCGAAACTACATCGGGATTTACGGCTCCTACACGTCGCTCCAGCAGACGCAGAATTAATGCTCTTTGGCCTGCTCTAATCCCTTCTTGCATCCCTGCTTGACGGCCTTCTTGCATCAATTGAGCCCTAGCTCGCTCCAAACCTTCTTCTATACCTCTAGAAACTATTCCCCGCTGTTCTTCGATCGCCGCTTCTTGGGCTTCCATATCCTGGAACTCTTTCAAGCTTAAGTTAGCTTCATTGGCAATTTGAAAAGCTTTTTCTAGTTCTGGAACTGTTTCCATTGTGGCTGGGATTGTTTCTAGATCGGGAGTGTGCTTCATAAAATAAATCCATTTATCAGTCAAACTTGTGAGTTCATCTAACTCTTTTTTGAACTTCGGCAATTCCACAAAAAACATTTCAACTTGGAGATGGGGATAATCAAATAGTTTCTCTTTTTCCTTGAACACAAAATGAGAAATAACATCAGGTTGTTCTTTAAACATTTCAAAATCAGTGATCGTCAAAGCAATTACTGGTTTTAATCTAGGATAACCTTCTCTGATTTTGAGTTGGTTGGCATAGGTTTTGGCTAGGTTGTAGACGACTCGTTTTTCAAAAGCGGCTACATTCAGAACTTGCATTTCAATAATTACCGTCTTGTTGCCCGTAATTCGAGCTTTGACATCCAAATAACTATCTTTGAGTCCGCTAACGGTAGCAGCCGAGTAAGGGTCAATAATTTGCAAGTCTTGGATGATTGGCTCACCGGCGTAAATTAGAGCATTTAAGAAGCTGATGAGGATGTCTTGGCTGTCGGTGGAACCAAAGATTTTTTTGAAGGCAAAGTCTGTTTTAGGGCTGATAAATTTCATGATATTTTTCCCGAACTGTTTTATTGATTTATGAAAAATTTTGAGCTAGTGCGATCGCTTCGGGGCTGCGAAAACTGGGTAGCTGCAATAGCCCACTTGAATTTAGGAAAATACGGGTGATATAAATTTAACATACAAGTAAAAATAAAACCAACATAAAAGTAACAAAAATGACCAAAATATTAGTAATTGAAGACAATAACTTAATTCGAGAAACCGTATTAGAACTTCTGCAATCGCGCGGTTTTGAAGCTGTGGGTGCTGAAAATGGAAAAGTCGGTATCGAGTTAGCAGCCCAAATTCCAGATTTAATTTTGTCAGATGTCATGATGCCAGAGCTAAACGGTTTTGAAGTATTCGCAGCCGTGCGATCGCACCCTGCAACCGCCAGCATTCCGTTTATTTTTATGACAGCCTCCGAAATGGAAAAAGCCCTGGAACTCAAAGCAGACGGCTATCTCCAGAAACCTTGCAGCCTAGCAGAAATGCTCGCGGCGATCGCCACTCAACTAGAAAAACCGACAGTTAGCAACCCACAACATCAAAAAGTACAGGACAATTCTGCACCATCAAATCTCAGCTTGCGCGCCAGCCATCAAAAATCTCGGTTTGAGATTGCCTCGGTTTGCTCGCAATAACACGCACAGTAACGTTATTGATACATAAGTTGAGGGAATTTCAAATTGGTTCCCCCCAGGGGTGGCTTAGACTGGGTATGTTGAATTTGGTTAAATATTTATGAACGCACAACCCAAAGGCCGCCTAGTTTGGAATCACTCTACCCACCTTCCCGGTTTGATACCAATTTTAGAGCGCCTCACCCTAAAAATGGGCATTCAAACAGTCACTCCCGGCGTCATCAACAAAGTTAAAGGACACATCCCCCGCATGACATTAAGAGTGTCAGTACCCATCCGCGGGGGATTTAAAATCATCGCCAGACAGGGCAAAACCGTACAAGAAGTCTTTATATTAACCACTCTCACTCAAGGGGACTTGGAAGAGACGATCGCCCAAACCCTACCCAAGTGACAATTTTTCCTTAGCAAGCAAAGCCCGAGCCCTAACTGAAGTAGTTTCATCGCTTTGGGTGATTTCCTCAAGTCGGGCCGAAACTTCCGCTAACCAATCCGGTTTAACAGTCGCAGCACCCGCCAAAGCTTGCAAACCCCCCGCTGCTGCGTAGCGCACCACCCATTCTGGATCTCGGGACGCTTGCAGTAGCGTTTTCACAGCGCGAAGTTGAGCATCTGCAATTTGTTCTGCCGGCATCAATTCCCAGCAAATCGTCCCCAAACCCCTAACCGCCGCCCGCCGCACGCTCAAAGCAAAGTCATTCGCCCCTGCATCGAGCAAAATCTCCAAACCCCTGGGGTCGCCAATTCCCGCCAAAGCCCGAACAGCCCAAGCTCTCGCCCCGTAATTGTAGCCGTCAAGCTGTTCTAGAAGCGGCAGCACGGCAGCTTCTCCGAGTTGAATCAGCCCGTCAACGGCGGCAACAGCGGCGCCTGGGTTGTTGTAACCGAGGACTGTAATTAAGGTAGGAATTGCTTGTGTTGAGGGAGTCGCCGCCAGTGCTTTGACCGCATTTAACAAGCCTTCGGAAGAATCTGCTTTTTCGACAGCCTGAATTAGTTCTAATGCCATTTATTTGTAAGCTTTACCGTGACTATTGTAATTGTAGGTTGGGTCGTAAATTTTTGACCCCACCCCAACCCTCCCCTTATCAAGGGGAGGGAGTAAGAAATTTACAAATGATTTAGGATGGCTATATTGTAATTGTAGGTTGGGTCGATCGCGCGATCGAACTTTTTGCAGCGTGCGTGAGGCGCGGCGATCGACTTGAAAAGCTTACCCTACTCGAAGTAGGACAGTCTGAGGAATGAGAATTAAATAACTTCCACAAGATTGTGGGATGGGCGTCCCGCCCCTCCAAAAAGGACGGGCGGGACGCCCATCCCACAATAACAATTAAAATTGTAAGTTATTTAATTCGCGATCCTTAGTTAAAGAGTCGAATCCGCAAAAAACTCGACTCGATACCCGCGCTAGGAATTCTTGCGCTGTGCATCCTCACCGCCTTCGCGCTTCCGATAAGCCTTAGCCCAAGCATAGCGCTGCGGATCTTTTTTCAGCAGATATTCCACAACTTCCCGACGCTTCCCATTTTTAGCATTTTTGACAACCCGCTTCATTTCCGCATCCTGATCTCTGGGTGAAGCACCGCGTTTAATTGCCTCATTAAACCAACGCTCACCCTCTAAAAATTGACCCCGCTCAAAACAAATAGCTCCCATCAAAGTGTAAGGATGATGACTCTGAGGCTGATACTCAATAGCTTTTAGCGCACATTTTTCGGTATCATCTAGTTTATTAATATCTCGAAAAGCACCGCCCCTAGTTGTTAGCAAAGCGGACTTGAGCTTATTTTCTTTAATTTTGTCTAAGTCCAGATTTTCTGTCAGGTTCAATGCACTTCTCGGTTGCTCTGCCTTCCGCCAATGACTGCTGGCATTAGCCAAGTTCCATTTATTTCCAGTGCCTTTGTACTGCTGTTCATAAAAAAGTGCTTCGATTTTGTGGTAACCTGTAAAAATCTTGCCAGAGAACAGTCTCTGCCCTTGATATCGGCGTTCTTCCTGCCACCCATAATAGCTATAGCTGGGTTGAGATGCTTCAATTTTATTCTCCTCAAGCCAAGCAACATCTGTTGGTTCCAGTCGCTCTCCTTTATCCAGTTTTTGCAGAATTACGTATAACGGACTAGAAGGTGTCTTATCTTTATAGTTCGAGACATCATACTTAGACTTCAGAGCAGCAAATTCCTTTTCTTGGGCAAAAGTAATTACGTCTTCATATCCATTCTGTTTTAGCCAATCAATATCAGCCTCACTTAAATGCTCTCCCGATTGGATTTTGGATTTCAGACTAGCAGCATATTTGTCTTGGGCAAAAGTAATTACATCATCACGTCCATTCTGTTTCACCCAATCAAAATCAGCCTCACTCAACGGCTCTCCAGATTGAATTTTGGACTTGAGACTAGCAGCATATTTGTCAAGCGCCAGAGTAATTGTCTCGGTCAGTTTACGCTTTTTCAGAAAGTTAATATCCTGCTCACCTAGCGGATTGTCTAAATCAATTTTCTTGAGAACTTTATACAGATGGCTAGAGAGCGATGAATCCTCATAAGTAGTAGCTTTATACTTAACTTTCAGTTCAGCAAAGTGTCGTTTCTGTTCAATCTCCAAAACAATGCTAAGCGTTTCGCTAAGTTGATGCTCTTCTAGCCAGTTAAGTTCTGACTCGCTCAACTGCCGATCTGCCTCAAGATTTTTCAGGATGGGATACAACGGACTTGATACAGATGTTTCTGGGTATTCACTAGCTTTGTACTTATCCTTGAGTTGGGCAAACTTAGCTTCCCGTACAGCTTTTTGTTGCCAAAAAATTTCTAGAGTATCAACCAGTTGGTTATTGAACAGCCAGTTAGCCTCTACATCACTTAATATTTCTCGTGCATCCAGTTGCTTGAGAATTTGATACAAGGGGCTATCAAGTGAACAATCTGGGTATTCAGTTGCTTGGTACTTAGCCTTTAGTGCAGCAAATCGCGCCATCTCTTGAACGATAGCAACTGTTTCAGTAAGCCCCTGTTGTTGCAGGTATTTAACTTCTAAGTCAGTTAGCTGATTTTCTGAGTCAAGTTTCCAAAGGATAGGATACAAAGGACTGGATAGCCGTAAATCGCGATGTCTGGCTACTTTGAACTTAGACTTGAGTTGAGAAAAATTAGCATCTAGTTTTGTTCGTTCTTCAGCCTTATGTAGTGGCTCTTGCTCGATAGCTTTTATTGTTTCCAAAAGCTCTTGGTTTAGTAACCAATCCCACTCGAAGTCGGTAATTGCACATTCTAAATCAGCTTTTCGCAGAATGAGATACAGAAGACTACAAGGAGATGAATCTTCATATTTTGTTGCTTGATACTTGGACTTAAGCGCTGCAAAATGTTGCACCTGGACTTCAAAAGGATCGTTGCTCATGATGAATCCCCCGATTTATACTTCTAGTCGCTACACAACCATCTCCCAGCATTCCGCGATCGCCCGCAGTCAAAACCCAAACTTTTTTAACTGAAAACTCATCCAGATGGTAATATTATTTTAACAGTTCGGTTTCACCAACTACAGCTACAAACCTCAGTATTTTCACTGAAATTTATAATAATTAATACTTAAAGCCTCGTTTCTTATTCCATCAAATCATCAGCCATCGGTTCACCGGGATAAAAGCGAGAAAATAGCAGTTCTCAACTCCATGAAATACAGATATGCGGTAGGGAAACAGCACGGCGCTGTGTCCTGAAATGTGCTGTCTATTGAATGTACGGCAGACTATTGAGAATCTCTACAGCAATCCTATTTTAGTTGTGAACTAATTTTTCAAAGTAAACTATCCATTAAATCCATAACGCGGATAGCTTCATCTGACAAAGATAGAGATTCTTGTTGATTGAGGTGATGCTCCAAAACTCCTTTGAGCGCAATCAATTTCAGGCTATTTTCTGCTAAAGTCTCAGAAATAGCTTGCGCTCCCGGCAAATAGCCGATCGCCCCCAAGTCCATCAAAGCCGATCGCCTCAACTGCAAATTATCCCCATTCAAAGCACTTACCAACCGCTCTCCGTAAACCCGCTCACCAGTTAGCTGATACATCGCCCGCGCCGCAGCGTACTGCACCCGCTCCACAGAATGTTCTAAAAAAGGTGAAATTAGCGGTATTGCTTCTGTCGCTTGCAGCGTTCCCAAAGCTTCAATTACCGAGTCGTAAGGTTGCACGAGGTGCGATTTTCCTGGTACTCGCACAGCAACAACTACGCCCCCATCCAATAGGTTCATTAGCGGCTCAATAGAATCGCGATAGCCCAGCATTTCTAGAGCTTGAGCTGCCGCTTCCCGCACGTAATAATCGGCGCATTCCAAACAACGAATCAGGGCAGGTAAGGCTTGTTTGTCGCCCAATTTACCCAGGGCCCGCGCCGCATTTCGCAATAGGGAATAGTCGCCGATTTTCGTTTGTTCTGACTCTTCTTCCAATGCGGCAATTAAAGCTGCAATAGCTGCCGGTTCCTTGACTCGAAATCTGCCCACCCACCAAGCAGCATAATACCGGAGACTGTAATCTTGGGAGTGCAAATTTGCGATCGCCTGTTCAACAGTTAAAGACTCGCCCTCAGCTACACCCGCCGGCGGTGAGTCGGATTCGTAATAATTCATAGTCATTAGTTATTAGTTATTAGTTATTAGTTATTCGGCTCTTGAAATGGCTGCTATCCAGAAAAAACCTGCAAGGGTTAGGGAAACTGGCCGATTAAAATCGCTACTAAACAGACAAAACCCGCCGGGGCGGGTTACATTAACTCTTAGTCCGCTTGGAGTGGACGAAAGTTTGTCTAGGAGCGATTTTCATCGCCCCTTCTAGCTTGTGTCGGAGCGATTTTCATCGCCCCTGCAACCAAACTATTGGTGATCGTGGGATGATTCATGGGATGATTCTGCACCCGCGTTTAAAGGATGAATGCTGACAATTTTCCCGCCCATGCGAGTAATCCGCTGCATTTCTTGATTCATCCGATTGTAAGGCACAGTGATAAATGTACTCGCGCTCGATCGAATCGAATAATCCACATTATCTGTTTCATCGCTTTGGCGCAAGCCGACAACTTCATACCGAAAGCAGCGACTAGCCGAAGCTGTATTGCCACTTTTTCCAGCTACAATTTGACCCAACATAAGCTTCTTGGTAATTGGTAATTGGTCAGTAGTCCTTAGTCCTTAGTCCTTAGTCCTTAGTCCTTAGTCTCTAGTTCAGAATTTACGCAGAACCTAATTATGTAGGTTTCCGTGCACCTCGCACCTTACGCAGAAACTAATTATCTAATGACTAATGACTGATGACTAACAACTAAATTGGAGTAATGCTGGCGATTTTCGCGCCCATGCGTTGAAATTTCTGCATTTGCGAGGACAACTCCTCAACAGGTACGATGAAAGCCTTGCTGCTGCGGCGCACGCTGGGATATCCGCCCGTGCGAATGCCCGAAACTTCCACGCGCACCAGCCGCCCTTCTTTGCCGTAAGCTGCCGCACCGCCGAAAGTGCTGGCGGGAGTTACGTTTCTGGCGGAAGGCCGATATGCCCAACCTTCGTTACCGCCAGAAGGCCCAACTACAGCCGTAGCGGTGTTAGTGCCGAGTTCGACAGCTAAGCGAGAGATATTGCCTTCTAGCTGAGATGTATCGCTGTTTGCATAGCCCCGATACAACCGGAACATCCGGGTAAAACCGACGGTTTTTTGACCGCGCTGGGTGTTAAAGCCGCGGTAGTAAGGGACGATACTTTCGCCGAAGTTTTCTTGATACTCTACTGAATCGATGTAAGAATCAATATCAGCGTCGTAGCCTTTTGTTTGGTACAAATCTAAGTGCTCAATTACTTCAGATTCGTCGTAGGTAGCGCGACCGAGCAAGTGTTTGTAGTTTAGTTCGATCGTCCGAGTTTGGAAGCTGTTGTAGAAAAACTTGGTTTTGTACAGTTCTGACTTAGCTACAGCGCGTACAAATTCTCGTACACTCAAACTGCCGTCTCGCAGCAAAGACTCGGAACTTGTAAGTCGCTCGGATTTCATTAAATAGTCGTTGCCGAGCACCTGACGGTAAACGGCACGAATCACCGTTTCAACGTCGTCTTTGGTGTAGTTCGGGCGCAATTCTACCTTCGGCGCATCGCTCAATGCGGATGTGCCCAGTCTGGACGCTGCTGTTGTAATCGCCACCAGATTTTCTCCTAAATTATTAATGACAAAAGTTTTATGCTTCGTTGCACTTGAAATTTTTAGGACTAAGGATAATATGCCTCAAAGTAGGGTGTGCACTGCACACCTTACCTATACATATAAAATTGAATAATTTTTTAGCCTTAGTCCTAATTTGCTAAAGACGTTTCACAAAAACGTCAATACACAAACTTTAAGCTGTGGTAATACTTACCACTTTGCCGCCACGTTTGTTGATTTGCTGCAAGCGGCTCGAAAGTTGCTCGTAAGGCACGAGATATTCGGTAGTAGTCCGCCGCACTTGGGGCAGAAAATTACCCGCACCTTGCATTGCGGTGACTCGGTAGAGTTGGTCGCGAGAACCGCCGGATGTGCCGCCAAGGGCTTTTCCGGTGGAGGCCGTGTATATCGGCGAAGCCATATTTCTCGCTACTTCCCAAGTCAGCCGGGCTTGGGTTTGGTTTTGCGATCGATCGCTGGAAGCAAAACCCCGGTACAGTTGAAACATCCGGTTAAAACCGACGGTTTTTTGACCTCTTTGAGTCGCGAAACCGCGATAGTAAGGCACTACACTTTCGCCAAAATTTTCTTCATACTCAACGGAGTCAATGTAAGAATTAATTTCAGCTTCGTAGCCTTCTGCATTGTACAAATCAACGTGGAAAGCAATTTCCGACTCGTCGTAAGGAGCGCGGCCCAACAAATGCTTATAATTAAGCTCAATTAACCGCGTTTGCGAGTTCGGATAAAAAAACTTTTTCCGATAGGTTTCGGAATGTGCAATTGACCGCACAAAATCTTTCACTGAAATCTGCCCTTGCAGCAGCAGAGATTCAGCACTGGTAAGTCGTTCGCTCGACATTAAATACTCGTTGCCTAAAACTTGGCTGTAAGCAGCGCGAATTACTGCTTTCGCATCCTCTTGCGTCCAGTGGGGGCGCAGTTCTACCCGTCCCGCTTCTTCAAATGCTTTTATTCCCAACCGTTCTGCAGCTGCTAGTCCCGCCATCTTCGCTTCTTCCTTTTTTGCTGTAAAAATTGAAAACTGCTTAAAAAAGTATTTGCAAAACTAGGCTTGGATCGCAGATGCCCGGAATTGTAAACAACCGCTAACACTTAAGCTAACAGCAGCTTACAATCCCGGGCATCACGCAAATCTAGCTCAGAGCGTTGATTGCGTAGTCGATGTAGGAATTCGCTTCAGTTGCAGCGTCGCCACTGAGACCGTGGTTGCCTTTGATGTACTTGAGAGCTTCAACGTACCAGCTAGGAGACAATTCAAATGTCCGGTTGATTTCGTCAACACCTGCAATCAGGTACTCGTCCATCGGACCTGTGCCACCTGCAACTAAGCAGTATGTTACCATCCGCAGGTAGTAGCCGATGTCGCGAGAACACTTGGCTTTACCTGTTGGGGTAGAAGCGTAGTTCGGGCCTTGCATTTGTTGCGTGTACGGGAATTTGTTGTACACAGCTTGAGCTGCACCGTCGATCAAACGCTGAGAGTTGGCGGTCAACGCTTTGGCTGCTTCCAAACCTGCTGCTGCTTGGCGGAAACGGCCGAAGGCGACTTGCAGTTCAGTGCTGCTCAGGAAACGGCCTTGAGAATCGGCTGCGGTTACTGCTTCAGTCAAAGGGGTTTTCATTGTTCTGGTTTCTCCCTAATGTTGTGTTGTTTTTGTACAAAAATGATTGTTTGCAAAAATGCGATGCTCGCTTCTTTACAAGAAAGGTTCGCTTGGCTATTTTTAGCCGACTGCACTAGCTGCGCGGTCGAAGTAGCTGCCGATTTCAGACATTAGCGAGCTACAATCACCACGGGTAACACCGTTGGGGTCGTTAGCGATCGCAATTGCTGCTTCCTTCATTTTTTGCACACCGGCTGCAACTGAGCCACCGGGAACTCCCAGAGCTTGGTATGTTTCACGCAGACCGTTCAAGCAGCGGTCGTCCAAAACGCTGGCGTCGCCTGCAAATGTTGCATAGGTGACGTAGCGCAAGATGATTTCCATATCGCGCAAGCAAGCTGCCATGCGGCGGTTGGTGTACGCATTGCCACCAGGAGCGATCAGTTGTGGCTGTTCGGCGAACAGGGTGCGAGCTGCATTGGCTACGATGCTGGATGCGTTGCCGGTGATGCGGTTTACTGCATCAATCCGCTTGTTGGCGTCGGAAACCATGCTGCTGAGAGCATCTAGTTGACCCTGAGCTAGAAATTCGCCCCGAGCGTCAGATTGGGAAACCACTTTTGTAAATGCGTCAAACATGAAAGAACTCTCCTACTTGAGTTAATTGAGTTTGGTTGCGGTATAAAACCGTTAAGTTAAATTTGTTCAGGCTACGAGTGCCTGCAAGGGTTGAAATTTGATGCCAGCTAATCTGCTGGTCCGATCGAGTTTTCCCTTTCCGCTACCTGCACTATTGTTACATCGTAACGGACGTTTAAGAAACCTTAGAAATTTTAACATCTTTTATGAGATGCGACAAACCTTGTCAATCAGTGTTTTTGTTAACTTTGGCCTGTCGTTTCAACCCTCTGATAATCTTTATACAACGCCCGCCCATCTTTGTTTATTACAAATTATTACAGAAAGTTATCTCTCTAAGAAGGGAAATGTCTGGGTGGAGAAGTGCAGGCTAATCTCCTTCCTGCGATAGATGCGGGGTTGCACAACCCAACGCACAGTTTGCTTCCCTCGCCCCAGCAGTCGCGGTTGAACCGCCCCGAACCCTCTCGTGGGCCGATCGCCTTTGTTAGCTTTCTGTGGAAAAGCGGGATTGTTAAGAAGTGTTAAGTAAATTAAAGTTTTGGTAATAGAAGGCTGGGGGAACAGGGAAAAAACCAAAAATTCTGCCCAATGTCAGGAGGCCTGCAAAATTCGGTGTGGGAAAAATCCCCAAGATTGTGAAGCCCCTCGCCAGAGCCTCAGCTTTTGCCGGAAATATCACCATTTGAAGAGTAAACTCAGCCGTTGGGCATTGGGTAAAAGCCGAAGAAATTGCTAATTTTTAGTAGTAAGGTGGATAGGTGCTATCAGATACATTTAACCCGGTAAATCCAGGATTGCGCCTCGATATACTGTGTATGGCAGATCGGGCATCGCTTTTAGCGATCCCTAATAGGGAGGTATCTCTCAAAGCTTTCAACAAAATATTGAAAGCGCTATTCAATGCGTTACGTTTTTGGGGGCTGAGCCGTTACGCTTACTACGAAACTTTTTCGCTTAGTCCGATGCTTCGGCGCTGGTTTTAAACGGTAGCCTATCCTATTACATACTGCCAATGTCTACCGCTATCTTCTAAGAGTTTACAAGAATTCGTTTACTATACGAAAACAGCCGTAGGTCTACAAACGGCGCGATCGAGCCACCAGACGCATTGAAGTTAAAAGCTTTTTGCTTCCCCGGCATCGAAGCGCCCAAAACGAGTAGCAAGTTAAACAGTTTTTTATTCAGAACTCAAAACTCTCTCTCTGTAATCAGCCAGATGGATCGGCTGTAGCTGTCCGGCCGCAACCACCTTTATCCCCCATGCTCGATCGTAATTTATGTCTTCAAATTCTCCCTCTTCTTGGCACACCGTAGCAATTGACCAAACTCTCCAGCAGCTAAGCAGCAACAAAGACGCTGGCTTGAGCAGCAAACAGGTGTCAGAACGCTTGCAGCAATACGGCCCCAACGAACTCGAAGAAACAGGAGGCCGCAGTCCGTGGTCGATTTTTGTCGATCAGTTCACCAACATCATGTTGTTGATGCTGATGGGTGTGGCCGTGATTTCGGGTTTTTTGGACATCAGGTCGAATACTTTTCCCAAAGATGCGATCGCCATTTTTGCGATCGTCATACTCAACGGCATTCTCGGCTATTTCCAAGAGCAAAGTGCTGAAAAAGCCCTCGCAGCCCTCAAAAACCTCGCTTCCCCCCTAGTCAGAGTCCTGCGGGACGGCAAAACTTCGGAAATAGCCGCCAAGGAACTCGTACCCGGAGACGTAATGCTGTTGGAGGCTGGGGTAAAAATAGCAGCAGACGCACGCTTGATCGAAACATCAAATCTGCAAGTCAGAGAATCTGCTTTGACAGGAGAAGCCCTAGCAGTAACCAAGCAAGCCGATCTAGAACTTCCAGAAGATGCTTCCTTGGGCGATCGACTCAACCTGATTTTTCAGGGCACAGAAGTTGTTCAGGGACGAGCAAAGGCGATCGTCACCAACACCGGAATGAAAACTGAACTGGGCAAAATTGCCACCATGCTTCAGTCAGTAGAAACCGAACCGACTCCCCTGCAACAGCGGATGAGCCAGTTAGGAAATGTTCTAGTCTCCGGTGCCCTAACCTTAGTCGCAATTGTCGTCATCGGCGGCATGATTACCTTCCAAAACGGCGGCATCGGGTTCGATACCAGCAGGTTTGAAGAGTTGTTAGAAGTTTCTCTAAGCATGGCTGTGGCTGTGGTTCCCGAAGGACTCGCAGCAGTCGTGACAGTTACTCTGGCACTCGGAACTAGGCGGATGGTGAAGCGAAACGCCCTGATTCGCAAACTCCCTGCGGTAGAAACTTTGGGTTCGGTAACTACCATTTGTTCTGACAAAACAGGTACTCTGACTCAAAATAAAATGGTAGTTCAGCTAGTGTCTACGGGCGACTGCACTGTCGCCGTCGCAGGGGATGGCTATGCCCCGATCGGAGATTTTACCGATCGCCTGACAGCGGCCAAAATTAATAATTTAGAGGAATATCCAGAACTCGAATCTTTATTAATTGCCTGTGCAGTTTGCAACGACGCAGTATTGCAACAAGAAAAACAAGAATGGCAGATTTTAGGCGACCCCACAGAAGGAGCTCTGCTTTGTGTAGCGGGAAAAGCAGGCATTTATAAGGAAAAACAGTCTCAATTGCTGCCGCGGACGGCGGAATTTCCTTTTTCTTCCGAACGCAAGCGGATGAGCGTGATTTGCGAAGTGCCCGGCCGATCAGGACATTCGGGATTTCCCGCAGAAACAGGACAGCAGTCGAATTATTTGATGCTGACCAAAGGTTCTCCAGAGTTGACTTTGGAGCGCTGCAAAGGCATTATAGTCGGCGATCGAGTACAACCTTTAACCCAGGAAATGCGCGATCGCATCCTCGTCGAAAACAACAACATGGCAAGCGGCGGTTTGCGAGTCCTCGGGTTTGCGTACAAACTCTGGGAAAGCCTGCCGCCCGAAGGTTCTGAGGAAATTAGCGAACAAGACATGATTTGGCTGGGACTCGTCAGTATGCTGGACGCCCCGCGGCCGGAAGTGCGGGAAGCTGTGGTTAAGTGCCGCAATGCTGGCATTCGGGTGGTGATGATTACAGGAGACCACCAGTTGACTGCAAAAGCCATCG
This sequence comes from Microcoleus sp. AT8-B5, assembly GCF_036705565.1. NCBI lineage: Bacteria > Bacillati > Cyanobacteriota > Cyanophyceae > Oscillatoriales > Microcoleaceae > Microcoleus > Microcoleus sp. AT8-B5. Next base: position 15,773 of record NZ_JAUBUY010000022.1, read on the forward strand.
CCTACGATTTAGGTATTGCAACAGAGGGCGATCGAGTTCTCACCGGTCAAGAATTAGAAAAGCTCAGCCAAGAAGAACTCAAACAGCAAGTCGAACAGGTTAGCGTTTACGCCCGCGTCTCCCCAGAACACAAATTGCGGATTGTCCAAGCTTTGCAAAGTTGGGGCAAATTTGTCGCCATGACCGGCGACGGCGTTAACGACGCCCCCGCCTTGAAACAAGCCGATATCGGCATCGCCATGGGGATTACCGGCACCGATGTCAGCAAAGAAGCTAGCGATATGGTGCTCCTCGACGACAACTTCGCAACTATTGTCGCCGCCGCTGAAGAAGGGCGAGTGGTTTATAGCAATATTCGCCGCTTTATTAAATACATTTTGGGCAGCAACATCGGCGAAGTTTTGACAATTGCGGCCGCACCTTTAATGGGTTTGGGAGGAGTGCCGCTGACGCCGCTGCAAATTTTGTGGATGAACTTAGTAACAGACGGCGTTCCCGCTTTGGCTTTGGCGGTGGAACCGGGGGAACCGAACGTGATGAAAAGGCCTCCTTTCAGTCCGCGAGAAAGTATTTTTGCGCGGGGTTTGGGTTCTTACATGATTCGGATCGGGATTATTTTTGCAATTTTGACGATCGCAATGATGTCCTGGGCTTACGGATATACTCACTCTCCCGGACACGGCAATCCAGATGCTTGGAAAACAATGGTGTTTACAACTCTTTGTTTGGCACAAATGGGTCACGCGATCGCAATTCGGTCTAACACTCAGCTAACTATCGAGTTAAATCCCTTGACTAATATTTTTGTTTGGGGAGCTGTGATTGTTACTACTGCTTTGCAATTAATGCTGATTTATGTTCCGCCACTGAGAGCATTTTTCGGCACTCACTATTTGTCGCCTTTTGAATTGCTAGTTTGCTTCGGTTTCAGCGCTCTGATGTTTGTCTGGATTGAAATGGAAAAACTGTTTGTGCGCTTTTACAACAAATCTAGGAAATAGTGTTAACGGCTGACGGATAGTGAGCTAAGTTTGATTATTAGCTAGAGCGCTCGATTGGGTACTAAGCTGTTGGGCATTTAAAAGAGGATAGTAGGGTGCGGATCGTACATAAGTATTTCCCATATCCCGCCAGTGTTCGCGGATGACGCACCCTACCTCTATCGTTATTGGTTTAAATGTGTAACAGCTTATTTTCAAGAAGATCCGCCAGGGTTGAAACCCCTGGCTCACAGCGAAAGTCATTGCTACGAAAACTAAATAGATTGTGTCACAATTAAACATTTATTAGTTCGTTATAATGTCATTACGAATGCAACGTTCGGCGAAAATCGCCATCGTAAAGGCTCACGGCTACCAACCCTTAATGTTCGCCCTACGATGACTGTATTACAATTACCAATTACCGATTACCAATTATCGATTACCAATTACTAATATTATGTATTTGAAAACGCTGCACCTACGGCAGTTTCGGAACTACTTCGATCAAAAGGTAGCGTTTGACGCTCCCAAAACAATTTTAGTAGGAAATAACGCTCAAGGAAAATCTAACTTATTAGAAGCGGTAGAGTTGCTTTCTACACTAAAAAGCCACCGGGTAGGGCGCGATCGCGATTTAATACTCGACTCAAAGCCGATCGGGCAAATTGATGCTACACTCGAACGTCAAACCGGAGCGATCGACTTAGCTTTAACTCTTCGCTCAGGGGCGCGTCGGACACTGAAGCTCAACGGTGAACCGCTGCGCCGCCATTTAGACTTTTTGAGCGTCTTAAATGTAGTGCAATTTTCTTGTTTGGATTTGGACTTAGTGCGGGGCGGGCCCGAAGGAAGGCGTAATTGGATCGATCGCCTAGTCATCCAGTTAGAACCGATTTACGCTCACATTTTGCAGCAGTACAACCAAATTTTGCGCCAGCGAAACGCTCTGTTGAAACGTTCTAAAGAAATCAGGAAAGCGGAATTTTCCGACAGTTTTGACAAGATGCGATTTATTGCACCCGAAAGTCCCGAACCAGAAAATACAGAAGACTTACCAATTCCCAATTCCCAATTCCCCATTCCCAGTTCAGAATTAGCTTTGTGGGACGCGCAGTTGGCGACAGCGGGCGCTCGCGTTATCCGCAGGCGCGATCGAATTTTGGAGCGTTTGATGCCTTTAGCTCGAAATTGGCACCGTTCAATTAGCGGTTCAGCAGAAATTTTAGATGTGAAATACGATGCTAATATTGAAGTAAGTTCAGAATTTATCGCTAAAGACAATCTCGAAGGAGTGCGGCAAGCATTTTTAGAGAAAATTCAAAAAAGGGCGATCGCAGAACAGTTTCAAGGAACCACTTTAGTCGGCCCCCACCGCGACGACATTACATTTACCATTAACAATACCCCAGCTCGTCAATACGCATCCCAAGGTCAGCAGCGAACTCTGGTATTAGCATTAAAATTAGCCGAACTGCAGCTTATTGAAGAAGTCGTCGGCGAAGCGCCTTTACTGTTGCTCGACGACGTACTTGCAGAACTCGATCTGAGCCGCCAAAATCAACTTTTAGAAACAATTCAAGAACGATTTCAAACTCTGATTACTACAACTCACCTAGGCGCTTTTGATGCTCAGTGGCTGCGACAAACCCAAATTCTCTCCGTCGTTGCCGGACAAATCAATCGATTTTAGATTTTAGATTTTAGATTTTAGATTGACAAATTTTCTGTTTCATGGTATGAGAACAAAAAAAAGTAGAAAGTGGCATTATTACCTCAATTCGAGATAGGATAAAGGTTAATTTTGATTACCGCTTTCGCTTCCATTTTTGTAAACCTTGTCAACGACCCAGGTCTAAAGACACTGGGCTTCTAGCCTAAGACTTAAACCACAGTTGACCAGACTAAGTACCTCGCGTACTACGTTAACGGTAAGAGTTTAAAGACCTACCAAGGGATGCGAAGCTAGTTCCTTGCTCTAGAAATTTAGGATTAAACAGACTTATTGGGTTAAATCAGTGTCCTAGATATAGTACCGGCCGTTAACTTTGTCGAAGCTAACATTACCCCGAAAGGGAGGCTCATAAAAGAGCGAACATTATGCGTACAGGGTTGCGAAGTTTGAGATGGTAATTGTCCCATCGAAAGTACACTACAAAAGTACACCGAATCTAGCAATCCCAAGGCGGTAATGGAAAGATTCACGCCGGTTTCAACCGCCGAGTCGTTTCCCTCTCAGCACTCTTCGTGACTGAGTTTCCCACTTACCGAATTTTTTATGAAGCATTACATTTCCCGTCTGTTAGCCCTGGTATTAGTTGTTGTCATCGGCGTAGCGGGCTGTACCAATGTTCCCGCCACTCTGAGTGGAGATTATGGCCAAGACACATTAGCATTAGTGAACAGCTTGAGAACAGCGCTCACTTTGCCAGAGGGCACGCCGGAAAAAGCAGCCGCTCAAGCCAAGGCTCGCACGAGTATCAACGATTTTTTTGCTGAATACCGCCGCGATCCCGCTCTTACCAAGCTGGCCTCTTTCACGACAATGCGGACGGCATTAAACTCTTTGGCCGGACATTACAGTTCCTATCCAAACCGTCCCGTTCCTGAAAAATTGAAAAAGCGTCTTGAGTCAGAATTTCAGCAAGTAGAAGCTGCTCTTAACAGAGGAGCTTAATCTCAAAATTTAGGATCGAGGATAAATTTCACTAATTCATCTTTCATCCTTGATATTTGAGTGTTAACAATTTTTAGTAGAAATATCAACTGCTTTTAGCGCCCACTGTATTCAGGCGCTTTTTTATGCAGCAGTTAGGGAAAAAATACTGCAAAACCGTTTAATCGCGGAGTCTTGTCTTACCCGATCGCCTTTATTGAATTTAAATAGCCGCCAGATAGAATTTGCACTGTGCGATCGACTTGTGCCATAACTAAGTCAACAGAAAAAAGTAGAAAATTTGTAGCTGCTTGTGGAGCGCGATCGCAAAAATGCGATAGCCACCCAATTTAAACCAGAAAACCCCATTCAATTCTCCCATGAAAATTGCACCAACTCGCATCGCGAATTTTCAACACCAGCGACGCTTTTTAAGTGCGGTAACTGCTGTTTTAACCAGTAGCATCATCAGCCAGCTTGTTTGGCCGTTTATCGGAAATCAACCAGCTTTTGCCCAAACATCAGCCTATTGCCAATTATCCCCAGAACAGGTCAATCAAAAAGAAGACTTGCGCCGCGCCGCGCTGTCGGGAAAACGGGAATCTCAGCAAGCATATTTTGCTGTTTTGAACAAACACGCGCGGGAAATAGCAGAATGCCGTAAAAAAACTTGGCCCGAAACCCAAGCAGTTTGGCTGCGTTTGTATCCCTGCGATGTCAGACCCGGAGAACTCGATCGAGTATTAGACAAAGTTGTGAATAAAGGCTACAACCAAGTCTATGTCGAAGTGTTTTACGATGGTCAAGTGCTTCTCCCAGTTGCAGACAATCCTACGGCTTGGCCTTCTGTTGTGAGAAATCGCGGTTACGAGAAATACGACTTGTTAGAAAGGGCGATCGCCAAAGGCAAACAACGAGGTTTAAAAGTTTACGCCTGGTTATTTACCATGAACTTTGGCTATAGCTATGCTCAGCGTCCAGACAGACAGCAAACCCTCGCTATCAACGGTAAAAATCAGACAAGTTTAATAGTAAGCGAAGACGCAGCAATTAACCAGGACTTCGGAGAAGTTCCGGGCAATCAAGCCTTTATCGATCCGTACAACCCACAAGCACGGCAAGACTATACTTTGTTAGTAAATCAAATAGTCAAGCGCAAGCCCCAAGGAATGTTATTCGACTACATTCGCTATCTAAGGGGCATCGGGCCCGCTTCAGTTGCTACCAAAGTTCAAGACTTGTGGATTTACGGCCCAGCATCGCAGCAAGTTCTTTTGCAGCGGGCTAGCAATCAGCAAGGGCGAGATTTAATTCAGCGATATTTGACTAAGGGATTTATCAATCCTAATGACGTTCAAGCAGTAGTCAAACAGTATCCAACTGAGCGAGAACCTCTTTGGCAGGGTCGAATTCCGCAGGCGATGTCAGTAGCAACTCCACCTTCTAGAAGCCAGAATGCCGCATCAAGATCGGCCTCAACAAATCCCGCCCCTAACAAGCCAAACCCTGCAACTCCCACACCAAAACCGACACCGCGGCTTCCCGATACCGGCACTCTGCAAAAAGACCTGTGGAAACTGAGTGTTGCTCACGCCGTTCAAGGGATTTTAGATTTTTTTGGACTAGCTATTCAGCCAGCTCAAAGGATGGGAATTCCTGTAGGAGCAGTGTTTTTTCCTACTGCAAATCAAGCGATAAATCAAGGGGGATATGATTCGAGATTGCAGCCTTGGGACAGCTTTCCGGCTGCCGTAGAATTCCACGCCATGTCTTACGGAAATTGCGGGGATGTAAGCTGCATTGTCCCACAAGTGCAGCGGACTGTAAGTTTAGCGCCTCCGGGAGCAAAAATCATTCCTGCCATTGCTGGAGATTGGGGAAAACCTCTCAAAAATCGACCGTCTTTGGAGATTCAAATGGCGGCAATTCGCTCGGCGACTCCGCAAATTAATGCGGTAAGTCATTTTGCTTTTGGGTGGCAAGAACCGGAGGATGAAAGGGCGCGGCAAACTTGCCGATTGTAGATATATTCCTGGACGAAAAGGGTGTCATCATCTTGTTTTATGGTTGCGGAGCCTAAAAGCGTAGATTTTGGATCAATAAACCGGGTTTTTCTATCGGAATCGGCTGCGAACCACGATTGATTTGCCTAAAAAAACCCGGTTTTTGCCTCAGTATTGATTGAGTGCGATCGACCTTTTGCAAAAAAAATAATTTACCCAACTTTTAAGCTAGCTGAACAATCAGGCATAATGAGATTGTTCAAAAATTGCTGGAAATGCAAGCGGGACAAAAACAGCGAATTGCCGATCGCAAATCCCAATGAACAGACATCTGGGCCAAATTAACTTACTCAGAATTTCATCTGCGTTCATTTGCGTTCATCTGCGGTTAAAAATCCAAATTCTGCTAAACTTATTAATAACCATAAAAGCCTTGCTTAATCATAATGCAAAAAGTACAAGCAAGAGATATCAACCTCCGCTATCTAATCGATAACTTCGGTTTACAGCGAGTTCGCAACAGCGAATTTTTCCGAGAATGGCAAGAAAACTTACCCGAAGTAACCGACTCAGAAAAACAATTGCTCGATCGCGTCCAAGACATATACTTCAACTTGGTAGACAACCCGCCTGTATTGGAAAATGCAGTCAAGCTAACAATCATCAGCCCCATTTTGTTTATTGCCGGTCTGTATGAGTCTCCTTTTCAAGTCAAAGCCGAAAAGTCGATCGCAATTCAAGAGGAAGACGAAGGCAGAATCATCGAAGGCAGAATAGATATTTTAATTATGAAAGCAAACTTGTGGGTGACAGTAATAGAATCCAAACAACTTTCGTTTTCAACAGACGAAGCAATCGCACAACTCCTGACATATATGCTGGCATATCCGAACCCAGAAAATCCTACTTTTGGAATTATTTCCACAGGTGCTAACTTCAATTTTGTCAAGTTAGTTAGAGGCGAAACTCCCCAGTATGCGCGATCGGCTGAATTTGTTATTTCCAATTCCGGCAATGAATTGTACCGCGTTTTGCTGATTTTAAAACGCCTGAGTCAACTGCCAGACTAGCAATAAAAGCCATTTTGAGTTATCTTTCAAAACAGACAATCTCTAATATCTCAAATTTCAAACTAATGTGAGCATGGTAAATTACTGGATAGTCGGCGCTGTGGCAATAGCTTCTGTCTGCTGGGCAGAAATAATACGAGACTTTTATCACGTCGTGTCCCATTATTGGGCACCGCTGCAAAAGCTGCACACTTGGCATCACCGCGTTTTCCGCCCGAATTTGACCCCCGTCAGCGAGACAATTTACAAGCAAGCACACTGGCGTCACGACGTGCCCGAAGGTGCGGCGATGATGGTTTTAGGCTTGTTGCTGTGGGTTGTAGCTTATTTTGGGCTGCCGGAATATCACTGGGGTGCAGCAGCCGGTTGTATTTATACTTTAGGCTTTTTGTTGAGCGCGATCGCCCGCGGGTGCGGCATCAAAGGCGCAGACGAATTAACAGACATCACCCACCAACCGGGAGACTTCCTTACTCCCCCTGGCAAGTGGTTAGTTAATAAACCTTATCACTGGCGGCATCACTTCGACAATCAAAATGCTTACTATTGCGGTACTTTCACCTTAATAGATAAACTTATGGGTACAGCACTTTCTCTCAAAGGCAAAACTGTAGCCGTCACCGGTGCATCGGGAACTTTAGGACGTTTGCTACTCAAACACCTGCACAAAGCTGGTGCAAAAGTGATCGCCCTCTCATCGGGAAATGAGGAAATTACTTTGGATGTAGACGGCGAAAATTTACCTGTAAAAACCGTAACTTGGCAAGCTGGCCAAGAGGCAGACTTAGCCCTATTGTTAGAAAAAATCGATATTCTCGTCATTAATCACGGGATTAACGTACAGGGAGAAAGAACAGGAGAGGCGATCGCAAACTCATACGAAATTAACACTTTTTCCGCGTGGCGGCTGATGGAACTCTTTTTCTTAACAGTCCGCACTAACGAAAACATCGCTTGCAAAGAAGTCTGGATCAACACTTCCGAAGCAGAAGTAATTCCCGCTGTCAGTCCCCTGTACGAACTCAGCAAGCGCGCCCTGGGAGATTTAGTCACCCTGCGCCGGCTAGACGCACCCTGCATCGTTCGCAAACTGATTTTAGGGCCGTTTAAAAGCAACTTAAACCCGATCGGCATCATGTCTCCCGACTGGGTAGCGCAGCAAGTTGTCAAACAAGCTAAAGCTGATGCCCGCAATATCATCGTGACAATTAATCCTTTGACTTTTATCGTTTTTCCAGTCAAAGAGTTTTTTGTTTCCCTCTACTTCCAAATTTTCAGCCGGAAAGCGATTTCAGAGATTAAAGCAGTGGCGACATCGGAAAAATCTAGCGTTGAATCTAAGATTAATTGACAAAAAAGAAACCCGGTTTTTTAGATAAACCGGGTTTCTAACTTGGTTCTAACTTGGGATGTAATACCAAATTCGGCTTTAATACCCCTTTTATTCTTTAGTCGCTCTCTGCCGTGACCAAAGTTTGTGTAGGATAGCTTTTAACCGCTGAGTCTTATTTAATTACTAACCTCAGCCATTTCAATCACGCGGCCATCGTAATCCTTGACCAAAAAATTCAGCGGCTTTTCCCGGCGAATTTTATAACTAATGCCGCGAGTTTGTACCCTCATCAATAGCTGATCCAAACAATCGCGATCGAAACAAACGTGACGCGGACGATTTTTTTCCCCTGCACCGGCCCCGCTAATAATGTGCAGTTGGGTATTTTTCATCAACTGATACCACAAACCATCGGGACTCCCCATCGTTTGAGAGCTCGCTGCCCTCCCGACATTCGGCGACAAATACAGCGGATCAATACCTGTTGTGCCCAAAGTTTGCTCGTAATTGTAGTAGTAGTGCAGTGGCACTTCTGCTACGGGCAGGTTTAGCATACCTTCATAGAACTCCCTCGCTTGTCCGAGATCCGATACCATCACCGTGTGTACCTTCGGAGCACTGGTGAGAAACATCCACATCGCCCCCGCATAGGCGGCCAGCAGCATCACCATAATCCCTTGAGTCGAAAACAAGCTGTCAAGGGGCAGGAACGGCAAAAAAGAGCTCAAGTACAAAGGCCGAAGTCCAAAAGCAATAAAACTAACTGCTAGAGTCATGAATTATAAGAAAGGTAAACAACGAAATTTATCAAGATTGCAGTCGCGATCGCCCGCGAGACTTAAACTATTAGCTTAGCCATCTATGTTAGCAAAAACTAGCGGTTAGGCCCTACCCGATGAAAGTCTTTGTCTATGGCACTCTCAAACCCGGGGAGTGCAACTACCTCCGCTACTGCGAAGGAAAAGTTGTGGATGCTTGCCCCGCGATCGCCCGCGGTCAACTTTTTGCGCTGCCGATCGGCTATCCTGCGATGATGGCCGGAGATGGCACAGTCTGCGGTTTTCTCCTCTGTTTCGCAAATTCGGCTATTTTGGACGATTTAGACCGATTGGAAGACTATCATCCGCTGCGGGAACCGACACAAAACGAATATCAACGGCAGGAAATTGAAATCTTCGATCGACACCTCAAACCTTTAGGCACGGCTTGGGCATACTTCATGTTACCCGATCGCGTCCGTTCCCTAGGAGGCATCTGGCTGCCCCACGGCAGGTGGGAAAATCGGTTTTTCACCAAATAAAGTGGTTAATGCCGATGAGCTTAGGAAATAGCCCTTGCAGTGCGATTCGGCGGCTCGAACCTGTAACCGTAACCCCGAATTGTTTTAATAAACTGCGACGCATTAGCATCAACTTGAATCATTTTCTTGCGAATCTGACCGATATGTACGCTAACAACGTTCTCTTCTCCTGTGTCGTTGCAGTTCCACCCCCAGATTTTTTCGATTAGCTGTTGGCGACTCCAAGATTGATTGGAATGACTAGCCAAAAAATACAAAATATTAAATTCCAAGGCTGTTAACTTGATAGTGCGATCGTTGAGTGTTGCTTCCCGACGCGCTGAATCGATCGCGAACTGATCGAATACAATACGTGATGAAGTGACAGGCCTCATCCGTCTCAACACAACTTCTATACGAATTGCCAACTCCGCCAAACCAAAGGGTTTGCAGATATAGTCATCAGCACCTGCAGACAGGACTTTAATTTTATCACCTTCGTCTGTGCGGCTGCTTAGCATAATCACAAAAACATTAGTACGGCGCTGCATTTCCTGGCAGAGGTGATAGCCTGTAGTATCCGGCAAATTCCAATCAAGAACGACTAGCAGTGGCTTTAATTTCTCAAACAATGTTAAAGCCGTCTCGCCATCTGCTGCCGAATCTACTTGATATTTCTGATTTAAAAAGCGATGAACTAGAGTGCGGATGGATGAGTCACTCGATTTTAGATTTTAGATTTTAGATTTTAGAATTGAAGCATTGAAGCATTGACTTGCGCGAGATAAATACGTTCGGCAAGTTTCATCGAATACAGGTTTTTTATTTCTGGACTGATGAATCCGGGGGCTTGTATCCTGGATGCTTTCGGTCATCATCCACAACGAGAATCTTGGGAGTAGTATCAGTAGTCATCACCAAAAAGTTTCTTTCTTTTGTCAATTTCAACCGGGCAATTAAAGAACAGCTTTAGTGAAGCGAAAATCCCAGGTCGTTCCAACTAATACAGACTTTTTTCTGGCAATTCTTCTTTCAACTTCGCTTGGAAGTCAAAAGGCTCTCCCCAATCCCAAATTTTTACTTCTAGGTGTTCGTTAAATACCCTTATTTCAATCTCTATCCGAGTTTCTAATGGCAGATTTTTGTGAGCGTGGCGAACAGCATTCGTAAACCCTTCAATCACAGCAAGTTTACACTGATGCAAAACGACTAGGGGAATGATTGGTAGAGGATCTAAAAAAACTGTATCAACCCACGATAAAACTTGAGCAACAGCCTTGATATCAGTATTTATGTGAAGGCTAATTTTTTTAACTTGCTGGTTAGAACTTGGCTGTGATTGCGGAAGTCGTTGCTTTTGAAACCAAAAATTAAAGCTGGTTAAAACATCTATCGCCCGCTTAAAAAAACCATCTTGAATACTGTCTTGGGATGGTACTATACCAGGCTGCTGATAATATTTTACAATGAACAGACAGTTTCTGCCGTCAGAAGTGCGGGTATAACTTAGCTCATCGGCAATTTTGCCAATAATTTTTATACCTATCCCACCTGACGGAATTTCATCTATGTTATCTATCATGGTGCTATCCTTTGTCATCATTTAATGTGTACTTTTTTACCTAAAAAAGAGAGTGGCATTCGGAACGATTAAGTTTGCATGATTTATGCCTGACTTTTCGCGTAGGCCGTGCAGTTGTTGTCCTGATCATTTTCTCTTTTTTGCTCAGGTCTTGACAAACTCAGTTTGCGATCGCTAAACTGAGGGAAAACTGATATTGACAATTAGATAAGTAAATTATATAATGACAACCCTCAAAGCCTCTGAAGAGGGATTAGTAAAAATTAAGCAAGCTAGAAGAGAAAGGGGCTCGACCATAGAAGACCCCAGATGGCTAGTAGAAGCTAGTAAAACATTAGAACCCGATCGAACTTGGACAGAGGCCGGGCCTTATGCTGATGGCCTCTCCCTGCCAACTTGGAGGCGTTTTTTAGGAGGAAGAGAACCCATTAAGGCTAATGCTTTCAAGGCTTTCTGCACGGTTTTGCAGTTGAATTGGGAAGAAATTGTCGATCGTCCTCCTTTAGCCCCCTCTTACCAAGGGAGGGTTGGGGGGGTTAAAGATTTTTGCCAACAGCATATTGATTCGGTAGTGCAAGAGATACGGCAAAAATGCCACAGCAAAATTCAACAGCTTTACAGCAAAATGCAACTGTTGGATATTGCACAGCCCGTTGATGTCAGCAACCTCTACGTTGAAGTCAACATTTTGGAGGAAATTACCAGTTGGCAGCCGGGAGAAATTAGCGATTTACTGAGAGACTTCAACCCAGATGCGGATAACTTTAACCGCTTGGGATTAGGTAAAGTATGCCAGAAACGAGTACCAGGATTGGATGCCGTGAAATCTCACTCTAAATTGATGGTACTCGGCAAACCTGGTTCCGGTAAAACTACCTTTTTGAAACACATTGCCATTCAGTGCGATCGCGCAAAATTTGAAGCCAACAAAATACCGATTTTTATCCCCCTAAAAACCTTTGCTGCAATCGCTAATCTTGACTTATTAGAATATATCAGCGACGAATTTGCCAGTTGCGGAGTTGAGGCGCGATCGCAAACTGAATCTGTACTTAGTCAAGGCAGATGTTTGATTTTATTGGACGGCTTAGATGAAGTGCCAGAATCAGATAGCGATGCAGTCGTCAGACAGATTCGTCAGTTTGTCCAAAAGTATTACAACAATCAGTTTATTATTACCTGTCGAATTGCCGCGGCTAAGTACCGATTTCACGACGAAGCTTTTACCTGTGTGGAGGTAGCCGATTTTAATTGCGAGCAAATCGCTGCCTTTGCGAGCAATTGGTTTGTGGCTTTTTCCCAGAATATGGAGGCAGGGAAAGCTTTAGCATCTCAATTTGTAGAGAAGCTGAAACTGCAAAAAAATCAGCAAATCAGAGAACTGGCAGTAACGCCAATTTTGCTTAATCTGACTTGTTTAGTATTCCAAGCCAAAGCCGATTTTCCATCCAACCGAGCCAAGTTGTATGAGGAAGGAATGGAAATTATGCTCAGAAAATGGGATGAAACTAGAGGCATTCTACGGGATGAAGTTTATCGCGATTTGAATTTGTGCCGCAAGAAACATTTACTTGCTTTTGTAGCAGCTATTACTTTTGAGCGGGGCGATTATTTTTTTGAAAAAAACACAGTTCAGCAATTGATTGCCGACTATCTAGCTAATTTGTCCGATGCCACAACTGACCGCGTTCAGTTAGAAATAGATAGTGAGGTTGTCCTGAAGGCGATCGAGGCACAACATGGATTATTAGTGGAGAGGGCAAGAAGGATTTATTCGTTTTCTCATCTAACATTTCAAGAGTATTTCACTGCTAGAGAAATTGTTACCAATTCCGATCCACAAGCTTTGGAAAAACTGGTCAGCCACCTGACCGAGAAGCGTTGGCGAGAAGTTTTGTTTTTAGCAGTTGGAATGTTGCAAAAAGTTGATGACTTGTTGCTGTCAATGAAACAGCAAGTTGATGGGCTGGTCGCTGAGGAGGAGCAGTTGCAGCAGTTCCTAACATGGATCAACAAAAAATCCCTTTCTGTTGATTTTCCCTACAAACCTGCGGCAGTTAGAGCATTTTACTTGACCCTTGAATATCCCCTCCTTGACTGCGGCTTTGCCCTTTCTCTTGACCCTTATCTGAAAAAAGTTGTGGGACAAGCTTTGGAACAGGTTCTTAACCTTGCACTTGAAGGTGCTCTTGACCTTGCCCTGAATACCGTCCTTAAGGATGCACTTGAGCCTACCCTTGGTTACATCAGCCTTACCCTTGAACGTACCCTTGTCCCTAACCTTGACCTTGTTCTTGACTCCGACCTTGTACCTGCCCTTAAGCCTGAACAAAGGCAAGGGATACAAGAACTTCTGGAACAACTGCCCGATCCAAAAAGTGACAAAGAGATATTTGCAAAATGGTGGCAAGATAACGGTCAGTCTTGGGATAAGCGATTAAGACAAATGATGATTTTGTATCGCGATGTGCGCCGCGTTTGGCAATTTAGCGAACAGCAGAAGTCATTGCTGAGGAAGTATTACGATGCTAATAAATTGCTGGTATATTGCCTCAATAGCGCTTCTAATGTATCTCCTGCTGTGCGGCAGGAAATTGAGGAGACATTGCTATTACCGATCGCCAATATTCAAAAAACCAGTGACAAGTGCGATCGAGTTTAATTGATCGCCATCGCCTTCCCCTTCGCCTTTACACGGAGAGAGCCACTGGAAATGATATAATGGCTAAAAGTTATTAGAAGTAAAGCGTATGAACATTACTCTAAAACCTGACCATAATAAATTCATTGAAGCCCAAGTCAAAAGTGGCAAGTATTCTTCGGTGGATGAGGTAATTGCTGCGGCCTTGGAACTACTCGCAGACAGAAGCGATCGGCAACAGAGCGATCGTTATCAAGAATGGGTCGATGAAACTCGTCCAAAAGTAGCGGCCGGACTAGCTCAGCTTGAACGCGGCGAAGGAATTGATGGGGAGATAGTTATAGCTAGATTGCGGGAAAAATTTCGCAAAATGCGGGAAAATCAACAATGAGCCGCTACATTATTTCCCCTGAAGCCAGTCGCGATCTCAATGAAATTACCGATTACTTTGCAACGAGAAATGTAGAAGCTGGTGAACAATTTATTGAAGACTTTGATAAAAAGTGTCGTAATTTAGTTAAGTTCCCCAATATAGGGCGCAATTACGAAGAACTAGCTCCTTCTGTGCGGGGAATTCCTATCAGGGGTTACATAATTCTTTATCGGGCACTGGACAACTTAATTGAAATTGTTCGGATCGTGAGGGGAGAACGGGATTTACCTTCTCTATTTTCTGATGAGGATGAGTGCAATTGCTGGTAGATTGCCTCAATAGCGGTTGTAGTGTATCTCCTACTGTGCGGCAGGAAATTGAGGATGCATTGCTGTTGCCGATCGCAAATATCAAAAAAAATCGGTGACAAGTACGCGCGTGCGAAACTATCCCGTAGGGAATCGCCCGCTCTAATTCCACTCGCTACCTACTCCCATATTAAGATGCGATCGCCCCACAATTCGTCATTCAAAGCCAGGAAAGCGTCAAAGGATAATCCACCTTGAAAAACTGGGAAAAACGGCAAAAAGCCCCCTTTTTTAGGGAGCTTAGTAACTTCCGTTATTGCTCAAAACAGAAATCCTACTGCGGCTTTGGCAATGACTTTTGAGGGGTTGCTACACCAACTTTGGGAATATCCACGATCGGTGCATTCACCCCAAGCATCAAATCGTTAGGATTAACCATCTCCACCAGAGGCTCGTTTAAAGCCATCATCAAACCGTCAGATTCAGCAGGAACGGGCGATCGAGCAAACTGAGGAGCAAACAATTGGCGGCCGCCACCGACACCAGACACCACCGCAACCAACAAAGCTGCGATCGCACCTCCACCCAAAATCCAAGTTTGTTTCGGCTTGCGTTCCACCCGCTGCAAAACCTTCGTCGCCAACTCCTGTGCAGATTGTTCCGCAGCAGGCACCGGCATTGCCTGAAAGCTCTGCTGCATCATCAGCAGTCGCGAGTACAAACGCTTCGTAGTGGGGTCATTTGTCAGCCACTCCTCAACTTGCCGGCGTTCTGTCGCCGTCACTTCACCGTCGAGGTAGGCACTTAGCAATTCAAAGCGATCGCGCATCATAGTAGTTACATTGCCCTGGGCATAATTGTTGTTAACTTGATTTTGGGCGAGTGAATCCCCGACGCCTTGCTGATTTTGATTTTTATCGGATTCAAAGTTACCCTTCATATTTCACACTTGCTCTAATTGGGGAATCACGCACTCGCTATTAGAATGATTTACTGCTTATTTATATTTTAAAATAGAAGTTTTGATGTCACAGCAAACTTCATCAAATCTTCTTAACCCGCCTCTGAAATTACTCTTGCTAATTACCATCAAGATATTTTTGCAATTCCAACTGCAATCTTTGGCGAGCTCTAGCAATTCTCGACTTGACAGTTCCCAGAGAAACTCCGGTCATTTCGGCTATTTCCTCATAGGCTAAACCTTCTATTTCTCTCAAAACAATTGTTGTGCGGAATACTTCCGGCAAATCTGCGATCGCCACCCGCAACTGGTCGTAAAATTCTCTCGTCGTCAAATCTTCATCAGGCCCCGGACTGTCTGCCGGAATTTCCCAATCAACCTCGCCATCTTCCAGAGTACGAGGTACGTCGAGCGACAGCGGAGTTCGCACCCGTTTGCGCTTCCGCAACTCATCGTAAAACAAATTAGTGGCGATGCGGCTCAGCCAGCCCCGAAATTTAACAGGCTCTTGCAAGCGGTTAATATTGCGGTAGACCCGAATCCACACTTCCTGAGCCAAGTCTGCTCGGTCTTGCCAGTCAGGGGCCAAGTGATAGAGAACCCTGTCTACGTGGGACTGATACCGCTTCAACAGTTCTGAAAAGGCCGTGGTCTCAGGTCGATTTCCTTCCTGACACCGCAACACCAAGTCATAATTAGAGAGTTTTTCGGCTGGCAATTGCACTCTTTGAACGGTCGCCACAACCGCAGACCAGGACACGGAAATAAAGTCGCTCATCGGTGGAATTGGCTCATCGAACATTCCACACTTTTTGACGTTAGGAGATCGTAACAAGTTCCCCTCTTCTATCTCAAATCTCAAATCGATTGACTAATGCCCGACAACCTCGCACGCTCCAATACTAACCCAACTGCTAGAACCGTCGGCCCAATGTTCCTTTTTCCAAATCGGTACATTGTGTTTGAGCGTATCTATGGCGTACTGGCAAGCTGCAAAGGCCGAGTCCCGGTGGGGACAGCCAACAGCCACCAGTACGCTGATTTCGCCTACCTGCAAGTGTCCGACGCGGTGGTGAATGGCGACCCGATTGACATCGGCCCACTGGCGGCGGATTTCAGTAGCAATTTGCTGGAATACTCTCACGGCCATCGGTTCGTAGGCTTGATATTCTAGGGAAACTACAGCTTGACCGTCAGTTTGGTTGCGGACTGTACCGCTCATCATTACCACCGCTCCGTTCGCGGGGTCATCTGCCAAAGCGTATATTTCCTCTACAGACAACGGCGCTAAGGTAATGGCGAAGCTGTCTGATTCATGGCGTTGAGGAATTGTGCCGATCGAAAGTGCAGCCAAGGAGTTCATTGCGAAAGAATTGGTGCTGGAGAAGTTAATTGATCTTGACACAAATCAAGTCGCGATGGATTTGTCTTGCATTCTTGTCGGGGACATAGGGCGACTAATCTTGAGACCCATCTTGTAGCACGGGTAAGAGCTCGACTCCATCGCCCCGAACTTCTGCACCAGTGCGATCGGCTACACTATGACTGACCAGAAGCAAATTAAGATCGTGCTTGAAGACGAGCCGGATGCTTGTTCGATCGAATTAACTGCCGATATTGCTGTAGCAATTCAATAAATCAGCACCAAAATAAGTAGTGTCATTCGCAACTCAGTACAAGCAATTTCCAACCCCAATCGATAACTTCGTTCCCTTTTGAATGAAACAGTTAAGTTTAATTGAGCCCGGAGTTCCGATCCGCGTCTGCAAAATTTTGAGCAGTCGATGTAAACTTTATTTATTTTTTTGTTCCGGAAAGCTACATCAATGACATGATATACCTGTGCAGGGTTCAGGAAAATTAGCCAATACTCGGCAAAAGCAAGACCTTAACGCCATTTTGTGGCTTTTATGAAACATAAGTTAATAATTTGGGCTGTTAATTGAGGTTTTGACCTGAGTCTGCACCAATAAAGGTTAACAACAATCACGAGGAAACTATGGAAGCACTAGCATTGAGCCACTCTTTTGTTGCTTATGAATCTCCAGAGTCCGAACTCCAAGTCAAGTCGTTAGACCAACTGGGCTTGAAAATTCCTAATTCTGCATGGATAGGCGTTGCAGGTATGGCAGTAGCCCTATCTGTTCTGAGTGTCGGTGGCGAAGCCCAGGCCGCAGGTTGCTACCGCAAACACTGTGGCCATCGCGCCCATCACGGTCATCACAACTACGCCAAAGTTGTCACCAATGGGGGCCGACTGAATATCCGCAACCGCCCCAGTAGCTGTTCTCATGTAATCGGCAAGTTATATCGTGGAGACCACGTAAAATTAACCGGTCGTTACAAAAACGGCTGGGCACAAGTCAAAGGTGGCGGCTGGGTATCTGCGTCCTGGCTTTCCTAACTCTTAACTAGAGCACTTGACATTTCTAGAAAGAGTTTTAATCGTTACCCGGCCATACTGGGTAACGATTATTGTAAAGAGGCGATCGATCCTGAAAATCATGGAATATCCGAAATTCATGACCACGAATTTCAAAGGTGGTATCAAGCCCCCGGATTTATCCGTGGAATCAATCCAAAATCGAAAATCCAAAATCCTCAAGAAAGAGCATTTATCTCGCGCAAGTCAATCGAAAATCCAAAATCCAAAATCTAAAATCGATTGACTAACAACTAACAGCCTAAACTTTACCGCCGCCGATTAGATAAAGTAATGCCATCCGCACCGCCACGCCGCTGGTAACTTGCTGAGAAATCAGGCTAAACTGGGCATCGTCCATCAAATCCGAACTAATTTCCACGCCGCGGTTAACTGGGCCTGGGTGCAACACCTTCACATCCGGCTTGCAGAGTTTCAGTCGATCGCGCGTAATCCCGTACAAAGAATGGTACTCTCGTAAACTAGGCAGCAAATGGTCGCTCATCCGTTCCTTTTGCAGCCGCAAAGTCATCACAAAATCAGCATCGGCCAAAGCAGGTTCAAGCTGCCAGTGCAAAAATAACTTGCCTTCCCTACCATCGCCACACTCAGCAAACAACAGCGGTAGCAAAGTCGGCGGCCCGGCCAAATGAACCTCTGCCCCAGAAGCCGTTAAACTCCAAATATTAGACCTAGCCACCCGCGAATGCAAGATATCGCCCACCACAGCAATTTTTTTGCCCGCTAAAAGTTCCAGCCGCGGATTTTCGTTATCTAACAGAACACAAATAGTAAATAAGTCTAGCAAACCTTGCGATGGGTGTTCGTGCTGGCCGTCTCCAGCATTGAGAACGCTGACTCTTGACCCCAAGCGATCCATTTCCGAAGCAATCGTGCTGGGAACTCCAGCTTGTTCGTGCCGGATTACCATCAAATCCGTTCCCATCGCCAGATAAGTCTTAGCCGTATCCAGAATAGTCTCCCCCTTCGTTAGAGAAGAACTTCCAGGGGTAAAATTCAGCGTATCCGCTGACAGCCGCTTCGCCGCCAACTCAAAACTATTGCGAGTCCGGGTAGAAGGTTCAAAAAACAAATTCGCGACCACTTGACCCTGCAGGGCCGGCACTTTCTTCGTGCGGCGGCCGAGCACATCCCGAAAACTGGCTGCTGTTTGCAGCACCGTATCGTATTCGTCCGAGGTAAAATCAGCCAGAGTGAGAATGTGTCGCCTTGTCCAAGTCATACAATTTTAGATTTTAGATTTTAGATTTTAGATTGAATCAATCAGGACGGACGATGGGTTTGGAACTTGCTGGTACGCCCGCTGTGCTGTCGCCTTTGAATGTTCGATCGACATTTAGGGGTGGCGATCAACAGTATCCAACAATTTTCGATCGCTTTTGCGGTCAGTAGAGTTATAATCGGTTTATGTAGTTCACATCCCACTCTCACAGCGAACCCAGCGTCGAAGGTGAAACAGGTGTGGTTTACCCGCAGGAAAGCGGAAATTACGCTGTAGCAGCGAAAGCGCAGTAGTTGCAGTTTCTCCTACGCAAACTCAGCCTTTTCCAGAACAAGCCGAGCGCAGCCCTTGCATCTACTACTATGTGGAAACAATTGAGGCGGCAAACCTTCCACTGCCGATCGACAGCATACAGTGCGACATTTCACAGATGATTAATTCTTTGAAGTCGGTCTTGACTATTCAGTCTTGCTTATAGGGCCTTGTCAAAACGAACAGTGTTGAGATACAAGTTGAATATGTAGCTTCCCGACTAAAATCTACACGTATCTTGGCTAGACTGTTCTTGGCGAAACTGCGATAAAGAGTGTGCGCTGGGAAGTGGTAATTACACAAGATTTAAACAATTCAAGAGGTATTATGAGCCAGAAGGTGATACAGCCGATGGTTAAGTTCCAGCGTCAGGTGCATTCTCTCGTCACGTCTGACATTATCAAGCCCACAGACAGTATTTGGAAAATTGCTCTGCTTTACGGCGACGAATGGCCGTACTGGAAACAGCAATTGCTAGAGTTTGATTTTTCTATGCAAGACCCCGTGAGCGAATTGATAGCTGTAGAAGCTTGGGACGAAGAATAACAGAGGAGACGGAGGACTGGGGTGTCGGAGAGAAATTTTGAGGCGATCGGGTAAATTTTCTTTCATAAATTTCCGTTGCTAAATTCTTCCCTCTTCCCTCGGACCTTTGCTCTGTTCCTAATGACTAATGACTTCTGACTTCTATTAAAGGGAAGCTGCTAAAGCTCGAGCTAATTGTTGAGCAGTTTGAAAGCGATCCCCAGGCTTAGCTGCGGTGGTTCGCAAAATGGTGTCCCGCAGCTTGGGGGCGATCGTCGGAATATTATCGAGCTTAAACCCGTAACCTCCCGGTATTTTCCCGTAAAAGTTTTGAGGGCTTTGGGCCGTTAGCAAAAAAATTAAAGTAGGCCCAATAGCATATAAATCCGACTGAGGGAGAGGCTGTCCCCGGTCTTGTTCTGGTGCGGTGTAGCCTTCAACGCCGATGCGAGTGCCCGGAGGAGTGCCGATTTCTTTAACGGCACCAAAATCCAGCACTGTAATGCAATTGTCGCGGTGGCGCACCAGCAAATTAGCAGGTTTAATATCCCGATGGACGATCGGGGGTTTTTGAGAGTGAATGTAGTCCAAAACCTCACAGGTTTGGATCATCCACTCTATTGCTTGTTGGGGAGCAACAGGGCCGCGGTTGTAGATGCGTTTTTCTAAATCCTCGCCGTGGAGCATTTCCATCACCAAGTATTTTTTACCCCCTTCCACAAAAAAGTCAAAAAACTGAGGAATTCCCCGATGGTGGAGGGCCTTGAGAGTTTTAGCTTCACGTTCAAACAGTTCTTGAGCTTTGGCGATTTGAGCCATATCAGCATTCATTTCCTTGAGGACTACCAGAGAAGCGGCGGGGGAACTTCCGGGTTGTTGAGCTTTCGCTTTCTCTCGATCCCAGGCTAAAGTCGTTGTCCCCATACCGCCTTGGCCCAAAGTTCTTAGCACTTGGTAGTGGCGCACCGTGCGATCGACTTTAATCGGTTCGCCGCAGTGGATGCAGAATAAATTCCCCTGCGGGTTTCCCGCATGGGTACATCTCGGTGCCACGAGATTGACGGTGGGGTTCGCCTTAATTTTGCCGCCGAGTTCAATAGTAATCACTTGGAAATGCAGAATTGGGCCGCCCCGCGCCAACTGGATCAGGGCACCGTCGGATATCCAACCCTGAGACATGAGAATACCGTTAACCAAAGTGCCATTTGTCCCCGAATTGACTAAGTACCACTGGCTGGATCTCCCGCTATTAACTCTTTGCAGTTCCAGATGCTGCCGCGACACTAGAGCATTGGGGATCACAACGTGATTTTCAGGAGAGCGGCCGATGCGAATAATGGATTCGCTCTGGAAACTCCACTGTTGCAGGGGGGTTTGTTTTTCTGGATCTAAAAGAGTCAGCAGCATTTTCGCTTGATGTGGTTGAACTCCCTAATGTGGCAGTGAGAGTTGGCGGGAATTTACAGATTAGGGGCGTAGGGCTTTGAAAAATTAGAAATTAAAAATTAATTATGAGCTTCACACGTTAGTTTTAGGAAAACTTTATAATATCCTGATTATGATTAAAGATTTCATAAACCATGAATTTATAAATAGTTTTTGGGGAACAATTATTCATAAAATTTGTGAGGGGTCGATCGCTCCTTAAAAAACAGTCGATCGATTTAACAATTGCCACAACAAAAACTAGGTAAACAATCGCTAAACTTTTACGTAAATTTGATGTAGCAGCAGATTGTGATGTCAGCCCCACATATATATGTAGAGAAGACACTTCCCACGTTGCCCCGATAGCGATCGAGTATAAAACAGATTTTGCATCAGCCCGCCTGCAGACTAACTTCATTTTAGTTTATTTTTTTTCATTAGACTAACTATTTTTGTAAGTGAAAGCTCTTTCAACAATGATGAATCCACTTACTATCAAGCAACTTTATTCGGTAGATTTCCTGAACATAGTCTCAAAATTAAAGCTACTGATAAATGGTTGGTACTCCACAGCTTTTCTGCAATCTTATGGGTCTGCAATCAGTTTTTGAACACTCAAGCTGAAGCTGCTTTAACACCGGATACCTAGAAAACAGAGCGAGAAGTAAAGCTTTGCCCGGAAACGACAGAAGCTGTTTTTTTTCTATGCAACAATCGGAGGTTTAACCCAGGCAGTCACGGGGGAAAGCGCCACCTTTGGAAAAGTTGGCAGCATCCAAATTCTAAAATCGAAATGCGCCTACCTGCGCCCGAATGATAATTGCCGTGATATTGTCGTGACCGTTGCGTTTGTTGCCGAGTTCAATCAACTGGGCAACTCCCTGGTCGAGATCAGCTTGGGGATTGAACAGGGGTTCGAGAGTGTTCTGCCAGTGAGTTTCCAACAAATCATTATCTGTCAGGCCGTCGGAAGCCAAAATCAACAAAGTATCTTCGCACAAGTCTAAAAACTGCACCTCTGGCTTGAGAAAATTACTGTCTCGCGGGCCGATGGCTTGAGTTAGTTGATAGGCGTCGGGACGGGCATAAGCAGTTTCCGGGTCAACCCCGCGCTTAATTTCGCGCTGGCCTACTTCGTGGTCTGAGGTGATTTTTTCTAGGGTTTGTCCCTTTCTCAGTCGGTAGAGGCGGCTGTCGCCGACGTGGGCAACGGCGAATTGGGTGTCTTGAACTAAGACTGCGACTAGAGTTGTACCCATGCGGGCGCTGCCGGAGCGTCCGTCTTTTTGATTGATTTCAAAGATGGCTTTGTTGGCTAGCAGGACTCCCTCGCGGATGGTGTCTGCCGGAGGTAGTTGATTTTCCCAACGGGTTTGAAAGAATTCTCTGAGGGTTTCAGCCGCTAGTTGACTGGCTACTTCTCCGCTGTCGTGTCCGCCCATGCCGTCGCAGAGAATGTAAAGCCCTTTGGTTTGAAAAATGCGACCGAAGGAGCTTTCGAGTTTGTTTAGCTGAGTCCAGATGCTGAAGAAGTCTTCGTTGTGGTCGCGCGTGCGGCCAACATCGGTGAGGCCTGCGTCTTCTAAGCTATAAATCTGGAGTGGCATGGGCTGGGTTAAGACCTCGCCAACTTCGGGGGGGGACTCGTCGGGGCTGCGGTAATGCCTGCGCGTCGGGGTTGAGCTTGGTGAAGGTGCGGGTTGGAGTTCGAGGGGAACTGTTTCTAGGCGCGATCGCAATTCTTCGATTGTGTTAATCTCGCCTCTGTACATTTGTTGCAGCAATTCGAGCAATGCGCCAAACTGAGTGCGACGATCGGACTGGCTAAATATCACCTGCCACAATTGCCCCAAATCTACCAGTTGCAGGTTGGAGCCGGCCGGTTCGGGATAGAGGTATTGCAGCCGCAAAGAAGCCAAAGAAAAGGAAGAGTCGGGGTTGACTCGCAAATTTGTCAGTTCCAACAAGCTTTGCCGACAGCGCCAGGGTTCTAGGGCAGCCCACAGTTCTGTCATTTCGTGCAGCCAGTATAAAATTTGCTGGGTGGAAGTTTCGGGTTGATTCCAGCGTTCTACCAGCGGCGGCCATTGGGAACAGTCTTCTAGCAGCAGCACTGCCTGTTCGTTGTCTGACCAGCTATCGTGAATGACTGGCAGGTTTTGAGAGAATTGCCACCGGAGTGCCAGATAAGGTTCAGCTATGCCTTGGCAAAGCTCTGCTAAGGCGGGATTGGTTGAATTTTCTCCGTCTTTGATTGCTGCGGTGTAGGGGGATGTTCGTCTGGCGACGCTGGCAGAGTTGGCTGCTAGCATGGCTTTGAGGGGTGACATTTCCAGCGGCTGACAGTCCAAGACTGTTACTGCTACTGTGTCTGAGCGTTTTCTCGGCGGCACGGTTTCTAGGAGTTGGTAGCGCTGCTGAGTGTCTAAATAAGCTCCTGCTGGCTGGGAAGGGATGACATATTCTGAATTGGGGATGGGGAATTCTGGAGATGGGGGGGAGATGTCAGCTATGTTTGGGCTGTCGGGGTTCTCGGTTGCTTCCGGGATTTGTTGAGGCTGTGGTGCGGTTGTAAAATGCTGCTCAGATGGGGTTATTTCGCGCTCTGGTGCTGTAGTAGAGCTTTTTTCGGTTGTTTGAAAGGATGCTGGTACGATCGCCCCCACGGCTACCACAGGGTCAATTTCTGTGCTGCTGAATTCGCCGTCGCTTGGCTGTGGAGAAGTTGATGCGACTGCTATTGGGGGTTCGGCTGGGGTGGTTATTTCGGTTTTAATGGCGTCTGTGATTGGTTCAGGAGAGTTTTGGCGCGATGCGATTTCTGGAACCCTCTCTGGTTTTTGGGGAAACTCGGCTGGGGGTAGGGTGGACTCGTCTGCCTCGACTGCTGGAAAATTCGATCGACCGCAGATAATGGCCCGCCACACTTGACCTGTTGCGACGCCGCAATTCTGACATAATGCGGCGCTAAAAGCGACTTGGGCACCGCATTCGTGGCAAGGTTTGTAAATTAGGGAATTTCCGCATTGTTGACAAAACTTGTTTGGATTGGGATTTTCAAATTGGCAGCGGGGACAGAGAAGCATAGGGGTTTTAAATTGGAGATGGGCGATCTAGTGAAAGCGGTGGGGAGTTTTGGGTTGTGGCCTGTGAGTTAGGAGTTATGAGTTTTGGGCCTGACTCGCAACGGATAACTCTCATTGCCCTATGCCTTATTTTATCGGGATGAATTCAGAAGTAAGATATTTCTTAGAACTGAGATGTTGCATCGGTGTCAGGAATAGGCTTCTTAAGCCACATCTACAACAACCTCTCTCGCTTCAGGGCCCCAAACGCCAGCCCCACCGGCGGTAACAGCGTGCGGGCCCGACAATAAAAGTTATCTCATGAGTGGAACGGGCCGAAGAGCCCGTTCTTAACAATGGTGCAATATGTCAGTCAGAACTCATGTGTTGCACCATTCTCAATTACTTGTTTAGGAACAGGCAAGATGCCTGTTCCACAAGAAAATTCCTTCTTTGTGGAACAGGCATCTTGCCTGTTCTTGACAATAGTCCAATATCTCAGTTAGAAGAGAATTGCTGTAGAATCTTCTTGGAAAACGGTTTCTCGGGCGATCGACACAATGGTGGAAAGGGGTACTTCACAGAAATATTTCCGCCGGAATTGTTCTTCGGATACTGCTGCTAGGAATTGCGCTGCAAAACGGGCGGCGATGGGGGAATTTGGCACTGAGGATTGGATGGATTGGCTATGTAATAACTGTTGGGGGATTTGCTTTGGCGCGTCTTCCTGCTGTGCGGTTTCGGGTTGTCTGGTGATGTGGAAAGCTCGATCGCGATAATTGATTTTAAAACCGAGATATGTTAGGGTTTTGAACCCTAGTTGCAAGGATGTGTCGCTGATGCCGAGTTTCTGGCGGAGTTGCTGTCTGGTGACGGGTTTTTTGGTGCGGCTGAGGTATTTGGCGATGCCGATTAGCTGTTGGCAGATTTGCTGTGGGGGTACGAGTGGGGGTAATGTGTAGGCGATCGCGAGTTTTTTCTGAGTTTGCTGTGCTTGGCGAAACCAGATCCGCAGTTCGTCCCAGCTTGCGGGGCATTCTTTGAGGACGATCGAGTTGTCGCGATCGACCTTTTCGGAATTGTAAACTAGATTGTCGATCGGCATTGGAGATTCTAAGTTTGTGCTGGCTGCTAACAACTCTTCATCATTATTTGTATTGCGCCAGTCTACGATCCAATCTATTTTAGTTGGGGAATTGATTTGATTGTCTTCCGTGCGTTCCCGCACTGCTATGAGACGCACTTCATACCGAGATTTGTAAGTATTAAAATCGAGTTCAACGGTGACATCGCAGCGGCCTTGGGGAACTTCGTTTTGATTGTGTCCCCACCAAATGCCGGGAAATCCCGTATCGGTAGATTCATCCCTAATTGTAAATTCTGTTTTAAGATATTCTACTTTTTGCCCTTTCAAATCCTTGATTTTTTGATTCCATAGATTTTCAAACCAGCAGTTTTCAATCAGCAATTTGGGTGCGGGGTTGCCCATACCGCACGGTTCGAGCAATTTTAGTTCTTGAAATAAGTCTTTGCCTAATTCGGAGACAGTAATTTTTAGGTCGGCTTGAACTGGGGCGGCTGTTAAACTATCTGTACTGTATTGTTGTCGCAGTTGCTGATTTACCGCATCGGTAAATAGGGGGATATTTTCAACAGGGAGACTCAATCCGGCTGCAAAGGGATGACCACCAAATCTGTCCAATAAATGCGCTTGGTCTTTGACTAATTGGTAAAGGTCAATTTGATTGGCAGAACGGGCGGAACCCCTAGCTATTTTAGATTTTGGATTTTGGATTTTGGATTGGGGGAGTGTTGGTAATTCTGGGTTTAAGGAATCGATAAATTGTGTTTCCGGGGAATTTTCGTTAATTTGTTCGCTTCCTTCTGTGCTGAATAAAATCACGGGGCGGCCGTATTCTTGGGCGATTTGTCCCGCTACTAATCCTAATACTCCTACGGGCCATTGGGGGTCGCTGAGGACGATGACGCTAGTAGTTGAGAGGTCGAGTTTGGCTAGTTTGTTGGCGGCATCTTTGGCAACATCTTTTTGTAAAGATTTGCGCCGGGAGTTGGCAATTTCGGTTAAATTTGCTAGTTCTTCGCAGCGTTTTTTGTCGCGGCTGGTGAGGAGTTCTACGCAGAAGCTGGCGTCACCTTGAATGCGGCTGACGGCGTTGATTCGGGGGCCGAGTCCGAAGGAAATGTCGGTTGGGCGATCGCCCGATCTTTTGCACAGTTCGAGCAATTTTGCAACTCCTGGGCGGGTGGGATTTGTGAGTTGTTTTTGCAGTTGTTCGATTCCGAGTTGTGCTAGGTAGCGGCAGTCTCCTGTGAGTTGGACTAAATCGGCAATTAAGCCGATCGCTACTAATTCTAATAAATCTGCGATCGGGCGCTGCGGAATATCCGGTAATGTGTGATATAATGCTTCAATTAATTTGTAAGCTACTCCCACTCCTGAAAGGTTAAATAGTTGGTGGTTTGGGGGAAAGTAGCGGGGATTGATAATGGCTGTAGCTGGCGGGCGATCGTCTGGTAATGTATGATGGTCGGTGACAATTGTATCGATGTTTAAGCTGGTGGCATATTCGATTTCGGCGATGTTTGTACTGCCTGTATCGCAGGTGATAATTAAGCTAATTTCCGCTTTTGCTAAGGCATCTATTCCTGGGATATTGAGTCCGTGAGATTCGGTTAAGCGGTTGGGAATGTAATAAGTTAGTTGGTCATTTTGAGTAAAAAATTCTCCCAGTCCATCCCACAAAACGGAGGTTGAGGTAATGCCGTCGGCGTCGAAGTCTCCCCAAATTGCGACTTTTTCTGCGCTGTTTCGTGCTTGCTGGATTCTTTCTATCGCCCAGTTCATTTCTAGTCCGAATTCAAAGGGACTTGCTGGTTGGTAAAGTTTTGGATTTAAAAAACCGGGTATTTGTTCTGGGTTGTGAATTCCTCTATACCAGAGAAGTGCGGCGGCATAGTTTCCGGGGAGTTCTGGTGCGTGGTTCCTGACAGCTTGGATCAGCCAAGCTGGGGGTTGGGATAGGGGTTGAGTTGGCAAATTTTGAAGTATTTCTGTCATAAGTTATTTCATTAATTCCTGTAGGGGCGGGTTCACCAACAATCTTTCATTCACATCCACAATATCTATAAACCCGCCCCCACCGGGCGACTAATAGTTGCATAGTACAAGATTTGAATTAAATAAATATTTCATCGATTATAGCAAGATTTGGTAGCCAATCTGTAGGAGTTTCTGCGAGAAGATCGGGTGAGGTAATTTTTGTGTCGGTTGTGCGGTTGCAGCGAGTGGCAAATTGACAGGAATCGCAAAGATTGGAACTAATTTCTACTTGGGGTAAGAATTCGCCGCCTTCGGTATAGCGCTGTCGCCAGTCGGTTAGCTGCTGCAAGAGGTTGGTTAAATCTTGTTTTGTGCGATCGTGTTCTGTTTGGTTGTAATAAAATGTGAGTTTTTGCGGCGGTTCTTCTCCTTGCAATTGTACGAACCAATATGTCATGGAAACTTGTTCGGGGGAATAGTCGCTGGTTTCTACTAGAACATATAAATAGAGGCGAGTTTGCCAACTTTCAGCTATCCATTTTGACTTTTGAGGGCGGGGATAGGTTTTCCAGTCGAGAATTTGGGCGGCGTTTGGTTCGGCTATTAGCAAGTCATAGATAACGGTGAATAGGTAGTCTTGGAAAATTAGGGTGCGGGGGTGTTCGGCTTGGCGGAAAATTCTATCGCTATTTTCTGAATTGGCGAAAAGTTCGGGTGCGGTGTTGATAAATGCTGCCACACAGCGTCCCAGTTCGGGGTCTTGTTGGATGATGAATTCAATGGGAAGTCCGAGTTCTCGCTGCTGCATTAATAGGTGAAAGTGGCTTCCCCATGTGAGTTTTTCTTTGTGTTCTGGGGATGCGGTGGTGGCTAGGAGTTCGAGGTAGCTATGTTGGAATTTGCGGGGGCATTCTTCGAGGATTTTGAGTTGGGTTTGGGAGAGTCGGAGCATTTTTATTTAAGGATATTCATATTGTTTGTTGCTGCTGCTTGTAGTTAGAATCTTCGTCGCAGTCAATAGTACCGAACAATTCCAATACTTTCAGTTGTTTTCTCATTGCAGCTTTAACAGCAGGATGAATCAATTCTTCAGGAATTCGATTGCGCTCAATATAAGTATTTATTTCTTCTTGGTTATCCAAATAAAAGCTCAGCGCGTCAAAAATTTGAGCTAATTTCAGGTGAGGTAAGTGCATGGGGATTTCTTCAGGAGTAATACCCAAACGCCACAATTCAACGATCGCCCGAACGGAAGTCCTGGTTCCTGCGATAATTGGTTCGCTTTGCAAGATTTCAGGGTGACGTGCGACATAACGCGAAACAGATTGTAGATTCATGGCAGATTAACAGGGCAGATATATTTTTATTATATGTTATGATTGAGGCTATAAGTGTGTAAAAAATTAAGGGCGATTCTCTACGGGATAGCTATGCTTCACGCATTTTTCGCTAACTTCTCTACAACTTCCCAATTTGTTGAGCAAACCACATCGCCGCCGTCCCATTTCCCTCACCCAAAAGTT
Organism: Microcoleus sp. AT8-B5; assembly: GCF_036705565.1. NCBI lineage: Bacteria > Bacillati > Cyanobacteriota > Cyanophyceae > Oscillatoriales > Microcoleaceae > Microcoleus > Microcoleus sp. AT8-B5. Next base: position 44,538 of record NZ_JAUBUY010000022.1, read on the forward strand.
TTAAAGTCTCCGAGAGTAAAGCAATTGGCAATCCCTCAAGAGCACCGGAAATTTCGCATTCTTGATATTTCCCGTTTTCCTGCAAGCGAAATGCCAAAACTCTCTCACCCTTAATATCTACTACCCAATACTCAGGAATTCCCAGCGCAGCATACAACCGCTTTTTTTCATCTAAATCGCTGGCCAAAGTAGTATCGGAAGTTTCTATAACTAAATCGGGGATTCGCGATTTATTCAGATTGACTCGGCGCGGTTCACCTTTTTGCCACTGGATGAATTCTCCGCCGACATATAAAATGCGATCGGGCGCACCTCCTCCCACCTTTGGCTTCTCAATTACACATCCACCCAAATCATCGAAAGCTTGTCCTCCTTTGCTGACAAACCAAAATCCAAACACCAGAGTCAAGAGGTTGTTAAATCTGGCGTGATTAATTCCTTCATTACCCATGTCTATCCAAAGATATCCTTCATAAAAAAATATTCTGGCTTCCTCCAAAGATGGATCTTCGCAAGCCGCTACATAATCTTCCCACGTCGCGGCTTGCCATTGGGGAATTTCACCCACTTGAGACACGATGAATTTTGGAGTTGTATAAGTCATGATTCAAAAGCAAATTGAGGATATTTTTATCCTAACTGAAGTTGATATTTATCTGCTGGATGCCCAGAAACCGGGTTTTTGCGAAAATACTCGTTACAGCCCGCAAAAACCGCAAAAAACCCGGTTTCTTTGATTTTGATGCGGTGTTTATCGAATTGCTGTGGGCGCCGCAATTGGTACTTCTAAGTCTGGTTGCAAGTCAAAGACTACGACAAGTGTTGCTTGAGGCATGAGTTGACGCAGACACAGCAAGTGCCCGTCAGCATCCGATCGACTGCGAAATCGCCCCACAATCGCCCGCTGCATACTGGGCATGAGTTTGGCAATCGCCCAAGGGTAAAGGCGTTTTTGGTACGCGATCGCACTAGGATTCGCTGCGAATCCCTGTTGATAACCGTTTTGTGGCATAATCGTGTTGTATTCGTAAGGAGTACACAAAAGGCGTTAGTAAGTTTCTTCGCGGGAATGTACTAACGCCTTTTCCATTAAAATTCAAGCACATATCACAAGAATTGTCAATTGTCAATTCTTAACGCTAAGTTTTAACGGTTATCCTATCTGAAGCTTTTATCGGCTATGGATTTGAGGGTTTTAGTAAGTGTTGAATTGTTTGCAAAAGTGATATATTTTTGATTGTTAACCGCAAATGAACGCGGATAAACGCGGATGAAGGAAAGATAAATTTAGTATGAGTTAAGGGGCGATCGCACTTAATCACACATCACAAAATCACTCTTTTGTTAATACAAAAACACTGTCTTTATTCCCCCGTCCAATCCGCAAATCTTTATCCAAATAAGTGACATCCAGCCATCCCTGCTGTTCGCGAGTATCCAGCCCGAAATCTACAGCAGCGAACTTTTTACCCGACTCAATCTCATCGATAAACTTCCCCGGATATTCATAGCCAATCAACCTGCTTAAACCTACTATAGACCGCTCAAACTTCACCTGCACTCGCCGTTCGGAAGTTGGCTCAAATCTTGCTGCTACACTGACAATTCCTTCCAAATAAGGCAAGCCGTAAAGTTCGCCAATGTTGTAAATTTTAGATTCTTTGACGCGGATAGATTGATAAATTTGACCCAATTTCACCAAGGGAAAACTGTCGAGATTCAGCAGTTCGCGGCTGGTGGTGTACAATAACCGCCAATCACCATTTAAAAGCTCTCCGGCTTCGACAGGGCGTGGTGTGGGGTTGTAATCTTCCAATTGGGCGATCGCGCTTAAAATCGCTTGTTTGTCGCTAGGGGTAGCCAGCAAACCGCGATTCTTACCAGCAATTATCTCTAAGAGTGCAGATTTTCTAAGCATGATTTTTAAAGAAGGAAGAACACGGATTTTGACACGAATACACGGATTAATTATCGAAGGTGAGGCAAAAGTCAGACCCCTCTTTTCTTCAGTCTCAAGAGAGAGGGACGAAATTTTGTGTACTAGCGATTAAAATCGCCGATTCCGCAGAGTATTAAGCTGTTGTGCATTTAAATAGAATGTCAAAAAACAATCTAATTCTTGTGGGGTGGGCGTCTCGCCCGCCCTGAATATGCAATTTAAATGCGTGACAGCTTAACAACTAATAACTAAGATATCAAATTTCACCAAATAAAGCAAAGTCCGATACAGGTCGGCTAATTCTTGCTCGTTTTTAACGTAGCGTCGGATAAGTTCCCCCACGCCGATCGCACCTTCCTGCTTAATTGTCTCCAATATCTCCATCTGAATGTTAACAGATGTTCTCCTATCCTCACCAAAACTGGTAAACCTAATTGTCTGTACCTGCTTGAAAAGTTCTGGTGTGGCGATCGCACCCAGACTCAGCATCATCTCATTGCTTAAACTTCTAGTCGCATAATTAGCCAATACCCGAAACGGATCGTCGCCTAGGGGATAAGGCGGCTTCCCAGGTTTTAAAGGTGCTGACTCCGGTGCCCCCTGGCGAATTTCTGCTAATTCCCGCCACAATTGTTCGTAAGCAGCAATTACTACTTTCCAATCATAAATTTCCCTCGCCCTTTGTCGGGCATTTTCCCCCATCCGCTTTCTCAATTCGGGGTTTTCAATTAATTCACACAACGCCAGGGTGCAAGCATCAATGTCAACTGCTGTGGCGAGGGAAGTGTGACCCATGTAAGTCGGCCAATTTAAGCTGCCGTCGAGATAATTTAGGGCTAAATCTAAACAAGATTCGGGGGGCGGGATGAGTGTGGGAATGCGGAAGCCGTCTATTTCGTGGCGTACAGATTCTTTGTATCCGTTCCAATCGGAGACTATGGCCGGGAGTCCGTTCGCCATGGCTTCTATTGGTGTCAGTCCGAAGGATTCTTGAATGTTGTCGGAAAGCGAAATGAAAATGTCGGCCGCCGACCAAATATTTATTCTAATTTCGGGCTGTCTCCCATCTAAAAAAATAGCATTCACCGAGGGACAAAATATTGGCGCGCTCTTTTTAAAGTCGGGTTCTTCTCTCGGATCTTCGATCCAACCGGCTTGAATTAAGTGGATTTTGGCTTTTGTCTGTTGTGCGGCCCGTTCTAGGGCGATGTACATGGGTACTGGATGAGCTTTTGCAGAAAAAGTCAATCTACCGACAAATAACACAACAATATCTTCGGGATAAATGCCGAGTTCTTGTCGCATTTGGTGGCGAATATTCACTGCTTCCACACCCTGCGGAAACGCGCTGCAATCGACTCCGAGGGGAATAACGGGGAATTTGACCAAAATTTCCGGTTTACCGCCGTTGCGCTGGGCTAAATATTCAGACCACTCTCTCATAACTCCTTCTACTGCTGTTTTCACGGCGGCAGATGTGCAGATCAGGGCGTCCCAAGGCTGCATGGGTGCGGTGATCAAATCGCCGATCGCCTCCATGATGTATTTTGTACCGATCGTGTGAGTAACGCCGCAAACGCTGTAGGCCCGCTGATCGACAAATCTGCGCGCCCAAACCATCTGCGACAGAACCGGATCGGGTCGGTAAATTGTGCCCGGTTGAGATAGCAAATCCGGTCGTTCCATGGGAATCCAGCGGACTTTCCGAGGTGTTTGCAGCCAAGGTTGGATGTGCGAACAAAACTCTTTAAAGGTTGTTTCGCTATCGGCGCAACAGTAGAGAGAGTCGGCGGTTCCGTGTTGGACTAAGCTTTTGAGAAACCCTTCTCCGGCTGAATGACGCCCCAGAAGTTTTTTGCCTCCGGTGTGGTAGCCCTCTTTGTTGTATAAAACCGCTGCCGTTATATCCATTCTGAGATTTATTGCTTGAGAGTTGACTGAAGAAGCCAGAGGGCATTCGGGATCAGGCTTTGATGAAAAACCAGGAGACTGTTGTGAATCAAACCCTTGCTGTTAGGGAGGCTTGCAGAACAGGATCGCCGCTTGTCCCGCGATATCTTAAAGACGATCGTCTTAGAGTACAATGCTTACGGCTAAAGAAGGATTGGCAAGAGCGGATTTTAGTGCTATCCTCATGCCCATGCTTGGGGGCGATCGCCTTTTGGGTCTCCCATCTTATCCGATCCGGAACCAAACAGTGCCTGTGGTATAATGCTTTAGCCTTGCTAAATGCCCGATTTGCAAGTGCTTGATCAAAGCAGCAGTTCGTCGGCAAAACGTTACCTCTACTCGATCGCGTCTTTGTCTTTAAAAACCGATAATCATGTACAACCCATCTCTGCGTCAAATTCCTCGCCATTTACCTGCGGATGTAATTCCATTAAAACAGCAATCTTCTCTTTTAGACTGGTTGGAATCTAACAATCGCCTGTTAGCAAGGGATGTCCAAGAACCCGACTATCTGCACGAAGAAGAAATTTCTGAACTGATGGCAGTTGACGACAGTCCTTACGATGATTTAGAAGATGAAGTAGAAGAGGATGTGAGTGTAGGCGAAGAATAACGGGTAAAAGGGTGAAGAAATCAACCGGAAACAGGGAAGAAAAACTCAGAGATTTCTCAATCTCCTGTATCGCACCCTATTCCCCCATTGTCAATTGCTTATTCTCAAATAGTGTGTGGTGAGGAGTGTTATGGATAACTTTTTGGATGAGAAAATCTCTTTTAGTCTGCCTTTCAAACTTACAGGCAAGAATTTATTCCTGCTGCTGGGTTTGGGGCTCGGCACTGTAGCGATCGGTTTAGATGTAGTAGCGGGTAGATTTTTGAATTTACCTGCATCGCTATTTATGCCGCTAGTTGTTTGTGCTGTAGTTGCGTCGGGGTTGGGCTATGCAGTGGTGCCCGTACTCCAGCAACTAAAAGCAGGACAAATAATTCGCGAAGACGGCCCCCAAGCCCATTTGAAAAAAGCGGGAACGCCGACAATGGGAGGCATCTTTTTTATACCTGCTGGGGTAGCAGTCGCTTTACTTTGGTCTAAGTTTAACTCAGATGTTGTTGCCGTATCGGCTTTAACTTTAGCTTACGGTTTCATTGGCTGGCTCGATGACTGGCAAATTCTGCGACGTAAGTCGAACAAAGGTATTTCACCTCGGATGAAATTGGCTTTGCAAATAAGTTTTGCTGCTCTATTTTGTCTGTGGCTGATGTTTCATCAACCTGCAATTTCTACGAATGTTGCTTTGCCTTTCGGTTGGGTATTGCCATTAGGTTTGCTGTTCTGGCCGCTGGCTGGTTTTGTGCTAGTTGCCGAAAGCAATGCTACTAATATTACCGATGGTGTTGACGGGTTGATGGGAGGTTTGGGGGCGATCGCACTTTTGGGATTAGGCGCATCTGTAGCCTCAACTTCGCCAGAATTAATGATATTTTGCGCTTGCATCAGCGGCAGTTGTTTCGGTTTCTTAGCACACAACCGCAATCCAGCCAAGGTGTTTATGGGCGATACAGGTGCTTTAGCTTTGGGCGGTGCGTTGGGTGCGGTAGCTTTATTAACAAATAGCCTTTGGATATTATTAATTATCAGCGGGATTTTCTTTATTGAAACGCTGTCAGTAATTGCTCAAGTAGGTTATTACAAAGCTACAAAAGGGCCTGATGGAATCGGCAAGCGTCTGTTAAGAATGGCTCCACTGCACCATCATTTAGAGTTGTGCGGCTGGTTGGAAACTCAGGTTGTTGGGATATTTTATTTAACAAACGGGGTGTTAGTGTTAATGATTTTGATGTTTACTAGCAACAGTTAACAGCGGATTTGGTAACGGATTGTGCAGGGGATGCAAGAGATATTTTCTCCTATTTCAAAGAAACAGGCTTTCCGGCCTGTTCCACAATAACTGAATGCAGTTGTGGAACGGGCCGGAAAGCCTGTTTAAGGGAAAGAAACAGGCTTTCCGGTCTGTTCCACAATAACTCAATGCAGTTGTGGAACGGGCATCTTGCCCGTTTAAAGCTAAAGCAACACGCTTTTGGGCTGTTCCACATTTCTTAGTCTCTTAGAGAGGGACTTCGTTTCTGTAGTAAGTAGCAGTTTCAACCGCCGAACAATCTATAATATCCCTAGTTAATGCAATGGAAACAAAAAAAATCAGGGGCAATATTGGAAGAATTGTTTCATCTACAAGCCTTCTATTGCTGGCTGCTAGCTTAGTTTTTTACTGGAACCTCGTTAGGCTGGGTTATGCTGTTCCAATTCCCTACATTTTAGACGTTTTCTGCTTAAATAACTGTCCGGCTGATGATTTAAATATTTGGCATACCCAATTACCGCCCGATAATTTATTAAACTATGACAAGCCGCTAAGACAAATTTTAGGCGAACCAGATAAGTTAGATAAAAATAGAATTTCCATCCTAGTTGAAAAATCCAAATACAGGCTGACTGTATACGATAGCAAAAAGCCAGTAAAATCTTATCCTGTAGTATTTGGTGGCAACCCCACAGGTGATAAATTAAAAGCAGGGGATTTGCGGACGCCGGAAGGTGTTTTTAGTATTAAAGATATGTACCCTCACGAAACTTGGTCAAAGTTTCTGTGGCTGGATTATCCAACTAAACAATCTTGGCGCAAACACGTAAAAGCCAAGCAAAACGGTACAATTGGCTGGGGCGACAGTGTAGGCAGCGAAATCGGGATTCACGGCGTTCCTCCTAATTCGGATAATATTATAAAATATCGATCGAACTGGACTTTGGGATGCGTTTCGCTGGAAAATAAGGATGTTGAGGAGTTGTATCAGTTTGTGCAGAAGGGAACGGCAGTAGAAATTAGTCCGTAGTCAGCAGTCAGTAGTCATTAGGAGGAAGTACAAACATTAATCCGTGTATCCGTGTCATAATCCGTGTTGTGCCTCCTTCCCCATGAACAACAAAATGTTTTTACCGGAAGTTTCGGTGGTAGTGCCAGTTTACAACGGCGAGGCAGATTTGCCGGATTTGATCGAGTGTTTACGATCGCAAACTTATCCGCCACACAGAGTAGAATATCTCTTAGTAGACAACAACAGTCGCGATCGCACTTCAGCAATCCTCCAAACAGCAGCCTCTAACCCCCCCTCACTCCCCCCCTTGGTAACGGGAGGAAGCAATTTCAATCACATAACCATTCGCCACCTCACCGAAAATCAGATTCAAAGTTCCTACGCCGCCCGCAATCAAGGAATTCGCGCATCCACAGGCGAAATCATTGCATTTACCGATGCAGACTGTCGCCCGGAATCTGACTGGCTGGAAAATTTAGTTAAGCCATTTGTTGACTTAGAAGTAGGAATTAGCGCTGGGGAAATACTCGCTTTGCCCGGTAAAACTATCTTAGAACAACACGCCGATCGCCAAAATACTTTATCTCAAAAACATACTCTCGCTCACCCTTTTTGTCCCTACGGTCAAACAGCAAACTTAGCTGTACGGAGGCTAGTCTTACAACAAATAGGATTATTTCGCCCGCATCTCACCAGCGGCGGCGATGCTGACTTGTGTTGGCGGATTTTGCGGGAAACATCCTATAAAATGTATTTTGCCGAAAATGCGATCGTCCGACACCGCCACCGTTATACAATAAAACAGTTGCAAAGTCAATGGTATCGGTACGGCGAATCTAATAAATATTTGCACGAACTCCACGGTGTCGATTTGATGCGAGAATTCACAACAGGGGAATATTTTTACCGGCTGGCTAGGTGGCTGTTAAAGGAATTTCCGGTTGCGGCTGCCAAAAGTGCGATGGCCCAAGCCGATATGGTAGATTTGTTTAATACGCCGATCGGTCTAGTGAATGTTAGGGCAAGGGCGATCGGACAGCGCCAAGCCAAACTTCCTTTAGCAGCTTGGCAGATTGAGCGATTTTAATATTTTAGACCATAAGCACTTCACGGGCGGGGAGGATGCCCAACTCCTACTCCCCACAAAAAAATTGAATTCTTTGTGGAACAGGCATCTTGCCTTTTCTAAATAAGCATTTCACGGGCAGGCAGGAAGCCCAACCCCTACTCCCCACAAAAAAATTGAATTCTTTGTGGAACAGGCATCTTGCCTGTTCCTCAAAATGGTGCAAGATGTGCGATCGACAAATATTCGTTTGTACACCATCCCGCCCCTATATACCTATAAGTAGAGGTTATCGGTATAGATAAGTATGCTGAATCAGAAATATGAAAATTTAACGCAATACTTAATATAAAATTAATAAGTCTATTCTTCCCGCCTAGTATCAAAACAACGAGTAACTCGAATACTGACGCCAAAATAGCCTCTAATTCTGCCTTCTGGCTTTCGCCGTGCTGTTGTTTGCCCGATCGGAATTATTCTCAGAATTTTAAATTTTTGTAACCTTTACAGGTAATGCCAATGGCTCAAATCTTACTCCAGACCGTTTGGTTTATACCTTGCTATCCACTTATCGGCGGAGTTCTGTCGATGCTGTGGTTTCCAGCAGTTACCCGCCGCACGGGGCCAAGACCATCCGGTTACGTGAACGCCATCTTAACCTTGTTCGCTTTCTTACACGGCGTCATAGCCCTGACAGCTATCTGGAACCAACCGGCGCAACACCAGTTAATTCCCTGGCTGAATGTAGCAGGTTTAGACTTAACCATTCCCGTAGAAATCTCTGCTGTCACCGTCGGGGCGACAGTTTTGATTACCGGACTGAACTTGCTGGCGCAGATTTATGCTTTCGGTTACATGGAAATGGACTGGGGCTGGGCGAGGTTCTTTTCCCTGATGGGGCTGTTTGAAGCGGGGATGTGCGGCTTGGTACTGTGCAATTCCCTCTTCTTCAGTTACATGATTTTAGAAGTTCTGACTTTGGGCACTTACCTGTTAGTCGGGCTGTGGTTCAATCAGTCTTTGGTGGTGACAGGAGCCCGCGACGCTTTCTTAACCAAGCGGGTGGGAGATTTATTCCTGCTGATGGGAGTAGTCGCAATTCTGCCGCTGGCTGGAACTTGGAATTTTGATGAGTTGGCTGTTTGGGCTCAAACTGCAAAGCTTGACCCTACTGTAGCGACACTGTTGAGCTTAGCCTTGATTGCCGGCCCGATGGGTAAGTGCGCTCAGTTTCCCTTGCACCTGTGGCTGGATGAGGCGATGGAAGGCCCGCTACCGGCGACGATTTTGCGGAACACCGTAGTTGTGGAAACTGGTGCTTGGATATTGATTAAGTTGCAGCCGGTGATTGCTTTGTCGCCGATCGGACTGAAGACAGCTATTATTGTAGGCGCCGCGACGGCGGTTGGCGCTTCATTAATTGCGATCGCCCAAATTGACATCAAGCGCACGCTTTCCTATATAGTCAGCTCTTACATGGGCTTAGTATTTATCGCCGTCGGCACCGGACAAGCCCAGACAGCCCTGACATTAATATTTGCCTACAGTTTGGCCATGGGTTTGCTGGTGATGAGCATCGGTTCGGTAGTTTGGAACAGCATCACTCAGGATGTCCGATCTCTCGGCGGTTTGTGGGAAAAGCGGCCAATATCGGCAATATCGTTTATTGTCGGTAGCGCTGGATTGGTGGGACTACCGCCCTTCGGCTGCTTCTGGGCTTTAGAAGACTTCACATCAGGACTGTCGGAAGCTCACCCTTCCTTGTTAGGAATAGTGCTGTTTGTCAACGGTGTAACTGCTTTTGGGTTGGTGCGCGTCTTCGGTTTAGTTTTTGGCGGCAAACCAAAGCAAATGACCGAACGTTCGCCGGAAGTTCACTGGCCTTTTATCTTGCCGATGACTGTTTTAATGGGCTTTACTTTGCACGTTCCGCACTTGCTGGCTGCGTGGCATTTAGTGCCGGGGGCAAGTTTGAATTATACCGCAACTGGATTGCTAGTTTTGTCAACGGCGATCGGCATCAGTGCCGGAGCATTTGTTTACCTGAACGAAAAATGGGAAAAACCGGTACGAATTGGTTCTGAAGCTTTGCAAGACTTTTTTGCTTACGACTTTTACACGGCAAAACTTTACCGGGTGACTGTGATATTTGCAGTCGGTTTAGTTGCTCAAATCATCTCGTGGTTCGATCGCAATATTGTTGACGGATTCGCGAACTTAATCGGTTTTGCAACGGTTTTCGGCGGGCAAAGCCTCAAATACAACGTTAACGGTCAAACTCAGTTTTACGCCCTAACAATTCTGTTCGGAGTAGCAGTTTTGGGACTACTCATAAGCTGGCCTTTGCTAGCTCGCTTGTCGCTGATTGTAGGCGGGTAAAGACATATAAAATTGAAGATTTTAGGTGACAGTTTTAATCTAAAATCTTAAAAACCTGAAATCTTGAACAAAGATTTCCCACTCGTTCAAATAAGGCAGCATAAATGACCTCAGACAACAGACACTTCAATCTTTCCCGACGCAATTCCCTCAAATTTGTCGCAGGAGCCATTGGTACAGGGATACTCGCAGCAGGAGCAGGCGCTGATTTGGCTGCACCCGAACCAGCAATTGCTCAAAATGACATGACTCCCGATGCAGCTTTGCAAAAGTTAATGAGCGGGAACAAGCGGTTTGTTGAAAAAAAACGCCGAGGTTTTAACCAAAACTTATCCGATCTCGCCCAAGTTGCCATATCTCAAAAACCTTTTGCTGCTATTCTCGGCTGTTCGGATTCCCGTTTCCCTTCCGAGATTATTTTCGACCAAGGATTTGGAGATTTATTTGTCTGTCGAGTCGCCGGCAATGTGGCGACTCCCGAAGAAATTGGCAGCCTGGAATTTGGCACGTTGGTGTTGGGAGCAAAAGTGCTGATGGTAATCGGGCATAAAAGGTGCGGTGCGGTAGAAGCTACCATTAAAGGTGCTCAAGTTCCCGGTCAAATTGGCAGTTTGCTCGACGCCATTAAGCCTGCTGTAGAAAGCTCAAAAAACCAAACGGGCGATCATCTAGAAAATGCTTCAAAAGCAAATGTTATCCTGCAAACTAGAAAATTAAAAGCATCTCCAGTGATCTCTCAGTTAATTCTGGAGAATAAACTGAAAGTGGTGGGTGGCTATTACGATTTAGATACGGGTCTCATCAATAGGTTGGTTGAGTCTTAAACAGTTAACAGTTAACAGTTAACAGTTAACAGTTGACAGTTGGTAGGGGCTGTGCCCCCGTGCCCGCCCCCAGAGTTAGTTGACCTGGGACAGTTGACCTGGGACAGCAAGGGGTTTTAACAGCCTACAATTGACAGTTGACAATTGACAGCGAGGGGTTTGTAACAGCGAAAAATTGAAATTTGACAATTGACGCTTGATAACTATCAACTATCAACTCTCAACTCTCAAAGATTGACTATCAACTATCAACTCTCAATAGATTCTTTACTCTTTACTCTTCACACATTATGCTTAGTGCCTTGCTCTGGTTGCCCGCGTTGGGCGCTGCGGTAGTCGGGTTCCTGCCCGGAAACATAAATGGGATGCGCCTGCGTTCAATAGCCTCAGCTTTTGCTGCTGTTGTTTTCCTGTTGAATATCTGGCTGTTAACTCAATTCGATCCAGCAAATTCGGGACTGCAATTTCAAGAATATTTGCCTTGGATTCCACAATTAGGTTTGAGCTACAATTTGGGCATTGACGGCTTGTCATTGCCGCTGCTGGTTTTAAGTGCTTTGCTGACGCTATTAGTCATTTACGGCACGGGCGAAAAGATGGAGCGCCCCCAGCTTTACTACGCTTTGATTTTGCTAATCAATGCTGGTATTGCCGGAGCTTTGATGTCTCAAAATTTGCTGCTGTTTGTACTGTTTTACGAAGTAGAATTAATTCCTTTTTACCTGTTGATTGCGATTTGGGGCGGAAAGCAGCGGGAATACGCTGCCATGAAGTTTTTGATCTACACGGCAGTTTCGGGACTTTTAGTGCTAGCAGCATTTTTGGGTGTGGCTTGGCTTAGCGGTTCTTTAAATTTCGATTACAGTGCGATTACCACTCAAGAATTGCCGAGAAATGTGCAGTTAATCCTGCTAACAATTTTGCTAATTGGGTTGGGAATTAAAATTCCCTTGGTGCCACTGCATACTTGGCTACCGGATGCTTACGTGGAAGCTTCGCCAGCAACAGCAATTTTGCTGGGAGGGATTCTGGCGAAGTTGGGAACTTACGGTTTAGTGCGGTTTGGCTTGCAGATGTTTCCCGAAACTTGGTCGATTATCGCTCCCGGTTTAGCGATTATCGGGACTGTGAGCGTGATGTACGGTGCTTTGAGCGCGATCGCCCAAAAAGACATCAAACGCATGGTAGCCTATAGTTCGATCGGGCATATGGGCTACATCCTCGTTGCCTGCGCTGCGGGTACGAAGCTGGCATTAATCGGTGCAGTCGGGCAAATGGTAAGCCACGGCTTAATTTTAGCTTTGCTATTTTATTTAGTAGGCATCATCGAAAGCAAAGTCGGCACGCGAGATTTGGACGTGCTCAACGGTTTGATGAATCCGATGCGGGGTTTACCCACGGCTAGTTCCCTGTTAGTTTTGGGCGGCATGGCAAGCGCCGGCATTCCCGGTTTGGTGGGTTTTATTGCCGAATTTTTAGTATTTCAAGGCAGTTTCTCTATCTTTCCAATTCCCACTTTAATCTGCATTTTAGCTTCGGGTTTAACAGCCGTTTACTTTGTGATTCTGCTCAACCGCACCTGTTTTGGGAAGTTGGACAATGCCACGGCTTACTACCCTCCAGTTACGTTTGCTGAAAATATGCCGGCGCTGGTTTTGGCGGGCATCATTTTCGTGTTGGGAATTCAACCTGCTTGGCTGCTCAAGTGGAGCGAATCGACTACAAATGCGATCGTTGCTACTCTGCCGGCTGACAGGAATACCCAAGTTGCTATTAGCTATCCTTGGAAAAAATCAGCGATTGAAATCGCCTTTACACAAACGAAGTCTGTCTCCGCAGACTGAGATAGTTCAGCGATTAAAATAGGGTCGGCACTTGCCTTGTGTCCGACTATGCTGCCTCACAAATATCTACTCGTTACTAGGCTCTGTATCCAATTTTAATGCAAGATTTTGGACGCAGAGCCTCCAGATAAATACCAGGAGATGAGCGCTCATGAAACCGAAAAAACTTTTCAGTTTATCCGCCGTTACAACCCTTCTTTTAGTAATGGCAACTTCTGCTTTTGCACAAGCTATAACTCGAATTCGCGATTTGCCAGCATCGAAAACAGGAATTACCATCTCTGGCCGAGTAGTCGGTTTTGGAGAAGCTGATGAAAATGAGTGGATTTTAAATGACGGCAGCGGTCAAGTTAAAGTCGATGCCGGCCCGCGCAGGTGGCGCAATATTAATCTATCAGAAGGGGAAACAATTACCGTTGTTGGCGAAATGGATGACGGCGAATTTGATGCTTTTTCGATAACTCTGTCGAACGGATCAATTATCAACATCCGCTCTCCACAAGGCCCGCCTCCTTGGGCTGGAAAAGAGGAAAAATAACTGTAAAAAGCAGCGCTATCTTTCCGAAAAGCATGAGATTTGGGAGAACCTAATTCCCGAATAGAGCAATTTATAAATAGTAAAATTCAGTCAAACAAAGGAAGAAACAATGGTACAAACCCCTAATAAACCAGCAACTAAACTACCCCCTTCAAAACACGAATTTGCCGAAATAATTCACAGACTGGAAGCGGGCGGCGCTATGATTCCAGATACGCCGGAAAATCTGATGCAAATCATCGCTATCTGGAAAGCTTACGCGGTGCCGATGGACTTCTACTGGCGGGATTTGCTTTACATCGCCGAACGAGTATTTTTACACCCGCTTCCTTTCTTTAAATACTTTTTACCGCAAGAGTATTTAGATTTACAAAATCACTATGCAGGCGACGGTGCAGATTTGCGGATTTGGCGCGGTACTGGAAGTGTCCACCCAGAACTTTTGGAGTTCATGGAGAAGGGTGAAACTGGTAAACTCCCGCGACTGTTCCATCATTTGTGGCACGATCGCATTAACATGGAATTTGCCGAAGAGTGCATGAGGTCAATGCTTTGGCACCGGGGCTTGTACGTCCCAACCAATCAATTCGATCCTTATTTGGACAGTGACGAATATAAAGCTAATGCCGATCGCGCAATTAAAGCTTACTTCAAAAAAGACCCGTTCATGCTGGCAATTCACAAAGCATTTCCCGAAATGTTTTTAGAACAGTGCCGCCAAATGTCTTATTACAGCAATCTCGGTTTATTCTGGGAAGTAATGGCACCGGTGTTTTTTGAAGTTTCCGACTTGTACGACGAAGGGAAAATTACCACAGTCCCGCAAGCGATGGATTTCCTAGTAAATGGGATATTTGCGATCGCCGGAAGACCCATTTACCACCATGTCCAAATCGACGGTGAAACCTACGAAATCATCCCCAAATCTAAAGGTTTCACTTGGCTTTACGAAGCAGCGTTACCTTACGTGGAAGCTGTATTTTATCGCACTTCGCCATTCCGAGGCACCAAATCTTACAACGCTCAAGCTAGAGAAGTTCCTGACGACCAAAAAGACTTCCACTACGGAGTTTTGTATGCAGACAAATTCCCGGTAGGTACGGCGGGGATTCCGCCGACTTTGCTAGCACAAGATATGCTGCATTTCCTGCCACCTTATTTGATGGATTTCTACAAACAGCGCTGTCGCGGTGAAGATGATATCCTAAATCAAATTGGGGTGACATTCCAGCGATCGATGTACTGCGTAACTTCGGCGGTGATTCAAGCGTTACGGACTGCTCTTTTGTATCCTTTAGATGACCCGAATCCAAAGCATTTGAAGGCAAATCGGGCTTTCTTTGAGTCTCAGATCGATCGCTTCTGTCGCCCGGAATACGGCATGAAATATGCTGCGAAGCTCAAGAATATTCAGACTTCGGATTATAGGTAAAAGATGTTTGCGGGAGGCATATTAGCTTCCAAGTCCGCCAATCCGTTAGTCCGCCAGGGGTTTCAACCCCTGGCTCAAAGCTCAAGTCGGTTGAAACCGACTGGGAAAAATCAGAGCTTTTTAAGCCGTTTCAAAAGTCCTATAATATTAGATTAGTTGGTCTCAGAATTATTCATCTCTCTCTTCTCTTCCTCTGCGTTCTCTGCGTTCTCTGCGGTTTAATCATTCCGATATAAAAAATAATCAATAACTATGGACAGCAAACAGCTAGCCAAATATATCGAAGCAACCGATGGGATTTCCAAACCTTGGCTGTTGGTGCAACTGCGGCTGAAAAAATTGCAAGAAAGGCGATCGGAGATTTCTGCTGAAGAGTATATGACAGAACTTACCGATATCCACAAAGATTTAATGAATCTGGGGGAATGGTGGCTGGGAATCGAAGATGAAGTGTTTTAAAATTTAATTGAAAGTTCAAGTAGGATTAAGTCGAGCGCACTTTAAAATTTATCCATCAAATCTTTTTCTTGGGCATAGACATCTCGTAGCTGTTGCAGCGCGGGCCCAGAAATGACCGATTTAACAGTAGCTACCAATTGGCCCCACTCTAGCAAGCTGTCAACGGAAACAGCTTTTTTGAACTTGTACGTGTAGAATTTAGTCCAAAATGCTGGTGCTTGCTTGCTTTTCCAGCGTTTGTACCATCTGCCAAAATCTTGAAGTGCGATCGGCTGTACTTGTAAAATAGGAGGAAAATCGGCGTAGCTAACAAAGCGGCTGATGCCTTTGGCGTGAACGTACACCATGTAACGACAGCATTCGATGCGGTAAATCTCGTCTGCTGTGATATTGAACAGGAGTGCAACTGTTTCTTCGGTAACGAATCTCGCCAGCGGATGCAGGATTGGCGATTTGTGAATTATTCTGGATTCTGCGATCGTCCGCGATTTTGCCGGAGTTTCTGATATCATGGCTAGTACACCTCTGGATATGGTTAGTAGACTTCTGGATATGGCAAATGCACTTTTTGATAGAAAGAAATAATCTGTCCAGATTAGGTTTTACAGACGATCGCCCTTTAGTTTTCCAGGCCGGGGGGCGATCGCTCTTTACATATAAAATTGTACGACGCAATTGCATCAACTGTCAAGCATGGGTTTAGTCAGGCTAAAAATTCGGGAACTAGCGGCGGAGAAGGGCTGGACGCTTAAGGAAGTATCCGATCGTTCCGGGGTAATTTATAGCACTGTCAGAAGCTATGCTCGTCGTCCTGAAATGGCAATGGTTGACTTTACTTGCCTGCGGAAGTTAGCTCGGACTTTTGATGTGATGATTGAGGATCTGGTTGAGGTTTTGGAGGAATAGGTCGATCGACCTTAAGTTGTCTAGACCGGGGGCGATCGCTTTTTTAGATGCAATTATCTTAAAACGCAACTGCATTATTTGTCAAGCATGGGTTTAGTCAGAGTTAAAGTGCGAGAGCTAGCGGCCGAGAGAGGCTGGACATTCAAGGAGGTGGCTGAGCGATCGGGCGTTGGTTACAGCACCATCAGAAACTACGCCCAATGTCAAGGCATGACAACCGTTAATTTTGCCTACTTGCACAGGTTGGCTCGCACGTTTGACGTAATGATTGAGGATTTGGTGGAGATTTTGGAGGAATAGGTCGATCGCCCACGATATTGACGGATTTTCTGATATCATGGTGAGCCAACCTAAGAATTGCATCCACTCTCAAGCATGGGTTTAGTAAGAATTAAAGTCAGAGAACTAGCTGCTGAGAAAGGTTGGACATTCAAGGAAGTTTCAGAACGTTCTGGGGTAATGTACAACACTGTCAAGCATTATGCTCGTTGTCCAGGGCTGACAACGGTTGACTTTACTTTGCTGCGGAAGTTAGCTCGGACTTTTGATGTGATGATTGAGGATTTGGTTGAGGTTTTGGAGGAATAGGTTGATCGGCCTTAAGTTGTCTAGACCGGGGGCGATCGCTTTTTCAGATGCAATTATCTTAAAACGCAACTGCATTATTTGTCAAGCATGGGTTTAGTCAGAGTTAAAGTGCGAGAGCTAGCGGCCGAGAGAGGCTGGACATTCAAGGAGGTGGCTGAGCGATCGGGCGTGATCTATAGCACCATAACCAGCTATGCTCGTCGTTCAGAAATATCAATGGTTGACTTTACCGCCCTGTACAAGTTAGCGCGGGCCTTTGATGTGATGATTGAGGACTTGGTGGAGATTATTGAGGAATAGGTCGATCGCCCTTAAGTTGTCTACACCGGGGGCGATCGCTTTTTTTTATTTTTTCCACTATAGCAGGATTAACTGTACTTACTCAAACATTATTGTACTTAATCGGATTGAGGATGGTAACATCAAGGAAAGTTGTTATTAATAGTTGATTATTCTTCGTGGCTAAAACTAATACTGCGATCGCGGTCAGTTCCGTGATCAAGGAAGTCATTCAAAAACAAGCGCTAGCGACCAGACTAACTCAGAAAGAAGTAGTGTATTTGGGAATGCTGGCAATTGATGCACTCGATAAGGAAAGCCGCCAAGAGTTGGCCGATAAGGTGCATCAAATGCAGGTGAATGGAGAGATTTGAAGCGGAGGAAAACCAGGTCAACAGTTTAATCTTTACGGCTAAAATGGACTCAACTTTATCCAAGGTCGATCAGCTTTCGATGTAATATCAACAATCTCGGCTTGAGAATATGGGCCGCGTATCACGTCAATTTTCTTTCTTTTGCTTTCGACGTAGAGTTGCATAGTCAAGTGGGGGCTCAAGTAAATCCACCATAGCAAAAACGGCGATATCAACTTCTGGCTTCTTCCTTGAGCAATCCGTTCCGGTGCAGCACGGCTGTTGGGATGCTGGGGCTACCTCGGTGCTTTACGCCAACCATTGGCGATCGCCTCTGACTCTGTGCAAAACCATCTCTCACCGCTAGCTGGATCGATAACTGTTGATTCGTAATCTTCCATGCCTGGAAGGTGATAAATCTTATTGCCTGTATCGATCGAGATGTTGCCTTTGATAGTACATCCTGGTTTTGCGATCGATGTAATTGGAGAAGGTGAACGACTAGGACTAAACTCGATTGTAATAACCACAATGACAGCCAGAATCCCAATACCAAAAACTGTTTTGAGTACACCGCGTTTCTGTGGTTTCTGCTTTGTTGGCTGATGTCGAGGTGCAACACCTTGAATTGATGCTCTAGTTGCACGTACTTTCCCGTCTGTTTCAGCAACTTCCTGGTACAAAATCGTATCTCCAACTTTTGGGCGACGACTTGCTTCCTTCAGCGCACTGATATGCAAGAAAACTTCTTTACTGCCATCATCCGGTTTAAGGAAGCCAAACCCCCGATCGTCTTTCCAGGTTGTCAGTTGCCCTTTATTCAGAACAGGTTTCATAAAATTGAACTTTTATTCGTGCTTAACAGACTCAGCCAACCGCTTCGCCTTCTGGCGCCGACGAACATTAATCGGACTATTGCGAATATCAACTTCTAGGGTTACTTATTGTAACTAAGAATCTGTAGTATTAACCATTAAATCCCTTTGAATCCCACCTCCATATCCATCTCTTTTGCCGGACTTACAGGAGGTTGAGGCGCGGGTTGGGTTTGCTTGCGAAAAACGCCAATTTGATTGAGAACGATCCCGATTAAAATGATGCTGCCCCCGATGTATTGAGCTCTTGTTGGCGTTTCCGATAAAATCAAATAGGCGGCTAAAATCCCCGCGATCGGACTAAACGAACTGGCGAGGGATACATCTGCAGCGCCCGTCGTTTTTAGTCCGGTAAACCAGCACAGTTGTCCGCCCACAACAATAATCCCACCGTAGAGGAGCATCCACTGCCAGAGGAAGGGCGAAAAAATATCGATACAGTGGGTGGGAGTATATAAGATTAAAACAGCCATAAAGAAAACAACTGTTCCCAGTGTTGTTCTGATAATAGAGAACAATCCTAACGGAATTTGTTTGAGCGTGACTTTACTAATAATCGTCGAAATGGCTAACGCGATCGCCCCGGATGCTGCCATGAATTCGCCTCTGCCGATCGTCAATCCGCCCATGTCCATCATATCGGTAGTCGGTGCTTGCAATACAATAGTCAGTGCAACACCCACAAACGAAACCATCGCCCCCGCAATCACCCAAAGATTGACGCGATCGCCCAAAATTAGAATGGACAGCGCTAAAATCAGAGGCGGCTCAATGCGTCCAATCAGTACCACATTATTGACAGCGGTTAAATCCAACGCCATAAAAGTTAAGGCTGGAGCCAATGCCCCAGATAGCAAAGAAATTCCCATCAACCCCCACCATGTTTTACTGGGAATCGATCGGAAATTTTGCACTGTACATTGCTGGCGATAAACCAGGAATAAAACTGCTAACGCGCAGAGATTCCCTACAAATAAAACATTACAAAGTGAAATCAAATTTCTGCCGTTTATCGGGTTCTGCGCTCCTAAATCGGTCAGTTTGCGAATGACAGAGTTAGAGGCAGCAAAAATGAGGATTGCTAGTAATAAATAGGTTCGTCCAGGGATGCGGTTGAATAATTGAGACACGATAATATCAACATGAATATATAATGCCATATCTTCTTTATACCACTGTTGCATAGGCGGTAATTGACACATATACAAAAAAATCCCCCGCCAGAAGGCAGGGGATTTGATTTAATTACCTACAAAACCAGACTTCGGAATTATCCGAATTTCCCGGCTGTCGAGGCAATTACAAAGGCCGCGTAAGTGAGGACGTTGCCCACAGTAAAGTGAACTAAGCCAACCAAACGACCTTGGACGATCGACAAAGCAACAGGCTTGTCTTTCCAGCGAACCAAGTTAGCCAAAGGAGTGCGCTCGTGAGCCCAAACCAAAGTCTCGATCAACTCTTGCCAGTAACCTCTCCAAGAGATCAGGAACATGAAACCAGTTGCCCAAACAAGGTGTCCGAATAAGAACATCCAAGCCCAGACTGACAAGTTGTTAGTACCATACGGGTTGTAACCGTTGATCAACTGAGAAGAATACAGCCAGAGGTAATCGCGGAACCAGCCCATCAGGTAGGTAGAAGACTCATTGAACTGAGCCACGTTACCTTGCCAGATGCCCAAGTGCTTCCAGTGCCAGTAGAACGTTACCCAAGCTAGGGTGTTCAACATCCAGAATACAGACAGGTACATCGCGTCCCAAGCAGAGATGTCGCAAGTACCGCCACGGCCGGGGCCGTCGCAAGGGAAAGCGTAACCGAAGTCTTTTTTGTCCGGCATCAGCTTAGAACCGCGTGCATCCAGAGCGCCCTTGACCAAGATCAAGGTGGTGGTGTGCAAGCCTAGTGCGATCGCGTGGTGAACCAAGAAATCGCCAGGTCCGATCGCCAAGAACAGAGAATTAGTACCGCTGTTAATCGCATCCAACCAGCCTGGGAGCCATACGTTGCCGTAGTTGGGCCAAGCGGTAGAAGCAATGCTGTCAGGGTTAGACAACAGCACGTCCATGCCGTAGAGAGCTTTTCCGTGAGCAGCTTGGATGAACTGTGCGAACACTGGTTCAATCAAGATTTGCTTTTCAGGAGTTCCGAAAGCAACTACAACGTCATTGTGAACGTACAAGCCGAGAGTGTGGAAGCCCAAGAACAGCGACACCCAGCTCAAGTGAGAGATAATCGCTTCTTTGTGCTGCAACACGCGATCGAGCACGTTGCCTTTGTTTGCTTCAGGATCGTAGTCCCGCACCAAGAAGATAGCTCCGTGGGCGAAAGCGCCGACCATGATAAATCCAGCAATGTACTGGTGGTGAGTGTAAAGCGCAGCCTGAGTCGTGAAGTCCTTACCTATAAAAGCGTAGGGAGGCATCGCGTACATATGCTGTGCTACCAAGGAGGTAATTACACCCAAAGCAGCGAGGTGAAATGCCAGTTGGAAGTGCAGCGAGTTGTTGTAGGTTTCATACAAGCCTTGGTGAGGCAAGTTGAACTGTCCTTCACTCTTGCCGCCGACCAAACCAGCCTTAGAATCCAACATCTCTTTGATGCTGTGACCGATACCGAAGTTAGTCCGGTACATATGACCGGCAACGATAAACAGAACTGCGATCGCCAAGTGGTGGTGAGCGATGTCTGTCAGCCACAGGGATTCTGTTTGAGGGTGGAAGCCACCCAAGAAAGTCAGAATTGCGGTTCCAGCGCCTTCGGAAGTACCGAAGACATGGTTCGCTGCATCTGGATTCTCGGCGTATACGCCCCAGTTACCACTGAAGAACGGAGCCAAACCGGCCGGGTGAGGTGGGGTAGACAAGAAGTTGTCCCAACCTACGTGCTGTCCGCGAGATTCGGGGATAGCAACGTGAACCATGTGACCAGTCCAAGCCAAAGAGCTGACACCGAACAAACCAGCCAAGTGGTGGTTGAGGCGAGATTCAGCATTTTTGAACCAAGACAAGCTGGGGCGGTACTTGGGCTGGAGGTGCAACCAACCTGCGAACAGGAAGACAGCCGCCAGTAGTAGCAAGAAGATAGCTCCTTGATACAGGTCGGCGTTTGTCCGAATCCCTTGGGTGAACCACCAATGGTAGACACCAGAGTAAGAGATATCCACCGGGTTAGAAGCGCCCCCTTGAGTGAAAGCTTCTACTGCAGGAGCGCCGAATTGCGGGTCCCAAATCGCGTGAGCGATCGGGCGGACGTTTAGAGGGTCTTTAATCCACTGTTCAAAGTTACCTTGCCATGCTACGTGGAACAGGCTGCCCGATGTCCACAAGAAAATGATTGCTAGGTGGCCGAAGTGAGAAGCAAAAATCTTTTGGTAAAGATTTTCTTCGGTCATGCCATCGTGGCTTTCAAAGTCGTGTGCTGTGGCAATCCCGTACCAGATCCGCCGTGTGGTCGGGTCTTGGGCAAGGTCTTGGCTAAATTTTGGAAATTTCGTTGCCATAAGCCTTGATTAATCCTGAATCCTGAACAAAATTGAAGGGATTCGGTTCGGAGTTTGGATTCTCGATTTGAGATTCCTCCCAAATCGAGAATCCAAAACCTAGGGGTAGTTTACCCTACCGAAATGATTCGCGCTAGGAAAAATGCCCACGTAGTGACAATTCCTCCTAGGAGGTAGTGAGCTACACCCACAGCCCGACCCTGAATAATGCTCAGAGCGCGAGGCTGAATCGACGGAGCTACCTTGAGCTTGTTGTGAGCCCAAACAATCGACTCAATCAGTTCTTGCCAGTAGCCGCGGCCGCTGAACAGGAACATCAAGCTGAAGGCGAAGACGAAGTGTCCAGCTAGGAACATCAGACCGTAGGCCGACAGTGCCGAACCGTAGGACTGAATCACCTGAGAAGCTTGCGCCCAAAGGAAGTCCCGCAGCCAGCCGTTAATCGTGATTGCACTTTGTGCGAAGTTGCCACCGGTAATGTGAGAAATTGTGCCGTCTGGCGATACTGTTCCCCACACGTCCGACTGCATTTTCCAGCTAAAGTGGAAAATCACGATCGAGATGCAGTTGTACATCCAGAACAAGCCTAGGAACACGTGATCCCAACCAGAAACTTGGCAGGTGCCGCCACGGCCGGGGCCGTCGCAAGGGAACCGGAAGCCCAAGTTGCCTTTGTCAGGAACCAAGCGAGAACTGCGTGCAAACAACACGCCTTTCAAAAGAATCAGGACTGTAACGTGAATGGTGAAAGCGTGGATGTGGTGGATCATGAAATCCGCCGTACCCAACTCGATCGGCATCATCGCTACTTTGCCGGCGACTACTACTGCACCGCCGCCAAAAGCATGGCTAACGATTTCCGTAGCATTAGGCGCTGTTGTGCCCGGAGCCAAAGCGTGGATGTTTTGCACCCACTGGGCAAATATCGGACGCAACTGAATCCCGGTATCCGAGAACAAATCTTGAGGACGACCGAAAGCGCGCATCGTGTCGTTGTGAACGTACAAACCGAAGCTGTGGAAGCCCAAGAATATACAAACCCAGTTCAGGTGGGAAATGATCGCATCTCTATGACGGATCACGCGATCCAACAAGTTGTTGACATTTCCAGCGGGATCGTAATCCCGAACCATGAAGATTGCTCCGTGAGCGGCTGCTCCAACAATCAGGAATCCGCCAATCCACATGTGGTGGGTGAACAGGGATAGCTGAGTCGGGTAGTCGGTCGCGATGTACGGATACGGAGGCATCGCGTACATATGTTGGGCGACGATGATGCTCAAAGAGCCCATCAGTGCCAAGTTAATCGACAGTTGCGCGTGCCAAGAATTAGTCAGGATTTCGTAGAGACCTTTGTGACCTTCACCAGTGAAGGGGCCTTTGTGGTTCTCTAGGATTTCTTTCATGCTGTGGCCGATGCCCCAGTTCGTCCGGTACATATGACCAGCGACGATGAATAGCACTGCCAAAGCTAAGTGGTGGTGTGCTGTATCAGTCAGCCACAAACCGCCTGTGGTGGGGTTCAGACCGCCTTTGAAGGTCAGGAAGTCTGTATATGCGCCCCAGTTGAGGGTGAAGAAGGGGGTTAAACCTTTAGCGAAACTCGGGTAGATGTCAGCCATCAAGCCCGGTGTCAAAATCCACTCGTGCGGCAGGGGGATGTCGGCAACTGTTTTGATCAGCTTACCGCCGACTGTCAGCGGTGCACCTGCATCGATCGCGTCCATGCAAGCATTGATCGGCAGAGCCACGTGAATTTGTTGTCCTGCGAAGCCCAAGCACCCGCAGCCTAACAAAACTGCCAAGTGGTGGTTCATCATCGATTCCACGTTCTGGAACCATTCCAGTTTCGGAGCGCGGACGTGATAGTGGAACCAACCGGCAAACAGCATCAAAGCTGCCATTACCAGGGCGCCGATCGCAGTGCAATATAGCTGGTATGAGTTAGTGATGCCGTTGGCGCGCCACAGTTGGAATAGACCAGAGGTGATCTGAATCCCGTGAAAGCCGCCGCCTACATCTGCATTTAAAATTTCTTGACCAAAAATCGGCCAGACCACTTGAGCGCTGGGCTTGATGGCTGTAGGATTTGTCAGCCAAGCTTCGTAATTGGAAAATTTAGCGCCGTGGAAATATGCGCCGCTCAACCATACGAAGATTACTGCCAAGTGGCCGAAGTGAGCGCTAAAGATTTTGCGCGAAACGTCTTCTAAGTCACTTGTATGACTGTCAAAGTCGTGAGCGTTAGCGTGGAGGTTCCAAATCCAAGTGGTGGTTTTTGGCCCCTTAGCTAGAGTGCGATCAAAATGACCGGGTTTTGACCACTTCTCGAAAGAAGTTGGAACCGGATTTTTATCGACTACTACCCTAGCTTTTACCTCTCGCTCTGGAGGACTAATGGTCATGAAGACTCTCCTCTCGGTAAGACAAGGAACGAGAACTGAACACTGTACCGGACACTCCCCACGCTTGATTAGGCGGGGGATTCTCGAAAAAGCCGACACTTCACTGCACTTTACTCTTTGCAGAGCTAGACGCAGGTGCATCGTCTCCCCAAGCATTTTGCTTCTGTGAAGAAGCCAGTTTCCCAGTGTCGCTAACAATGTGACTGGGTACTGCCAACTCTTCTCGCTATCTGGAGCCGCCGATCGCCTCCTTGATTCAGACTTGATACGGCTGCTCCTTTTGAGGGAGTTTTATGAATTATAAGCTTGCTAGAGGAGTATTAATCGCTTGTTAACAATACTTAAAAAAGCCTCTATTCTTGATGTAATAACGCCTTTAAATCCCACAGTCGCTCTAAAAAGTCAAGGGGTACTGCCATTAACTTTACAAAACTCAAAGATAAGGTAATTTAGGAATACTCATTTGTAGATATATGTTTGGGAAAAAGGCTACAGCAATTAAAAGTAGGAGACGATGGGTTGCCCGCTGCTGCCTCAATCCGGGTTCCTACGCGGCTTGGGAATTCCAAAGCCGGCAATTCCCCAATACTAAATTCATTTTTGGGCTATAGTTCCCTATGAGAAGGCTTCTAGGAGTATGGTTGCGTGATTGGGATCAATTGGCACAGAACGGTTGCGGGCAGGCTGCTGGCATTGTTCGCAGTAGCAGTATTAATTTTGGGTTTAGCAAGTTGTGGCGCGGGCCATCCCGAATTGCCCAAACCAGGGAACAAGAGCGGCTCAGCTACCGCCCCAGTAAACAGAATCTCAGAGGTTTCTCCCCCAGAAGCCATTCAACAACTGCGTCAGGCTCTAGAAATCTACCAGCCTCAAATTAGTATTTTGAATCCAAAACCTGACGAAGTGCTTCAGGATATAAATGTATCTGTTGAGTTCCAAGTGAAGGACTTGCCCATTTTCAAAGATGCAAACTTGGGTTTGGGCCCCCATCTGCAAGTTTTATTAGACAACCAACCTTATGCAGCAGTTTACGACATCAACCAACCTTTAACGCTTTCCGACTTAGATCCGGGAACCCATACCCTGCAGGTGTTCGCCGCCCGCCCTTGGGAAGAAAGCTTTAAAAACGAAGGTGCGGTGGCTCAAACCACCTTTCACGTTTTTACCAAAACAGACGACAATAATCCCGATCGAAAATTGCCCCTATTAACGTACAACAGCCCCCAAGGCAGCTACGGGGCAGAACCCATCCTGCTCGACTTTTACTTGACAAATGCCCCCCCGCACGAAGTGGCGCAAGAAAATTTCCAAGATGAAATACTCGATTGGAAAATTCGAGCCACAGTCAACGGCCAAAGCTTTGCGATCGACCAGTGGCAACCTATATATCTTAAAGGATTCAAACCAGGGAAAAACTGGGTACAGCTAGAATTAATTGACGAACGGGGAAATATCGTCAAAAACGCCTTTAATAATACAGTCAGACTGATAAATTTCCAACCGCTCGGCCAAGAGCCTCTTTCAAAATTAGTGCGGGGCGAACTAACAGCAGCAGAAACTCGCGGTATAGTCGATCGTACCTACCAAGCCCCCGCTCCCACACCAACCCCAACCCCCGAACCGACACCGACACCTGCATTAGAAAAAACACCAGTTGTCCAACCCTCACCCACGCTTCCAGAAACCCCTGTTACCCAACCGAACTTAGAGCCCACAGTCGCTCCCGAAGTTGCTCCCATTCAAGCAATAGAACCGACACCAACAGCAACTCCACAGTTAGAAGCGCCGAAAATTGTAGAACCAATTCCAGTAATAGAACCGACACCAACAGCAACTCCACAGTTAGAAGCGCCGAAAATTGTAGAACCAATTCCAGTAATAGAACCGACACCGACAGCAACTCCACAGTTAGAAACCCCTAAAATTTTAGAACCAGTTCAAATAATAGAACCGACCCCAACAGAATCTCCCCAAACAAAAAAACAGGAATATAAAGGATACTACAATCGGTTCCGCAACTTCCTGCATCAAGAACCCCAACCTGCTAATCATTCAGAGCCACCAGCCCTGCCAGAAATAACAGAAAAAGCTCCAGTACCAAAAGTAGTCGCTCCCGCGATACCAGAACAGTCTCCCAATCTTGTACCGCCAACGCCACCAGTTGCCGCTGAAACTGCTAGCCAGCCAACCAGCGAATTAGCCCCTCCCGAACCAACAGTTTCCGAACCCAAAAATCAGCCAAAATCCGAACAAAAAGTCGAATTTGCCACCTAACAAAAACTTTCTGGGCTTCGTGGCATGGGCGTCCCGCCCGCGATCCAGTCGAATTTGCCACCTAACAAAAACTTTCTGGGCTTCGTGGCATGGGCGTCCCGCCCGCGATCAATCTGCGGTCAAAAATCAAAAATTAGGACACTAAAAAATGACCTACCTCGAAACAGCAGCCAAATTCTACAGCGATGTTGCCGAAACCCCCCAAATCGGACTTTGCTGCGTCCAAAGCAGCCCCTTGCAATTGCCAGGATTAAAAATTCCCGAACAAATGCAAGAAATGAATTACGGCTGCGGCACAACCGTTCACGCCGCCGAACTTGTAGGCAATCCCTTCGTGCTTTATGTAGGCGTCGGCGGCGGCTTAGAAGCACTACAATTTGCGTATTTTTCTAGACACAAAGGAGCGGTTATTGCCGTCGATCCAGTTCCAGCAATGCGAGATGCGGCTGCACGAAACTTGCAAATAGCCGCCCACGAAAATGATTGGTTCGATCCGAGTTTTGTGGAAATTTGTGAAGGCGATGCTTTTGCCTTGCCGGTGCCGGATGCTTCTGTAGATGTTGTCGCCCAAAACTGCTTGTTTAATATCTTTGAACCAGCGGATTTAGCTAAAGCATTAAAAGAGACTTATCGGGTATTAAAACCCGGTGGCAGATTGTTGATGAGCGATCCGATCGCAACTCGCCCCATTCCGCAGCATTTGAAGGAAGACCAACGCTTGCGAGCCCTGTGTTTGTCCGGCGCTTTGACATACGCAGAATACGTTCAACACCTTGTAGACGTTGGTTTTGGGCAAGTCGAAGTGCGGGCGCGCCGTCCTTACCGATTGCTGGACAAACACAATTATCAATTGGATGCGGATTTGCTGTTAGAAAGCCTGGATTCGGTGTCTTTCAAAGTGGATGTACCGGATGACGGAGCTTGCATTTTTACTGGCAAGACGGCGATTTATACGGGGTCTGAAGAGCTGTTTGATGACGGGGCAGGTCACGTTTTGCAGCGGGGAGTTCCGGCGGCTGTCTGCGATAAAACTGCTGGGAAGTTGGGGGGATTGATGCCGGATAAGGTGTTAATTACTGATTCGACTTGGCATTATAACGGTGGCGGTTGCTGTTAGATTTATTTCGGAATAATGTGGCTGTAATCTTTGGGGAATAGAGCATTTCTCAAAGAAGTGAGGTGTGGGCGCTTCCTATGCCCTCTTTTCACCTCATGTTAGTGAGCAATGGTATAAGCTGTCGCGCATTTGAATTGTATATTCAGGGCGGGCGGGACGCCCAACCCTACTCCCCACAAGACTTTGATTTTTTTTGACATACAATTTAAAGGCCGCAACAGCTTAGAGGTCTCTAATTTTAGACTTCGCCTCAAATTTTCATCAAATTTTTATTTCCCCCTGACATCCTAGCGGGAGAAGGTTCACAACTCTGAAGTAAGGAATAGATTGCTCTTGAGAGGAGTGGCTGTCTTCATCACCCCCGTTCGCTAAATGTGAGGAGGAAATTTCCATGCTATCGAAATATTTAAATTCAAGTTCATTATCGATCGCCCGTTACGGATCTAGTTTTGTTTTGGGATTAGTGTTGTGCACGGCTTCGGCCCCGGTGCTGGCGCACGTTGGGCATGACAACGAGTTTGCAGGTGGCGATGCGGCGAAGATTATGCAGCCGATCGAAGTTGATGCCAGTAAAGCAACCGCATTGGGAATTAAGACAGAGGCAATTGCCCCTACAACCGATGGAGGTATTGTCAAAGTTCCCAGCACCAGCTTAGTTGATGCCAATGGGCAAAAGCTCGTCTACATCCAGGAAGGAACAACCTACAAACCAATCTCAGTTCAGATTGGTAGCGACTCTGGAGATGTGGTGGAAATTAAAGAAGGCAATTTAGTTCCGGGAAATCAGATTGTGATGCAGGGGGCAACGTTTTTGTACTCGGAGGCATTGCGAGGTAAACCGCAGGCCCAAACCCCGGCATCACCCGCTACATCGCAGCCAGAAACGCAGGCATCACCCGCTACATCGCCAGCAGAAACGCAAGCATCGGCCGCTACATTGCCAGCAGAAACGCAGCCTGCTCAAGGATCGTCACCCTTGATGTGGGTAGCAGGCGCAGGAGTTTTACTGGTGGGTGGATTCGCCGTCTTTGGGTTAAAAGGCAAGGACTAATAGACATTCAAAAACCAAGATTTTTGGTAACAGTCGATCGCGACGGAGTAAATCTCTTTACTCCGTCTCCTAAAAGCTTGCCTAATGCTATCCAAATTTCATTTTTATGTTAAACGTCATCCCCAAATGGTCTATTGCTCAACGATGGTTAGTGGTGATCGGGGCGGTCGCCCTAACCATCTGGAGTACACATACTGTAAGTCGAATGCCCCTCGATGTCTTGCCCAACTTTGCGCCCCCTCAAGTAGAAGTACAGACCGAAGCCCCCGGTCTTGCGCCAGAAGCGGTGGAATCGTTGGTGACGTTACCGCTAGAAAGTGCAGTCAACGGGACACCTGGAGTTGAAGTCGTCCGCACCTCCTCAGCCGTAGGAATTTCGGTATTGCGCGTGGTGTTTAAGTGGGGAACTGACCCCTATCAAGCTCGTCAACTCGTCGCAGAGCGATTGCAGGACGCACAAGACAGACTACCGGAAGGGGTTGGTACCCCGCAGATATCGCCCTTAGCTCCCCCCATCGGGACGGTGATTCAATATGCGTTCACGTCTGACACTACATCGATCATGGAAGTGCGACGTTTGGTGGATGGCAAAGTCAACAATCGCTTGTTGGCAGTTCCAGGCGTATCGCAAGTGCTGGTTTACGGCGGAGATTTGCAGCAGTTTCAGGTGATTGCGAATCCTGAAAAACTCCAAGCGTTGAAGGTTTCCCTTCAGGAAGTCGTCAAGGCGGCAAACGAGGCAAATGCCAAAACCGCCGGTGGATTGTTGATTGACCCCGATCGCGAATTGGTGATTCGGGGACAGGGACAAATCCAGACGATCGAAGATTTGCAAAAAGCTGTGGTCAAGGTGCAGGAAGGAAAACCCATTCTACTGCGGGATGTGGCAGAGGTGAAGATTGGGGCTGCACGACCGCGAGGCGATGCCAGTTGGAATACTAAACGGGCTGTGGTGGTGATGGTCAACAAGCAACCTTTGGTGGATAGTCCCACCGTCACGCAAGCGATCATCGAGGCGATGGAGGAAATTAAACCGGGCTTACCCAAAGATGTGAAGGCGAATGTCACTTTCCGGCAAGATGCCTACATTGATGCCTCAGTTGGTAATGTGCGATCGGCTTTGATCGAAGGCAGTTTGATTGTCGCAGCCATTCTGATTCCCTTTCTGATGAACTGGCGCACCCTTACCATATGTTTGCTGGATTTCTTTCTCACGCTACTGTTCTCGCTGTTAGTGTGTTCCTGGATCGGGCTGGAACTCAACACCATGACTCTCGGCGGATTGGTAGTGGCGATCGGGACAGCAGTGGATGATGCGATCGTCTACTGCGAAAATACCGATCGCCGCTTACGGGAAAATCGCCTCTCGCCCAATCCCCAGCCACCACTGGAGATTATTTTTGAGGGTTCTCAGGAAGTGCGCGAGTCGCTGATTGGGGCGACGTTAATTGGCATTATTGTCTTTTCACCGATTTTCACACTCTCTGGGGTAGAGGGGCGGATCTTCACCCCAATGGGCATTGCCTATCTGGTGGTGGTAATCATCTCCAGCCTGGAATCCCTAGTAATCTCCCCTGCATTGTGTGCCATTCTGCTGCCCCACAGCCGGATGCAGACGACAGAACCCTTCCTAGCCCGGTGGTCTAAACAACTATACGATCCGTTGCTGCGAATGGCGATGCGTCGCTCTAGCTTAATTTTAGGAATGGCAACAGCCTCAATGGTAGCGGCCATGCTGATTGTGCCGACGTTAGGACGGGATTTTCTGCCAACATTCCAGGAACGATCGCTGATGAATGCGATCGCCCTTTATCCGGGTTCCTCACTCGAAGCAACCAATCGCGTTGGCTTAGCGATTCAAAATGCCCTTAAGGATGACCCCCGATTTGAATCAGTACAACTGCGATCGGGGCGTGCTCCGGGCGACCCGGATGCGGCATCGGTGAACTTGGCACACTTAGACGTGGAACTGAGTGAAGCTGCGATGCAAAACCGTCCTGCCTCGATTGAAGCCTTGCGGGAGGCATTGGGTCAGTTTCCGGGAGTTGCTACCAATATCGGTGGATTTATCAGTCACAGGATGGATGAAGTGTTGTCGGGGGTCAGGAGTGCGATCGCGATCAAAGTATTCGGCAACGATTTACAAGAACTACGCCGCATTGGAGAACAAATCGAAACGACAATGAAAGGCGTGAAGGGATTGGTAGACCTTCAGCTTGAGCCCCAAATACCGATCCGTCAAGTACAAATTCAATTTAACCGAGATGCAGCCGCTCGCTACGGATTGACGATCGCCCAATTGTCCGATTTCACGGAAACAGCCCTGAATGGTCGCGTGGTTGCTCAAGTGCCCGATGGTCAACAGTTGGTCGATGTGTTGGTTTGGGTCAACGAATCAGCCCGTCGCAATCTCAACACGATTCGCAACCTTCAAATTAATGCCCCAACAGGTCAAATCATCCCGCTTTCGCAAGTGGCAAAGGTTGAGTTTGGCAATGGGCCCAATACGATTAACCGGGAAAACGTCTCGCGTTTAATTGTAGTGTCAGCCAACGTACAGGGACGCGATGTTGCTTCGGTCGTCGATGACATTCGCTCCAAGGTTAAGCAATCAGTGCAACTGCCCCAAGGCTACTATATTCAGTACGGCGGACAGTATGAGTCGGAACAACGGGCTGCTCAAAACTTCCTAATTTTCGGAATATTAGCAGTGCTAGCGATCGCCGTATTGATGTACTTCACGGTGAAATCCGTTCCTGCCATGCTGATGGTGATGATCAACTTACCATTGGCACTGGTAGGGGGTGTTATATCAGTCCTGCTGACGGGCGGCGTTATCTCAGTTCCGTCAATGGTGGGCTTTGTGACGCTGTTTGGCGTAGCGACGCGCAATGGATTGCTGCTCGTAGACAACTACAACACCAAACTGGCACAAGGAATGCCGCTTCCCAAAGTCATTGTCGAAGGCTCGATGGAACGGTTGCTGGCGATTCTGATGACAGCACTCACCTCGGCATTGGGGATGATTCCCCTGGTTTTAAGCGGTGGCGCTGGTAAGGAATTGTTGCAGCCTTTGGCGATCGTTGTCCTCGGCGGACTCTTTACCTCAACTGCTCTCACCCTAGTGGTTCTACCTGCATTGTATGCTCGATTTGGGAAGTATCTGATGCCTAAACGGGTGATGAAAGTGCCCGATCTGAGAAACTATGGCATTGAGCAGACACCAACCAAAGAAGTAGGCTAATAACAATTAACAATTAACAGTTAACAGTTAACAGTTAACTGTTAACTGTTTAAACAATACCGATGCAACCGGAAACAATATGATATCAAATCCGGTAACATCGTCCTGTATTCATCTCTCTATTCTCTCTGTGTTCTCTGCGCTCTCTGCGGTTAAATCATTCCGATCCAAAATGTTGGATAAATTTCGAGAATTCGTATATGTTTGTTAGCAAAAAAGTATCGGACTAGGTAGCGATAAAATGAGAATTCTGCTGGCGGAAGACGAACCCGATTTGGGTGCGATCGTGCAACGCACCTTGAGCCGAGAAAAGTACCTGGTGGATTGGGTGCAAGATGGCACAACTGCTTGGAACTATCTGGAAGACCAATGGATCGAGTACACGGTTGCCATTTTTGACTGGTTGCTACCGGAAATCTCTGGCGTCGAACTATGCCAACGCTTGCGCCAGCAGAATAATCCTTTACCCGTTTTGATGTTGACGGCAAAAGATCGCACGGAAGATATGGTGGCAGGGCTAGATGCGGGTGCTGATGACTATCTGATGAAACCGTTTATTAAAGCAGAATTGTTAGCCCGGTTGCGGGCTCTTCAGCGACGGGGACGGAGTTTGTCGCCAGAAAACTCACCCCATTTCAATCCTGCCCAACTTGAGGTGGGGCGATTGCTGCTTGACTATACTAAATCCATCATCTGCACTACGGATGACGAAGGACAGCTAAGGGTGATTCCTCTGACGGCTAATGAGTTTCGGTTACTGGAATATTTCATGCAGCATCCGAATCAAATCCTCACGCGCGATCGACTTTTGACTCGGCTGTGGGATGTTGATACTGACCCGATGAGCAATGTAGTTGCTGCTAGAATTCGTCTGTTGCGCCGCAAGCTGGCAGATTATGGCTGCGACGGGATGATTGAAACGGTTCATGGATTCGGGTATCGCTTGAGCAAGTAATATGCACTCCAACAAGCTATTTAACCGCACGCGCTGGCAACTTGCGGGTTGGTATGCGATCGTCCTGGGGTTGTTGTTAGGTATATGCGGTGTTGCAGTCTATCAGGTTGTGTTTCACACGCAGCGATACATTCTCCAGCAAAAACTACAGTCCTTAGCCGGAACGCTGCATGACACTATCGAACCACAATTACAACAACCGGGACAGCTTTCATCCAGCTTGAAAACTATTTTGCCCGGTTTGTGTCTGTGGAATGAAAACTGTTACTCTTCAGGCAATGACGGGGCGCGACATACTGCTAGGGTGTTTCAGCAGGAGGGATATTATCTCCGCTTTTTAGACCAATCTGGGCGAATATTAGGGAAGGTTGGAGAGCAGGCGGATGTATTAGAAAACTTTGCACCAAAAGAGTTTTGGCAAATTCTGCATCTTTCTAATGGCGATCGCTTTTATCAAATTTCTCTATTACTCAGAACAAACAGCGGTTTGCCTTGGGGTTATATGCAAATTGGACGATCGCTCAAAGAATGGGATGCCTATCTTAACACCTTGCGATTGTTGCTCTTTTTAGGCTTACCCTTGGTCATGCTGCTAGTGGGAGGAGCTAGTTGGTGGTTATCTGGATTAGCGATGCGACCAATTTATCAGTCCTATCGCCAGATGCAACAATTCACCTCCGATGCCGCTCATGAATTGCGAACGCCTCTGGCTGTCATTCAGGCTACTGTTGAGGATACTCGTCTGGCTGAAGATTTACCGGAGGTTAGTCAAAACCTCGATATTATCGAACGACAAAACATCCGCCTTTCTAGGTTAGTGAAAGATTTATTGTTTATTTGTAGACTTGAGCAACAACAGATTCCGACTCAATTGCAGCATTGCTGTTTCAACTATCTGATCGGCGATTTAGTAGAAGAACTTGCAGGTTTAGCCATGGTGGCTTCGGTGGAATTGAAGTTAGAAATTCGTGCTTCGCGAGCCGTTGTAATTCTTGGGGATGAAGCCCAACTTTACGGGATGGTGACGAACTTAATTACCAACGCTATTAACTACACTCCCCCAGGAGGGCTAATCCTTGCCATCCTCGATTGCACCGACAAGGAAGCCATAATTCAAGTTCAAGATACAGGTGTTGGTATCAACCCAGCCGAGCAAACGCGAATTTTCGATCGTTTCTACCGAGTGCAGAGCGATCGTTCTAGAGCCACGGGTGGTGCTGGATTAGGGCTATCGATTGCAAGTGCGATCGCAGTGGCTCATCAAGGCACCATTCAAGTCCAGAGTGAGTTAGGAAAAGGCAGTACATTTACAATCCGTCTACCACTCAAATGAGAACAATATTACTGCGATCGCGTCAAGATTGCCTTTGCAAGGGGAACTGCCGAATATCAAGCTGTGGGTTAACTCGATCGCAAGTGCGATCGAGCAGAATAAAATTAACGGTGTATTGGTGATGCTGGAAAATAACAGCCGGGAAAACCAAGGAGAAAATTGGGGTTCAGCCAGAGGGGATAATTTCTGAAGCGGTTAATTCTCTGGTTCGTCAGAGAGAATTTACAAGGGTAGCGACCTCTGCCCGTTCTTTGATTGGAGATACTGGTATACTACGATCGACAGTTAGTTATTTAATAATTTGTAGTCATGGTAAATATGTCAAGCATCTCCAACATCGCCTCTGAAGTGGAAAGTGACTTTCTGGGAGAGATTGATAACCTTGACAGGCAATTACACGATCGCTTTCAAGACAAGTTTGTAGTCCAGCCCTCGCTTACCCGACTTTTGGTTAGTTTTCAGGCTAACAAAACTAGACCCATTTATAGGTGGTACAAGTATAAGGAAGCTTTCTCCGCTTCTCTGGTAGAGTTCTTATTCCAACAATATCAAGTCATTCAAGGCAAGATTTTAGATCCTTTTACAGGTAGTGGAACTGCTTTATTTGCTGCTAGCGACTTGGGAATAGATGGTGAGGGCATTGAATTATTACCTATTGGTCAACATATAATTAATACCAAAATTATTTTAGACACTGCCTTCACTATTGATGATTTTCAGCGGCTAAAGACATGGTTTAATTTGCAAACATGGAAAAAATTTGAAACCCCTGTCACTCTGCCAGAATTGAGAATTACTAAAGGGGCTTACTCCGAAGAAACTAAAATAGAAATTGAGCAATATCTTGGAGCTTGTTATCAAGAAAATACCAAGGTTCAATCAGTTTTAGTCTTGACTTTACTGTGTGTTTTAGAATCCGTAAGCTATACACGCAAAGATGGACAGTATCTTCGTTGGGATTACCGTTCGGGTCATGGCACGTCAAAGAAGTCCTTCAATAAAGGTGAGGTTCTGGAGTTCAGTCAAGCTATTACCAAAAAATTTAATGAACTTGTTAACGACTTAGAACCTCCTACACAACAACTTGAACTTTTTCAAACTCAGAATAATCAACAAGGCAAAATTAATTTGCATCAAGGTTCTTGTCTGAAGATAATGCCCGATTTGCCGGACTCTACCTACGATGCAATCATCACATCTCCACCCTACTGCAATCGATATGACTATACTCGCACCTATGCACTAGAGCTGGCTTTACTAGGAATTTCTGAAAAGGAATTAATTAATCTGCGTCAGGAAATGCTAAGTTGTACGGTTGAGAATCACCCCAAAGATTTATTGGCTATCAATCCGGCTTGGGAAGTAGCTTTAAGTATTGCTAATTCGCAAACTCTCTTGCAGGCTATCTTAAGATATTTGGACAGCCAAAAGTCACAGGGTATATTGAACAACAATGGTATACCAAGAATGGTAAGAGGATATTTCTATGAAATGGCTTGCGTAATACAAGAAAGCTTTCGTATCCTTAAACCAGGGGCATTTTTGTTTATGGTTAATGACAATGTGCGCTACGCAGGTATAAGTATTTCAGTGGACCTGATTCTTTCTGATTTCGCTGAAAAACTCGGCTTTATTACGGAAAATATTCTCGTTTTACCAGGTGATAAGGGGAATAGTAGTCAACAGATGGGAAACTATGGACGCGCTCCTTTGAGGAAGTGCGTTTATGTATGGAAAAAACAATAACTGGATACCTATGTGTGCTTATCGTAACCACCTTCAATCCAGTGACGATCTTGTCACAACCTATGAAGACACTCGTGCTGGTTTTGTGGCACTGGCCCTTGAAAAAAATCGACGCGCTACCCCTTATGTCGCCCAAGCAAGAGCACTTCAAGAAGCTGCGGGTCAAGCTGAGAGTCCTGCTGATTTGTTAAATGTTAAGGGCATTGAAATGGGATTGTTGACTGCCGCAGGATTATCTGACAAGTCTCTTGCTCATTTGATGCCAAAGGATAAAAGTGAAGCTATCAATGGTCTAATCAGGAATTTTCTTGAGCCAGCAGGCACAAATTTTGTGGAGGAATTGGTGTTTAGATTTCTACTGACTCGTGGTGACACGCTTGGTGGCTCAATGCGTAATGTTGGCGGAGTATTGGCACAAAGAAAACTAACTCGTGCTATCCTCTCGACTCTCACAATTGCTAGTAAGAGATATTATTGGCAAGACTCAAAGACAAAAAAGTGGATAGCCATGACAAATGATGACACAGAAATTGAGTTGTCTTTACGTGGGATAAGTTGGGAGAGCGAGTTAGGTAATCGCACATTGATTTATAACCTAACTGTTCCACTCGTCAAGAGCAATGTGGATTTGTGTTTATTTAATCTTGCCCCGACGGAGTTGGTAGCTAATAAATCCAGCGCAATTGAGCCATCTATCGTGGCACCCTATGTTATTGCATTGGGCGAACTTAAAGGTGGAATCGATCCTGCCGGTGCAGATGAGCATTGGAAAACGGCACAAGCGGCCCTAAATCGCATACGCGAAGCATTTTCCACAGTTGGACACTCACCTCTGACTTTCTTTGTGGGCTCGGCAGTTGCAAGAAGGATGGCGGGTGAAATCTGGCATCAACTGGAAAACGGGACTCTCAGTAATGCTGCAAATCTGAATCAGGAGAATCAACTTGCATCTATTTCTCGTTGGTTATGTAATTTATAAAAGCAACAACCGTTTTGACTGCGTGTCGGTTTTACCATCCTCCCTCGCCCCCCTCTGGTGGCACAGCCATCTTGGCTGTCTCCAAAAGCCCTCGTTTAATCAGCTTTCTTCCCATCCTGCCAAACTTCCCGCTAAATTAAAGAAGTAAAAAAATCATTCACATCCTACCCAGGAGATGCCATGCCCCGCGTCAGAGCACCAGAATTCCCCGGAAACTACCCCTGGCTGAACACCGAAAAACCTTTATCCATTGAATCCTTAAAAGGGCGCGTCGTCCTCCTTGACTTCTGGACGTACTGCTGCATCAACTGCTTGCACGTCCTCCCCGACTTAAAATACCTCGAACAAAAATATAAAGATTCCCTCACGGTTATCGGCGTTCACTCGGCTAAATTTGAAAACGAAAAAGAAGTAGAAAACATCCGCCAAGCTATCCTCCGCTACGATATCGAACATCCCGTAATCGTTGACAGCGGCATGAAAGTTTGGCAAAGCTACGCGGTTCGCGCTTGGCCGACTTTAATGGTGATCGATCCTGAAAGTTATGTCGTTGGCTTTGTTTCCGGCGAAGGCAATAGAGAAGCACTTGACGAGTTAGTTGGCAAGTTAATTGCTGAATACAAAGATAAAAATGCGCTTAATTTTAAAGAACTGCGTTTTACCTTAGAAAAACAGCGCAAACCTGTATCAACACCGCTGGCTTTTCCCGGTAAAGTGCTGGCATTTGCGATCGGTGCAACGGAGGCAAAACATCTTCACCAACAGGTTGCGCTTTTGGGCGAAATGAGTCAGGAAAATGAATCTGTAGATGAAACTGTATTGCCAGGGCCGGCTAATTCAGTCATACAAAACTTAGTGGGTTCTTGCTTATTTATTGCCGATTCCGGCCACAATAGGATTGTTGTCAGCACCCTCGAAGGTGAGGTGCTGCACGTTATCGGTAGCGGTAAACCGGGTTTAACTGATGGGGAGTTTGAAGAGGCTGAGTTTTTTGCACCTCAAGGTATGGCTTTTGATGCAGAAAGTCAGATTCTATATGTTGCTGATACGGAAAATCATGCTGTCAGAAAGATTGATTTTACGACTCAACGGGTGGAAACTGTTGCTGGTACGGGCGAACAAAGTCACGAAATTTCACCCCGCAGCGGCAAGGGTTTAGAAACGCAATTGAATTCGCCTTGGGATTTAGAAAGAGTTGGAAATAGACTTTTTATTGCAATGGCGGGTTCCCACCAAATTTGGGAAATGCAGTTAGATACTGGCACGATCGCCACTTATGCGGGTATTGGCCGAGAATCCTGTGTAGACGGGAATCTTGCAGAATCTGCTTTTTCTCAGCCCAGTGGCCTGTCTACGGATCGATCGGAGTTGTTTGTTGCTGACAGCGAAATTAGTTCGATTCGCGCTGTGGGTATTGATGAAGACCCGAAGGTGCGTACAGTCTGCGGTAGCGGTGAATTGTTTGGTTTTGGGGATAAAGATGGTCGCGCTGAGGAGGTAAGGTTGCAGCACTGTTTGGGTGTTGAATACGCTCAAAATTACCTCTGGGTGGCTGATACTTACAATCACAAAATTAAGCGGATCGACCACCGGGGCGGTACGTGCAGAACAATGATTGGAGATGGTAAAGCAGGTTTGGTTGATGCTAAAGGTCTCAAGGCTCGATTTTTTGAACCTTCAGGGTTGAGTGCGATCGGGCCTCATTTGTTTGTTGCTGATACGAACAATCATGTAATTCGGAGAGTTGAGTTGGATACGCTGGAAGTCACAACTTTGGATTTCCCCAGTTTGTGCGCCCCGGATGTTTGTCTTCCTGATTAAGTCGATCGACCTTTTTTACTTCAGGCAGGGTTCTCAATTCTCGTGATTGCCAGATTGATTGTGTTAAAGTAGGGTGCTATTCGGCGCACCTTACCACAATTTTCAAGCCAAGTAAGTTAACCTAGCACGCAGAAACCGGTTTTTTTACCGAATCTGCGGCCTACAACAGGTCTTTTCGTAAAAAAACCCGGTTTCTAAACAATCGTGCATAAGTCTTATGTGGTTAATTCAATGGTGAGTTAACCCGCGATCGCCCGTATTAAATAATCGCAAAAATCCTCGCCCCAATCTAAAATTCCGAATAGCTCAGCAGCCGCACTATTTTTTCATTATCGTTCAATTCGCCGACAATCCGTCGCACGGGTTTCGGCCAGATTTTAATCAAAGTAGGAGTTGCTGAAATCTGATCTGCCTCAGCTTGGTCTGGATGTTTCAAAACATCAATTACTTTTAAAGTGTAGGGACGATCGAGGCATTTCTCTAAGAACTGGTGTAAAGTTTCGAGAGTGCGTTCGGTGCTGGGGTTGCTGCCGGAAACAAACAGACGCAAAACGTACCCTTGAGTTTGTGGCGGTGGGGTGAGTGCTGTTGGTTTGGGAAGCCGAGTCTGCTGCGATTGCGGAAAGCCCAAGGGAGTTACTATGGAATTGCTCCAGTCCGATCGAGCTTCGGGGCTGGCATACTGTACAACTAAGTCGTGATTTTCCCAAAGTTCGGGGAATTGTTCGTGATAAGTAGCGATTGCCATCGGTTCGCACATTTCTTCGCTGCGGGGATGCCACACTAAGTCGCCAGTCCCAAAAATGGCGTTCAGCAGCGTTTGATGTCGCAGCACGGGGGGGTAAGCCTCGGCAGCAACCCGCACCTGCCGATCGCCTGGATCGAGCCAGCAGTCAATGGTTGCCGTGTAGCAAGGTATCAGAAAATGCGGCGGTTCCGACAAACCGAGGATCTCCTGTAGAGCTACGCACAACTGCAAATGCCACCGAGTTTGCTTGTGGGGGTCTATGCAATAGATTAAGTCTCCCCCTGGTGTAAACAGCGCAATGCCTTTGAAAAATTCTGGCAAAATAGGGCGATCGACTTTCAATTCAGTACACCAATAAAAGTTAACAGTTAACAGTTAACTGTTAACTGTTAACTGTTAACTGTTAACACTCGACCTTTAGACTCGACCTCGCAGCATCTGAGCCATTTCGTTCGGGAACGGCGAGTTCTCTACACAAAGTTCTTCAGTAATCCGACCTTCTTGATAAAGACCGTAGAGCGACTTATTCATCGTCGTCATGCCTTCATAAGTATCTTTGATCATGATTTGATTGATTTCCTCATTCTGCCCCTTCATAATGTATTCCTTAACCACGTCGGTATTGATCATCACGTCGTGGAAAGCAGCCCGCTTGCCGTCTGTGGTTTTGCACAGCAGTTGAGCAATAATCGCCACTAGGGATTCGGAAATTGAAACCCGTATGGCATCCTGTTCTTCCGCCCCGAACATATCAAGAATCCGGTTCAGGGTTTTAACCGCACTGTTGGTGTGCAGGGTTCCTGCAACTAAGTGACCGGTTTGAGAGGCTTTGAGGGCGATTTCCACCGTCTCTCTGTCCCGAATTTCTCCTACTAGCAGCATATCGGGGTCTTGTCGCAGAGCGCCTTTGAGAGCGCTCATAAACTTGAGGGTGTGCCTGCCGACTTCCCGGTGCTTAATCAATGATTTTTTGCTTTCGTGTACGAATTCTACCGGGTCTTCGATCGTGATGATGTTGTAGGCTTTATTCTTATTGATGTAGTCGATCATCGCGGCCAAGGTGGTAGACTTACCCGAACCTGTCGGCCCTGTCACCAAAATCAGCCCTTTGTGGTAGCCACATATTTTCCTAAATACCTCCGGCAGTTTCAATTCCTCCATTGTCAAGATTTTGGCAGGAATTAGCCGCAGCACCATTGCCGGGCCGGCCAAGGAGTCCATGCAACTGATCCGAATGCGGACGAACCCGAAGTCGAAAGCGCCGTCAAAGTCTAGGGTTTTTTGGAAAATTTCAATTTCTTCATCGCTCATGCACTCCCGCAACCAGCCAAAAAACGTATCTAAATCCGTCGGTGGATAGCCGATGTCGGCAATCTCGCCCCGCGTGCGGAAGCGGGGAACTTCGTTTACTCCGAGGTGAAGGTCGGATACTCCTTCTTCTTTGGCTCGCATGACTAGCTCTTTCAAAGTCGGAGATCCGCCGCTGCTAGAACTCTGGCTTTTAGGTGTGGCGAAGGATTGCGAGGCTGGTGCTGGTGCCGGTGGCGCTGCTGGTGCTGGTGCCGGTGGCGGTGCTGGTGGCATTCCTGCTGCTCTGGGGGGCATTCCGGGAGCAGGAGGGCGGGGCATTCCGGGTGGTGGGGGGGCTCCGGGTACGGGCGGGCGAGGAGCGGGCGGATGCTGTTGTGTCATATGCGCTACCTTAAGTTGGTGAGAAGGCTGACTCGAACAGATGATTTGTGGGAGTTGAACAATGCCGATCGCCATTGTGCGCGTCTTGCACAAAAGCTTAACTGTTGTTCTCAGTCTATCCCAAGAGGGGGTCGTAGTGCTGCACTACTAAGGAACTATTGTGCCAATTGGAGGATGTCATCACTCTCGATATATGATCAAATATGGATTTTTGACTTTTTTGGATAAATTTCTTAATCAAAAGACTTTGCCACAATTTAAAAGTATTAAATTATACTTTGCCCAACTATTAAGGACTTAAACGGATGAATTCTGTCGATCGGGCTTTTACTCCAGCTTTGGAGTTGGCGGAGTCGATCCGCACGCTGGAAGTGTCGCCTTTAGAAATTGTCAATCTGTACTTGGAACGCATTGAGCGATTAAACCCTGAGCTGGGCAGTTATTTTACTGTAACGGCCGATCGGGCGATCGCCCTAGCTAAATCTCAAACCGAACAACTAGCTGGGTTAAACAAGCCACAGGAATTGCCACCTTTTTTCGGAGTGCCGATCGCCATTAAAGACTTGACACCCGTTACCGGCGTTCCGTGTACCTACGGCACTCAGGCTTTGCAGGGTAACATCTCTGCCTACGACGAGTCAGTAGTATGGCGGATCAAAGCAGCGGGATTTAACATTCTGGGCAAAACAGCCACCTCTCAAATTGGCTCATTACCTTACACCGAACCAGAAGGTTTCCCGCCCGCGCGCAATCCCTGGAATTTAGACTATACGCCCGGAGGTTCCAGCGGAGGCTCAGCGGCGGCTGTAGCAGCGGGTTTGTGCGCGATCGCCCAAGGTTCAGACGGCGGCGGTTCGATTCGAGGTCCAGCTTCCTGCTGCGGTTTAGTAGGCATTAAACCGTCGCGGGGGCGAGTTTCCTGGGCACCTGTCGGAGATTACCTCAGCGGCATTTCTGCCAACGGCCCACTGGCGCGCACTGTAGCTGACGCCGCCGCACTTTTGGATGTGATGTCAGGCTACACAACAGGCGATCCGTACTGGCTACCCGATTCAAATCCGACGTTTTTAGAGGCTTCCACTCAAGAGTTAGGCAAGCTACGAATTGCTTTTTCTACCAGTATTTCCCCTGTGGGCGAGGCTGCGCCTATCTGTCAGCAAGCGGTACTCGAAACAGTAAAATTATTGACAGATTTGGGTCATGATGTCGAACCTGGATGCCCGGATTTTACGGGTTTAATCGAACCGTTTATCGCAATTTGGCAGTCTGGGGCGGCGGCAAGTGGCATTCCCGGCCCTGCTTTGGAACCGATGAATCGCTGGCTGTTAGAAAGAACTATTTCCGCTGGGGAATATTTGCGGGCGGTGAATCAAATGCAGGTGATTTCACGGCGGATTGTGGGATTCTTTGAAAAATTTGATGTGTTAGTTTTGCCGACTTATATGCACTCGCCAATCCGGGTTGGG
This sequence comes from Microcoleus sp. AT8-B5, assembly GCF_036705565.1. Classification (NCBI taxonomy): domain Bacteria; kingdom Bacillati; phylum Cyanobacteriota; class Cyanophyceae; order Oscillatoriales; family Microcoleaceae; genus Microcoleus; species Microcoleus sp. AT8-B5. The sequence goes on from NZ_JAUBUY010000022.1 coordinate 87,174, forward strand.
GAGTGGGCGGATTTGAGTTTTGAAGAAACTTTGCAGCACATTATTAATTGGGTAGCTCCTTGTCCGCCGTTTAATGCTAGCGGTTTGCCTGCGATCGCACTTCCTGCTATTTTAGATAACAACGGTTTGCCCGTGGGAATTCAAATTATCGGGCGGCCGGCGGCGGAAGCAACTTTAATTGCTTTAGCGGCGCAGATGGAAGCGGCGAAACCTTTCCCCGTTTTAGATTTTAAATAGGGAATAGTAAGGGATAAAATCACATTTCCCTTTTTTAGGGGTTAGAAGCTGTTCGCTAATTTCTGGACAGAACTACCCATTGCTTTCCGTTTGTCCATCTATTAACCGATCGACATATTCTCGCTTGCCGTTCCTGCCAGTTGGGGACTGCTTTCAATTTGTCTTTGATTCCTGGTTTCACCTTGAAACACACAGGATCTTTATCTAGTGGCTCATCACTGGTAAAACCAAATTTATTGTCTTTATGGAATGGCATTGTTGTTTTTTGCCGTAGTTGATATACTGACACGTAACATACATTGAGAGGTCGAATCAATGCCTTCCCTAACTTACATCAAAGGTCTTCCAACGCCAGCAAACGAACTAAATGCTTTAGGATTCACGGATTTTGAGATGTTCCTAGAGGCATTTGCGCCCATCTTTCGAGATGCCGCAATTGAAACAGTCAACCACCTAAAGAACGGCACTGAATTCAACAAATCAATGTGGAACACCCATTTGCAGAAGACCTATCAAATTAGCAAGCGTCATGCAAATGGTGTCATTGCCTATGCAAAAGGTAAAGTAGACGGCTCAAAAGAACATCAAGCTTTGCATATTAAAACATTGTTCGGGAAGGCGAAATCAATCAAAGCTTGGATTAAGAAGGCAGAGCGCAAGCTGAAACTTGCTCGAAAGTTCTACGCAAAAAAGAATTGGGAGAATTCAAAAACAGGTTGCAATTTCCCTCTGTCCTGTTCGTTGAACCATAAAGATACGAATTGGCAAAATTTGAAGTTTCAACTTCATGGAAAAAAACGCAAACTGTACCTGATTCAAGCCAAGATCGAATTCTTGAAACATAAACCCATTAAGGTGTCCGTCCCGCACGGTCAAGTTTTTATTGTTGGGGCCGCAGACGAAAGTTTTGGGAATCAGGTCGCACAGTGGGACGGTAAAACTATTAAATTCCGTGTCCCTGCCTGTCTAGAAACTCGGTTTGGGAAGTCCGTAGTTTCTGAAGTTGGCAACTTCGATCGCAACATTAACCGTTTACCTGAAACAGGCTCTAAGACCTGGCATCTCTTCAAAAAAGATGGCAAGTGGAATATTGCGGTACAGTTTACAGCTTCTGAGGTGAAGCGCCAATCCAAAGATCGTGCCTATGGCTGTATTGGAATTGACATGAATCCCGGTTCGATTGGTTGGAGCTATGTTGACACTGAAGGCAACCTGAAAGCTCATGGTAAAATTCCCCTAGAAATCGGACTCCCATCCGGTAAGCAGCAGGCTCAAATCGTTGATGCCTGTCTGTCTCTGGCTAACCTTGCAATTTGCTTTTCTTGCCCGGTCGTGTGCGAAGAACTTGATTTTGCGCACAAGAAAGAGTGCTTAGGTGAGCAAAGCAAGAAATACGCCAGAATGATGTCTTCATGGGCTTACAGCGAGTTTTTCAAACAACTGAACGCAATCTTATCAAACCGTGGCATTGAGCTAATTACGGTCAATCCTGCATACAGTTCAATTATTGGTTTAGTGAAGTACATGAAAATGTACGGACTAGCCAGTGATGAAGCGGCTGCATTGGTTATTGCCAGACGCGGAATGCGGCTGAGTGAAAGACTGCCATCAACCATAACCGCCTATGTTGAGGTGAACTCAGCAAAGCACGTATGGTCGATGTGGAACCAACTGAATAAACAGATCGAGCGTTCCGGTAAGGTTAATCGCAGACACGATTACTTTACCGTTTCTAACTGGAGTTTCCTAGCCAACCTCGAAAATGAGGAAGATTTATCACTAGGAAAGAACGCTTTCACTTACACCGTGGAGTGAGGTGCGGACAAATTATCTAGCATTGGGTAGTTTTGTCCACACATTTAGAAGCGGTATGCCAAATCAGGATTTGTGTGCGGGGAACTAGAAATCCGGTTTTTCGCATAAATTTCTATTGACTGTTGACCCCCTCGCATCCAGGATACCCGCCACGTGATTCATCCGTCCAGAAATAAAAAACCTCTATCCGATAAAGGAGCCCCCGAATTGATCCGTGGGGTCAATTCTAAAATCTAAAATCTAAAATCTAAAATCTAAAATCTAAAATCGATTGACTGTTTGACATTTGAACAATACCGATGCCACGGGAAACGAGAGGATTGAGAAAGGGGACAAATTTCAGGTTTAATTATGGCAAGGAAATATAAAATACTTCTTAAGATACTTGACATATTTGGAAAAAAGGCTATAATCTCTTCAAATTAATTCCCGATGGCGGGTGTATCTAAAAAAATAGCTTATGTTTAACACAGCAGGACGGTTTCCAGAAAATCCGATTCGGGGAAATGTTGCGGGTGTTTCAGCGGAAATACTAGACTTATTCAGTAAGTTCGATCGCTTAAATCAGATCGGGACAATTGCCGTAGGCGATACCAATATTTTATTTGATACCAGCTACGATTTGACTGAAAAACGCGATGGGGCGGCGGCTGCGACTGGTAGTGCGATCCTCTACGAGGGCTTCGCTAACGGCCTTTTTGGGCCATCCACCGACTTCGGTCTCCCATCGTCAGGAAGCGACAATCTTAAATTTGATAGTAGTCTAAAATCCCCGACCGCTACCTCCACTCAAGGTGAGATAGACGAACTGACAGGGATGGCTTTACCTGTTGGTGAACTCTCCCTATCCCAAACTTCTTCCCTATTTCCTGATGAAAACTGGGCTTTCAATTTTAAAAATTACACCATCGATCACCAAGGTTTAAACACCCTCAACCTTAAAGTTGGTTACGGGTTAAAACCGGGAATTACCCCAAACGAATATCCAGATTTTGTGCCCATTTACCAAAGCATTGATAATTTCCTAGTTAACTACCCGAACGAAACAGATTTCTGGGAAATTCTCAACAAAAATTTGACGGAAAAGGTGCTTACTGAAAATCCGGTACTGACAGATGTTACGATTCAACTGGAAGTTTTGCCAACGGAGGTATTGCCCTACGATCGCGCCAGTACAGTTTTCCGCAGTCAATCGGGCAAAATCACAGAAGATTGGAATTTTTCACTCAAAGACTACGCAATCAATCACCAAGGATTGAACAAGCTCAATCTCGATATAGATTACCAGTACAAACCGGAAATCGCTCCCAATGAATATCCCGATTTTGTGCCAATCTACAATAGCATTGATAACTTTTTAACCACATATCCGAACGAAACAGATTTTTGGGAAGTTGTCAATAAAAACTTGACTCAAAATATCCTCAACGAAAATCCTGCATTGGCGGCAATTAAGATAGACTTCAACGTTCTGCCAAGCCAAAGCTTGCCCTACAACCGCACCAGCAAAGTTACTCGCACTCAACCCAGCAATCCTCAAGGAACTTTCCTAGTTGGCAATAGCCGGGGAAATAATGTACTTCGGTTTGACGGCAATACCGGCAATTTTCTAGGCGAATTTATTCCACCGGGAAGCGGCGGTTTGTCCAATCCAGATACGATCGTTTTTGGGCCCGATGGCAATGGCGATGATCAGTCGGACATTTACGTTACTAGCGGCGACAAGCCCGGAAATTCGGGAGAACCGACAGCATCGGCGGTATTGCGGTATGACGGAATTACTGGCGCATTTATTGACAAGTTTGTCGCCGATAATCCGAACACGGCGGCCGATGAAACTGGCGGATTGTTTCGCCCTTACGGTTTAGCTTTTGGCCCTGACGGTAATTTTTATGTCAGCAGTTTTTTGAGTGACCAAATTCTGCGATATAACGGCCAAACAGGACAGTTTATTGATGTATTTGCTTCGGGAAATCAGCAAGCGGGAGGATTGAATGGCCCGAACGGTTTACTGTTTGCTCCTGACGGCAATTTGTACGTGACAACGCAGGGGAGTGTGGCGACCAACGGTCAACCAGATTTTAGCGCAGGTTTCCCCAGTCAGGTGCTGCGTTACAACCCGCAAACCGGGCAGTCAAGTATCTTTGCTTCGCCCGATCCTTCGCCTCGGAGTCAGGGATTTGCAAGTCTTTTGGGACTGGCAATCGGGCCCGCTGACGGCGACCTTTATGTCAGCGATTTTGCTAACGATATCAGGCGCTACAATTTAAGAAGTGGGGAATTGGTCAAGGTTTTATCTACGAATTATACTGATACTTCGCCCAGTAGCAATTATGTAGGTAGTTTGGCTTTTTCGCCGATCGGCAATTTGTTTGCAGTTGGCTTTGACAACCGCGCTAATGCTAACGGTGCCGGCGCTGTTTTGCGGTATAATGGCAAGACTGACGAACCGCTGCCAATATCGGGAAATCCTGGATCGAGTAACAGTTCTATTTTTGTCCCTCCCGACAGCAAGCTACAGCGTCCAATAGGAATTTCTTTCTTTCCGTCCGATGCTCAACTGACGGAGAAATGGAATTTTACATTGGCAAATTACCCCATTAATCATCAAGGGTTAAACAACCTGAATATTGATGTAAATTATAAGTACAAAGACGGGATTCAAAATTCTGAGTATCCTGATTTTGTGCCGATTTACAAGAGCATTGACAACCTTTTAGTTAACTACCCGAACGAAACAGATTTTTGGGAAATTGTCAACAAGAATCTGACCGAAAAAGTGCTTGCTGACAATCCGGCACTTTCGTCGGTGACGGTTAATTTGGATGTTTTACCGACGAACCGATTGCCTTACGAGCGCAGCAGTACCGTTACTCGCACTCAAGATGGTAAATTAGGCGAAGCATGGGATTTCAAAATTCCTAATTACTCGATCGATCACCAGGGTTTGAATAACCTCAATATGGATGTCAAATATCAGTACAAACCAGGAATTACGCAGGATGAGTATCCAGACTTTGTGCCGATTTACCAAAGCATCGACACTTTCTTGACTAATTATCCCAATGAAACGGATTTCTGGGAAATTCTTAATAAGAGTTTGACGCAAAAGCTGCTAGCCGAAAATCCGGCTTTGGATGCGTTGCAAATTAATCTGGAGGTTTTGCCGACTAACAGATTGCCTTACGAGCGAGCTAGCATTGTGTCGATCGCTTAGCCTATCATTGGAAATTAGATGGAAAAATCTTGACAAGAAATACATACTTAGCTACCGTAAGGGTAAGGTTAAGTACGTTGCGTAGAAACCAGGTTGTTTCGCGTCCAAGACAAACCCATTTAAATTGTCTGTTGTGCTGTGGTGAAAAACCCGGTTTTTAAAAGAAACCGGGTTTCTGAATTAGACCGAGTTTACCAAATTCCATTTTGGGATATATGTCTGTGTCCCGCTGCATTTGATACCTAAATAGTGGTGGACGCAAATAGGATAAAAAACCAGGTTTTGGCGTTAAAGTCGATCGCTGACAACCTGTTATTTTGACTCTTAACCTGGTTCTTGTGCTTCCAGGACTGAAAAATATAGTTTTTTTTATCGGAGTTCGTGCTGCGCCCAATTTCTAGTCATCCAACCCATATTTTACCAATAAACCCAGTTGCTCCCGCCCAGTCCTACTTATTACCAATTACGCTGTAAAATATTGAGAATACCTCTTTAGATTGATAGACATTTTGATTATTTCCTTTTAAATATGGTAGCAGTTCGCTGCCAATATGTAGGGTAAAAAATTTATGTTAACTTCCGGGCCAATTACCGCCCCCGTTCCCGTTTTCCTGGTTCTTTTAGCAATCATGCTACTCGCGCCGCTGGTATTTGAGCGCTTGCGACTACCGGGAATAGTGGGTTTAATTATTGCTGGCGTAATTGTCGGGCCCAACGGTCTCAATTTGCTGCAACGAGACGCTACTATTGTTTTGCTAGGTACTGTAGGATTGCTGTTTTTGATGTTCCTAGCGGGACTGGAAACTAGCCTTGACGATCTCAAACTGAATGCGGACAAAGCTGTCATATTTGGGCTAGCTACTTTTGCGCTACCGATGATATTGGGGACAGGGGCGATGCTGCTGTTGGGATATAGCTGGCTGGCTGCAATTTTAGTCGCTTCTTGTTTTGCTACGCACACACTTTTAGCGCTGCCAATTCTCACCAAATTGGGATTGATGCGAACTCAGACTATTACTACGACTTTGGGCGGGACTTTAATTACCAATGTGTTGGGACTGTTGGTGCTGGCTATTGTTGTTAAAGCTTACAAAGGAAATCTCACTCTCGAATTTTGGCTGTTTCTCATTCCATCTCTTGCTATCTACACTTTTGCTACTTTGTGGGGCGTTCCCAAAATCGGTCGCTGGTTTTTCAAGAAATTCGGACACGACGAAAATGCCGAATTTATATTTGTATTAGCAACCCTATTTCTAGTTTCTTACGCAGCAGAACTAATTGAAATTGAGGCAATTATTGGTGCATTTTTATCGGGGATTGCCATTACTCAAATTATTCCCAAAATGAGTCCCCTGATGAATCGGATTGAGTTTATTGGCAATACGCTGTTTGTGCCGTTTTTTCTGATTTCTGTGGGGATGTTAATTGACCCGCTAATTTTGGTAAAGCAGCCGCAGTCTTTGTTGGTGGCGGCGGTGATGATTTTAGCAGAGGTGGTGAGCAAGTTTTTGGCAGCTTGGCTACCGGGGAAATTATTTGGCTTTGAGTTTCCGAACATTATGGTAATGTTCGGCCTTTCTGTTGCTCAAGCTGCTTCTACTTTGGCGGCGATTACGGTTGCTTTTGAGATTAAATTGGTCGATCGCGTAACGGTGAACGGCATCATTGCCATGATTTTAGTAACTTGTGTCGCTTCTCCTTGGATTGTATCTCGGTGGGGTCAAGAAATGCAGCCGCCGGGGTCGAGTTTGCCGGTTCCTACTGCGGGAAAGCATTCATGGGGAGAGCGAGTTTTAGTGCCTGTTGCTAATCCGAATACGGAAGATAATTTGCTGCGTTTGGCTTTGATTTTAGCAAAAACATCTCAGGGAACTTTGTTGCCGCTGCATATTTTGTCCGATCGCGGGGAAGCAATTTCGCCCGCAGAGAAAATGCAGCAAACTCAACTTTTGACTGCTGCGGAAACTGTCGCCCATGCGGCTGCTTGTGCGGTTGAACCGATCGCGAGGATAGATGATGCGATCGATCGCGGAATTCTGCGGAGTGCAACCGAACGCGAGGCTAGTTTAATAGTTTGCGGTTGGAAGGGATTTTCCACGACTCGCGACAATTTTTTTGGCAGCATCATTGATACTGTGATCGGGCGATCGCCCGTACCCGTACTGATTGCTCGATTTCCCGATCCTCTCCAGAATACAGCCAGAGTTCTTTTGGCGGTAACTGACAGCGAGTTGACTCGGTTTGGATTTCAGGAAACCGTGGATATTGCTAAGAGTTTGGCCGAGGAACTCAAGGCGAGTTTGCAAGTGTTGTTGGTGGCGACAAAACGGGAACAAAGCAACAAAAGTGGGGCGGAGGTGGAAATTCTTTCTGAGATACCAGTAAATCGGGTGCGGGGAAATTTTATCAGGCTAGTTTCGCAGAATTTGTTAGAACACGATTTGCTGATTTTAACCACAATTTCTCACCAGAATTTGTGGGAAAAACCGGGCACTCTCAAAGAACCGGAAGCGATCGCCCGGGTTCACGCAGATATCTCGATGCTTGTTGTTTATTTTCCTGTATCTTGAGGAATATTTTGGGAGCATCTCAATGAAAGCAGGCAAGCTAGAAATTGGAGTTAGGAGTCAGGAGTAAGGAGTCAGGAGAAAAGAGTCAGAAGGAAGAAGTCAGGAGCCAGAAGAAGTGTTTTTACAAATATGAGATGCTCCCAATATTTTAACCGCAGATGATGTTATGAATCTGCATTGATCTGCTGTTAAGATTTAATCCTACTCCATCCGATGCAACCGTCCATGAGATAACTAACTTCCGAAGTTTGTACTTTTCGGGCTGCAGGTTAATATCAAATCCGTGGGTACCGACACTATTCCTATCTCTCTTCTCTTCCTCTGCGCCCTCTGCGCCCTCTGCGGTTTAATCATTCAAAAAGAACCCGCCTAAAGCCCGGACGATCGCACTTTTCCAAACTAATTTCGATCGCACTCCGATGGAGACAATTTCTCGGCATCTAGGACAATTTCTCGGTATCTGGGAGAATTTTGAGAATATGGTGATATATCTCCTCTAGTTCAATAACGTAAAAATGAGCATCAGACCAAATTTCAGATGGTTTTCTTCAGTGGCGAGTGTTTTGGGTTCGATTTCGATCGGCACTTTCAGCGACGCGACATCCTCTGTAAAAGCGGCAGAAACGGTTGTTATCCGCAAAGGTATTTTAGAAACGTCAATATCGGTTGCGGATTTGCGCGAACTCGCAGAAACAGGAAAAGTCCCCGCCAAACTGCAAGCTTATGCCAATCTCTTGTCTGACGAACAGCGGAGTAAAATTTTTCGGGCGCTGCAAGCGAAAATTCCCCTCAATGTAGTCGGCCTGAGCAACTTGCTAAATACGGGCATTGGCACTGGCATCCTGACGGATTTGACTACTGTCATACCCAGGCGCGACGGTGGGGGTGTGGAAGCGCTGCGAGCCGCTCTGGTGCAGGGAGCAAAAGCGCCGGAAGGCTTATCTATATTGAGTTTCATTGAATCTTATCCGAGCTCGCGGGTCGTGGTGGATCTAGATCGAGCTTTCGCTGTTTTGGGAAATATGAACGTAAGTTTTTGGCAAACTCAGCGCTTTATGGCGGCGATCGCACCTCAGTTAGCACCAGTTAAACCCGCGTTTAAGCTGCCTTTCGATCCAACCCAGCCGGGCCCTAATGTCGTGCAGGTACGGGCGCTAGATTTGAACGATAGCGCCCGCAATCGGCGTATTCCAGTTGATGTGTACTGGTCAAGAGCTGCGACAGCCGACAAACCGACGATCGTCTTTTCTCACGGTTTGGGTTCCGTCCGCACGGATTTGCGCTACTTAGCCGAGCATTTGGCGTCTCACGGCTATGTGGTAGCAGCTTTAGAACATCCCGGCAGTAACGAGACGAATACCAATGCTGCGATGGCGGGGAAGTGTCCGTTGCTAGCTCCTCAAGAGTTTTTAGACCGTCCCAAAGACATCAGTTTTGTACTCGACGAACTGACAAAATTGAACCAAACTGATGATAACTTGCAGGGGAAAATTGCGATCGACCCAGCGGTGATCGTTGGCTATTCCTTCGGCGGCGCTACAGCCTTGTCCGTGGCCGGCGCCGAACTGCAATTGAGCGGACTCAAACAAAGGTGTCAGGGGGATTTGATTGGGTTCAGCTTAGGCGAAGGCATTCAGTGCGCGGCGGCCGGATTGCCCGAAGAACGGTATCAATTGCGGGATGGGAGGATTAAAAGGGCGATCGCCATGAATCCGATCGCATCATTATTATTTGGAGAAACGGGCTTAAGTAAAATTAAGATTCCCACATTAATAGTAGCATCTTCTGCCGACAAAACCACTCCTGCCTTAGCCGAACAAATTGCTGGCTTTCCGAAAATTCCATCTCCTAAATGGCTAGTTGGTTTTGTAGGAGGAACGCACTTAAGCGTCAAAGATCCGAGTACAACTTTAAACCAAGTTCGCAGGCCGAGCACAGTAATTACTGGGGATGAAGTTGTCGGCGACCAAGCTGTTAGCATACGCAATTATATTAAAGCTGTAAGTTTGGCTACCGCCGCGCAACTAACTGCTGAAGCTGATAAATATGCAGTCTTTCTAACACCAGAATACGCGCAATTTGCCTCCACATCGGCAATCCCGGTGCGGCTAGTAACAGAAATTTCCCCGGAAATTAATACCGTCGTGCAAACTTTTATTCAAAGGAATAAGTAGTTATTAGTCATTAGTCATTAGTCATATCATGTCCGGTCAATTAACCATGATTCCTGTAGGGGCGGGTTCGCCAAGATATTGAATAGAAACGGGAAAATCTGTAAACCCGACCCGACCTTTAATCGCCGTAAATCGATGGGACATAATATCATTAGTCATTAATCATTAGTCATTAGTCATCAGCTAATAACTAATGATAAAAACTTGTAGTAATATCAAATAAGGTGACATCGAAATTATACTTGAGTGCGAGCGGGACGATCGCTCCTGAGAGCGCGGAGCCACACGGGAAACTCCCACTGCACTGGGAAAATTATGATTCCGATGTCAGCGGAAACGAGATTACGACTAGCAGCCTTTCCTTTTGTATGCGCGGTAGCTTAGCCCCCAGGGTGGATTTTCTTCTTAAGCTGTTTCTGATATTTTTTGTCCGTGCAAGGGCAAAATATAAGCAACCGCTTTCACAAACTCTACTCCCCAACTGCGATGCCTAAAAAAAATCTTATCCCGCTATTGCTTCTGTTGGCAGCCCTGTTTACCCTTTACGGTGACACTTTAACTTTTCTCCCCAAACCTGTAAGAGATACTAGCGTGGCCAGTCGAAAGTTCTTCGTCGGGTTGTGGCCAGATTGGTTGAGGCCGAGAGATTTCAACGAGAAAAGGCAACAGGATATTGAGAAATTGCAAAAAACTCCTAGCCCGAGTCGATAGTTTTGAGCTACCAGCGAGAAACCCTGTTTCTTTAACAATACCTAGCCATTTTCTTGTAGGTTGGGTTAAGCGAAGCACAACCAAACAGTACGATTTTAGATTTTGGATTTTAGATTTTAGATTTTTTATCCCATCTCTAATCTGTAATCGATTAAACTTGAGATTTGAGATTTTCCCAGCAGTAAGGTGTGCAATGCACACCCTACAGATAGAGGTTATGCGTCCAGGACTATTTTAGATCGATCCTCCCATCTAAAATCTAAAATCTAAAATCTAAAATTGATTAAGCGTGCTTTTTCAACCAGCTAAACATAGCTCGCAAATCTTTACCAACTTCTTCAATAGGATGTTCTGCTTCCTGACGGCGCATGGAGGTAAAACCTGGCTTGCCGGCTTGGTTTTCCAGAACGAATTCGCGGGCAAATTGGCCGGATTGAATTTCGCTGAGAATCTTACGCATTTCGGCGCGGGTTTGATCCGTGACGATGCGGGGGCCGCGAGTTAAATCGCCGTATTCTGCGGTATTGGAGATGCTGTCGCGCATTTTGGCGAGGCCTCCTTCTACTACTAAGTCAACGATAAGTTTAACTTCGTGCAAACATTCAAAATAAGCTAATTCCGGTTGGTATCCGGCGTCAACTAAAGTTTCAAATCCAGCTTTAATTAAGGCGCTCAAACCGCCGCACAAAACTACTTGTTCGCCAAAAAGATCCGTTTCTGTTTCTTCGCGGAAAGTGGTTTCCAGGATGCCGGCTCTGGTGCCGCCGATACCTTTAGCATAGGCCATTGCCCGATCGCGCGCTTGACCGGAAGCATCTTGATATACTGCAAACAAACTCGGAACACCTTCCCCTTGTTCGTAAGTCCGTCGCACCAAGTGTCCGGGGCCTTTGGGGGCAACCATTACTACGTCTACATTGGCAGGGGGAACAACTTGGCCGAAGTGAATGTTAAAACCGTGAGCAAATGCTAAAACATTTCCTTCAGAAAGGTTGGGTTCGATTTGTTCTTTGTAAATAGTTTTTTGAACTTCATCGGGCAATAAAATCATGATGAAGTCAGCAGCGGCTGCTGCTTTGTCTACCGGGTGAACTGTTAAACCCGCGTCGGTTGCTTTGGCGGCAGATTTGCTACCGGGATACAAACCGACAACGACATTCATGCCACTGTCTTTGAGGTTAAGCGCGTGGGCGTGTCCTTGGGAACCGTAGCCGATGATAGCAATCGTTTTGTTGGCTAAGAGGTCTAGGTTCGCGTCGGTGTCGTAATACATACGGGCCATAATCCTTGTCTCCTGAGATGCAAATTGGGTGATTGACTGCAAAACTCTCATTTTATCAAAGTAGGGTACTTTTTTTACATAATTTTTTTAATTAAGATTTGAGCGGGGGAAATTTTAGCGAGATCGCGCTGAATTTAGCAGGGTTTGTCGCCGAGTCAAATATAATTGTCAATAGCGTGCTGTGCATTTGAAAAAACCTCACATCTTGCACCATTCTCAAGAACAGGCTTTCCGGCCTGTTCCACAAAGAGTGAATTTTGTTGTGGAACAGGCCGGAAAGCCTGTTCATAAAAAGCTTATTTAACATGGTGCAATATCTCAGAAAAACGCAACTAACTAACTTTTTTAAGATGAAAATAAAAGCAATACATCATGTGGCGATTATTTGCTCGGATTACGAAGCATCGAAAAAATTTTATGTAGAAGTATTGGGATGTTCCATTATCAAAGAAACTTTCCGAACCGAGAGGAATTCTTACAAACTAGATTTGCGAGTCGGAAACGGGGACACCATCGAGCTTTTCTCATTTACCAATCCTCCTGAAAGAGTTAACAATCCTGAAGCTTGCGGTTTGAGACATTTAGCTTTTGCCGTAGAGGACATAGAAGCATCCGTTGCTTACTTAAAATCCCAAGAAGTAGAAGTAGAAAACATTCGCCTTGACGAAATTACCGAAAAACGGTTTACATTTTTCCGAGATCCCGACAACTTACCCTTAGAAATTTATGAAATTTAAGGAGGTTCCCGAGTTTGTAAAGTCGCTCTTAAGTCAATAAGCTGTCACGCATTTAAATTGCATATTCAGGGCGGGATCTTAGGCCCAACCCCTACTCCCCACAAGACGGCGAATTGTTTGTTGACATTCTATTTAAATGCACAACAGCTTAGGTGGGGTGTGCATTGCCCTAAAAACTGCATGATTCATTCTAAATCTAAAATCTAAAATTTAAAATCTAAAATTGTATAATGGACTATCTCATCAGAAACACCACGCTCGGATTGCCTGCTTTCATGCTATTTATAGCCATAGTAGCTACAGGTAAAACAGGTAATGTGGTCGCCATTCTACAAAAATATGGTAAAAACCGCAAAACTGCGAAATGCGCGATCGGGCTTTGGCATTTTACCGACTTGGCCGACTTTTATGCCGCTGGCTTATATTCCGATCGATCACTTTCTAGTGAGCAAAGAAATTGGTGTTTCAAAGATTCGTACTGGCCGAAATGTCGGTTCGGATCATTTGCCGTTAATTACAGATTTGGTCATTTGAAGGAAGTTAAAGCAGTGACTGATTAGAAATTGGATCTTTCATTATTTTTAGGAACGGGCAAGATGCCCGTTCCACAATAAAACTGAATTTTTGTGGAACAGGCATCTTGCCTGTTCTTCCCACAATAAAACTGAATTTGTGTGGCACAGGCATCTTGCCTGTTCTTCCGACAATAAAACTGAATTGTTGTGGAACAGGCATCTTGCCTGTTCTTCCCACAATAAAACTGAATTGTTGTGGAACAGGCATCTTGCCTGTTCTTCCCACAATAAAACTGAATTGTTGTGGAACAGGCATCTTGCCTGTTCTTGAGGATTTGACAGAGCCATCAAAGTAATATAAAATCTCAAATCATATAACTTTTATTCTCTCCAATTGTGCTTCTAAGTTCTCGATTAAATTATTTACTAACTGTAACTGGTACTGTTGAACATTCATATTTAATGGCTCTTTGCTGTCTTGAAAACAGATAACTTTTCCGGCGATTTCCTTGTAGTGTTGCAGCATGGAAAAAGTATCGGTACTGAAGCGAGCGAGATAGTTTTTAGCAGCCTCGCTGCAAATTTCCGTTACTTGATTTAGATAAGCTTCTGGCGATTCAGGCGGCTTTTCATACCCAGTTCTTTTATTCAAAATATAGCTAGCACCGCCGACTACTGCGGCTCCCACGGGCCCGCCCAATAGCCAACCTAAGCCTGTGGCGATCGCCACAGGAGTCACTTCACTGTCGATCGACTTTTGAGCTGGAGGTGGTGGCGGTTCCGGTAAGCTAACTTGCGGGGATGGAGGAAAGGAAATCAAAAGTGCGATCGGCTGTTCTTTATCAAAGAACTCGCAAGCTTTATTTACCCATTCTGCGATGGTTTGCTGCTGCTTCAACACCTCTCGCTCAAATTTTAGCTTCCAGGCATCAAAACTCCCTTCCTGGAGCGACAGCGCCATTTCCGATTGATACCGCTGCAAAAGTGTGGGCTGGTAAAGCCAAATCTCGAAATCGGAAACGCTGGCTTGAAAGCCTTTTGATATCAGTTTTTCAGCTTTTTGTTTAATTTCAATTTTGTCTTTGTGCTTCTTTTGAGCAGCGGCTATTTCTGCGGTGACAGTTTCAGCTTTGGCTCGAAGAGATTGGCAAATTTTAGTAGCTATAGCTTCAATTCTGGGCAACTTAACTGCTAGTTGTTCCTGTCGATCTGCCACAATACTCTGCAAAGCCGATTCAAAGCTGGCAATTCCTGTAGTTTGGGCGGCCGCCACATCTCCTTTCAGCCTCGCCCTCAAAGCCGGCAAAGCATCGACGCGGTAGATATTGCTGATATTGTTCGGCAAGTTCGAGCGAAAACTTTCGGCAACAAACAACAAGCGATTGTAAACTTGTTTTTGGTCGTCTGGTTCGAGTAGATTGAGAAAATTGGCAACAAAGACGACTGTGTTGATGTTGCGATCGCTCAACCAATCTCTCAAGTTCTCCCGTTCGCCTAAAGTCATCAATTTGCGAGCATCTAAAACCTGCACAACCAAATCAGCCGTTAGCAATTTATCCCGAACCAAATTATCCTGTTCTTCGCGATCGTTGGTTCCCGGCAAATCCAGCAATTCCACACCGGTTTGCAGGAATGGATGGGGACAGTAAACATTCACGGCTGCCACATCATCCCGCATTTGTCTCGCGTCGTCAAGGATGGCGTAGCGTTTCAAAACATCAGTCCCCGGTTCGCTAATTTCCGTGCCGTCTTTGAGGGTAATTTTTGCGCGCAATTCCTCGCCGTAGTTGACATAAATGGCAGCACCTGTAGTGGGCACAAGGTCGATCGGCAAAGCACGATTTCCAAGCATTGCATTGAGCAAAGTTGACTTGCCGTAGTTAAACGGGCCAAAGACAGCTATTTGAAAAGTTGGTTTGGCGAGATACTCGCAGATTGAGGTTGTATCTAGATAAAGTTGGGAGTTTTTGTCGAGTTCGAGAATACCGAGTGCTGATTTGAGATTGTCGGTGAGGTATTGATAAATTTCGGGTTGTTGCATATTGTTGTTTTATTTCAAGCGGATGCTAGGAAAGCTTGATATAGCGATTCGATACTCTGCGACTGGGCAGAAACATCAGCCTCCAATTTTTTCAACCGCTGTGATTCAGCCTGACAATTAATCTCGCGAGATTCCTTTTGTTCCAGCAAATTATCTAACTCTGATTTCCGAGAATTGATATCACCATTCATGCGATCGCCCACTTCCCGCCCGTAAACATCAAAACACTCTTTTACAGCATCGTGAATCGGCTGCCACTGCTCTTGAGCCACCTGCGGCAGATATTTCACTAGCTCTTTTTTCGCCGCTTTCACCAACTGTTTATGAGCTCCGTCTGCTTGCAAAACCCCAACACCCATCCCCAATAAAGCCAAGTACAGCGGCCCCAAAACAATCCCCGTCAAACTAGCAAGAATCGTACTGACGCTCAACACAGTAATTAAGTTGAGCAGGATATTTTTCCAATCAAAACCTGCTCCTGCCATTGCTACGCCTGCCAGATTCCCGGTCGTTAACGAGAACAATCCCATCGCCCATTTTGCCCAACTGGGCGAGTTATCTTCGTTCGAGTTGCTGACTGCTGCTGGTATTTTTTGTCCCGTTAGTTTTTCGGTGATTTTTTCAGTCACTTTCGTGTAAGATGCTCCGTAATTTGCGGCACTTTTCGAGAGTTGCGAAAATGCTGAATTCATCTCTTGTTCAGCAGTTAGAGTCCAAGCTGCTAGTTTGTCATTGATGTACTGCTCGAATGCTCGTTTGAGCGATGCTTCAAAGGCTTCTCGCTTGCCTTGGCTGAAGAAATCCAGAAATCTCAGTTCAGGTTGATACCGTAAGAAATCTGTTTCAAAGGTATTTTCTAAGTTGAGAACGTAGGTGCGGAAAGAATCTGCGATCGCCCGCGATTTACTATCTCTAACTTCGATAATTTCTTGTTGAAACTCATCGCGAATGTGAGTCAGCTTTTTAAACTCCGGCTCAACTGAATTAATCTTTTCCTTCAATTCATTGACATCGCGATCGAGTAATGGTAATCTGCGCCCAACAGTTTCGCGGACACGAGCAGAAATTTGACGCGCCAAAGTCCTCGCCGGACGCAATTCCGAAATCGCTCTTTCCTGGGTCAAAAACGTATTTAGTGCCGCCATGAACTCGGGAAAACCAGTACCTGCCAAATCCGCATCCGGGTTTTTCATCCGCAATCTGAGCGCCTTAATTGAGGTAATTGCAAACACTCGCTCGTCGTAAATGTCGTGGCCTTCTGTTAAACAATATTCAGCCAAATTAGCTTGAAAAACCCGCCGCAGTTTCCCTTCTGCTTCTGCCAATTCTTCAGGATCATCCGGGTCAATCAAACTTTCCCGCACCTGATCCCAAGCATTTATCAGGAAGAAAATGCTCAATCCGCGATTTTTGATGTAATTTTCTAGATAGCGTCTTTCGCCCATTGTGCAAGGCTGAGTGGCTCTAAGTACAAATAAAATAGCGTGGCAGTTGTTGATGTAACCGAGAGATAATTCATTCCGGGCTTCTGTATCGTTCAGTCCGGGACTGTCTACTATTTCTATGCCTTTTTCCAGCAAAGGTAAGGGATATTCTACTACGGCGCAATCGATATCTGGAAATGCTGGTTTCTTTTCTTCTTCTAAGCGTTTTGCCTCAGCGGGGTCAATTGTGTAGTTCTGTTTAAAACTTTTAAAATCTAGCTGTTTTGGGCTTTTGCCGTCATTGAAATAAACGGTGACTTTTTTTTCTGAACCGTAGCGCAAAATCGTCAGCAAAGCTGTACAGGGGTTTACGTCGCTGGGCAGTAAGTTTTCGCCGATTAACGCATTGAGAAAAGTGCTTTTACCGCGTTTCATGTCGCCTAGCACTAGCAGCCGAAAGACTCCTTGGCGCAAGTTTTTACTGGCGATATCAATGTCGGCGTTGTCTGTTTCTAAACCGAGTTTTCCCGATGCTTCTCCTCCTGCTAATTCTGATTGGTTGATGGCTGTGGCGATGTTGCTGAGGCGAGTGGCAATTTCTCGGCGGACGGCGGCTACTCGCTCTAAATCGTTGAGAAAGTTGCTAGTTTCTACTTTAAGGTTCATGGGTATTTCCTGATAGTTTCCTGCTTGACATTCTCAAATTTTGTCTTCTTCAATAAACATTTTGTAAGCTATGAAAGCAATGCCTCCCACTATCAGCGCGGCTGCCAGCCAAGATGCTATGCGAACTGCAACGATAACAGCAATGACAATGCCTGTAAATTGAGCGGCTGCTATAATTTTTCTGCGCCACTGTTTGAGTTTGCCGTTAACTTGGCTGTCGGGTTCTTGGTACTTGCTTGTTAGATGTTCGGGCACTGAACGGTCAATTTCGGCTTCTAGTTCGCGGAGCCTAATTTCTTGTTCGCGCTTCCGCAGTTCTTGTTCTTTGCGCCGGAGTTCTCTGGATTTGTTGTCTGGAGAATTCATAAATTTTAGCCTGTTTTTCGCTGAAAAAATGTGTTATTTATTGTCAATGTTGCGGAGCGATAAGTTCTCTACGACTGTAACTCACCTTTTCCGGCGTGTCGAGAAATGTTAAGAAATTTTAAAAAGGGCGATTCCCTACGGGATAGCTACGCTGTCGCGCATTTAAATTGTATATTCAGGGCGGGCTTTTAGGCCCACCCCACCCCACAAGACGGGGAATTGTTTTTTAACAGACAATTTAAATGTAGAACAGCTTACGCTTCACGACTAATTAAGCCGATCGCCCTACGCCCCAGACTAGCCGATGCAAATCATCAATAGCCTTCGGGGCCGATAGTCGTGCGATCGCACTCAGCTTCCGACAAATCAACCAAACGCGATCGAAATAAGTTGCATCCCGCTAATTGAGCTTTGGTTAACTTTGCTTTCTCCAAATTAGCACGGCTCAAATCCGCATATCTCAAATCGGCATTCGTCAAATCTGCATTGTACAAATCCGCACCTTGCAAATTGGCTTTCTGCAAATTAGCACCTTGCAAATTGGCGTGACGCAAATTTGCTCTTGATAAGTTTGCTCTTGATAAAGTTGCTTCCGACAAGTTAGCTTGATAAAGTTGAATATCGCCCAATTCAGCATCTTGCAAATCAGTTTTATAAAGATTGGCTTGAGTCAAATTTCCGTAGGGCAAATAAGCTCGCCTCAGAACGCTACCAGAAAGATTTATTTCTGTCAAATCTGCTTGAAACAAGTTATCTTCACTTAAGTCAACTGCGTTAAAGTTTCGCTGGCCCTCAGCATACTGAGCGAGCAATTCCTCAGCGCTTAGCTTTTGCATTTTCACCCCTCATGACGACAGCTACTGCAGCCAATCCATAACAGTAATTAATGGTTATTATTCTGCGTATTTATACTTAGGCATATTCTTATGTTAAGCTTGTGTAACAACAGTCGCATTTTTTCTAAGATTTTTTTTATATTTGTAAATTTCTGCCTTGCTTAACCAGTAAGCGGTTAGTAATGTCAAGATCGATCGAGAAACCAAAGCCAATCCTCTACTGAAATATGCCAGAACTTCCTCTCTCCATTGCTCAGCACTACCACGAACGGACAAAATACGACCCTGAAACCATTGCCGCTAAAAGCAAACAGCTAGATTGGACAGAGCAACCTGTGCCTTTCAAAGAATATAAAATTGGAGCGTATTTTGACCTCAAGCCTTATCTCAAAGACCCCTCGGAGGATGCCGATGCCGATCCCGATGCCGCTTGGTGGCATCGGTTATCTAGCTTGTTGCTGTGCAGCTACGGGTTGACGGCGAAAGTGCAGACGGTAGACGACAGCTACCTGTATTTGCGATCCGCACCGTCGGCGGGTGGACTCTACCCAGCAGAGGTTTATTTAATTTCCCGTGGCACTGCCCAGTTGCCGGCCGGACTCTACAACTATCAGTGCAGAACTCATTCACTTGTTCATTTTTGGGACAGTCAAGTTTGGCCGACATTGCAAGCAGCTTGTTTCCAGTCGCCCGCGCTAGAAAATACCCAATTGGCGATCGCCATTACCACTGTTTTTTTCCGTTCTTCTTGGCGTTACGAAGACCGAGCTTATCGGCGAATTTTTCTAGACACCGGTCATTTATTGAGCAATATCGAGTTAGCTTGCGCCGTCAACGATTACCGACCTCACCTGATTGGAGGATTCGCCGACGAAGCTGTCAATGAATTACTGTACATCGACTCGGATCAAGAAGGAGCAATTTGTGTAGTTGCTTTAGCCGACTTGCTAGATATTGACCAAAACTTGCCTAAATTTAAAACAGCTTTGCCCGGAAACACCACGACAGATTACCCGAAAATTTCCGAAGGTCAACTGTTAAAATACCTCCACAAAGCGACGCATTTAGAATCAGACCCTACCGGATCTGACGGCTGGAAAGTTGATGAAAATGAAGGGGAATTAGAAGATAAATACAACTTTCCCTTTTGTACTAAAGTTTCGACTGTCACTCCTTCGATTCCTTGGGGAGTGAACCTGGAAACTTTAGAAAACACTATGCTCAAAAGGCGTTCGACCCGTGCTTATACAGGTGCTTCTTTGAGCTTGGGCGAACTGCTAGCTATGCTGGATTTTACTTACCAGCCGCAGCACTATATCGACCAAGGATTAGACGGTAATCCAGACTATTTCGATCTAAGTTTGATCGAGACTTTTATTGCTGTTTCGGGAGTGCATGGGTTAGAAGAAGGCTGTTACTATTACGCTCCGAAAGCTCAAGAATTGCGGCAAATTCGGTTTAAAAATTTCCGCAGGGAATTGCATTTTTTGTGTTTGGGGCAAGACTTGGGCAGAGATGCGGGGGCGCTGTTGTTTCACACGGCGGATTTGAACAGGGCTGTAGCAAAATATGGCGATCGAGTTTACCGCTATTTGCACATGGACGCGGGTCATTTGGGCCAGCGGTTGAATTTAGCAGCTATGCAACTGCGTTTGGGTGTCAGCGGTATCGCGGGCTTTTTTGACGATCGTGTCAATGACGTTCTCGGTATTCCTGCGGGTGAGGCTGTGCTTTATATTACCAGTCTGGGAAGACCTCGATCGTAAGAATGAGCGAATCGATTTTAGATTTTAGATTTTAGATTTTAGATTGAAGGATTGGCCGGGCTGATTTACGGTAGGAACCACTCAATCTGCCAAAAATCAACCAAGCGAGTCAGTCAATCTTCTGAATTTTCAAGTGATAGCAGTAAAGTGAGGATTGCAAACCTGTAATAGAGAGGTTTTACGTAAGTCCTGCTATTGCTATTTGCCAATGCAAAACCTGCTAAATATTCTGTCGAGCACTGATTCTGTCACTTCTTCGCCCGTAACTTCTCCCAATGCTTGAATTGCACCGCGCAAATCTATTGTCCAGAAATCTAAAGGCAATTTATTGCTCATAGTCTCTGTGCATTGTTCCAGAGAAATTTTAGCTTTAGTTAAGGCCGCTGCTTGTCGCTGGTTGATTGCTAAGTCGGAGTTGGCTGCTTGCAAATTTCCCCCGCTGACAGCATCTAAAATTGCTGTTTCTAAGTCTTCTATGCCTCGGTCGATGGCGGCGGCTGTGGTAACTATTGGGTGAATTTCTGAGGAAAAAGGTAGTTCGGGGAGGGTTTTTACTAAGTCGATTTTGTTGATAATTATAATTAGCTGGCGGTGCTTTACTTGTTCGTAAATTTCCGAATCGCCCTCTGTCCAACCAGATGTCGCGTCAATTGTCAACAACACTAAATCGGCTTGTTTTGCTGCTGCGCGCGATCGCTCAACGCCAATTTTTTCTACCTTGTCTTCGGTTTCTCGAATGCCCGCAGTATCGAGCACCTGCACCGGAATGCCGCCCACAACTAGCTGCGATTCTACCACATCCCGCGTCGTACCGGGCAAATCCGTGACGATCGCCCGATCGCTCTTACTCCACGCATTCAACAAACTCGATTTTCCCACATTCGGCCGCCCAACAATCGCTACTTTCAAACCGGTTCTCAACAATTCTCCGCGATCTGCCGTCGCCAAAATTGTTGACAATTCCTCCAAAACATGATTTATTTCCAAAGATGTTTTAGCTTCATCTAAAGGCGGCAAATCTTCCTCAAAATCAATTCTCGCCTCAATTTCTGCCAACACGTCCAAACAAGTTGTTCTCAATTTGCGAATGGGCTGCGCTAATTTTCCCTGCAAACTGGCCAAAGCACTTTGTGCAGCAGCGGGCGATTTTGCTCCCACCAAATCTGAGATACTTTCAGCTTGAGTTAAATCCAGCCTCCCGTTCAAAAAAGCCCGCAGCGAAAACTCTCCTGGCGCGGCTAATCTCGCCCCATGTTCCAAACACAACTGCAAGACTTGCTGCACGGCCATAATGCCACCGTGACAGTGAAATTCCACCACATCTTCGCGAGTAAAAGAACGCGGCGCTTTCATGATTAGCAGCAAAGCTTCATCGACTAATTCTTGAGTTTTGGGGCGGCGGATGTGACCGTAAAGAATGCGGTGAGACTCCCAAATTTGCCGTCCTGGGGCGCGAAACAGAGTTTCGGCAATTTTTAAGGCTGCGGAACCGGAAACTCGCACAATGCCGACGCTGCCTTGTTGGGGAACTATGGCGGTGGCGATCGCTGCGATCGTTCCTCCTTTTGTTAGTGATTCAGACATTTTTATTGTTCACACATTTAAAAGTTCTCTCAATCTCCTGTTTTTGAGTATCAGGCAATTGCTTCTCGGTATTTGAGAGTATAAATCTCTAGTTCGTCATTCAAAAAATTAAAATAGTCGCCCTTTAGGGCAAAATGCACCAGTTTCCGGGTCGAAGCGTAGGAGATATTTGGTAATCTTTTCCCTAGAATCGCTAATTGCTCGTCGGCTGCGAGAGACCAGATAACTTGAATTAGGGATTCAACCACTTGTACGTTCATTTGACTGACCTCCGGCTTGGTTGTTAAATTATACATATCTCATTGACAGGATAAACAATTTCAGCATTTTTTTTCTAAAATATTAGAAGAGCGTGGCAACAGCGATGGACTTGGCTAGCCAATCCGATCGCCCGTTTGTCCAGTCAGTCGATTTTAGATTTTAGATTGACTCCACAAATGAATCGGGTAGCTTGAACAGGGGTCTAAAATTTTGGGAGGCTAACGACTCCTGTCGGAAAGCAACTATCGGTTTTTGGGTAGGAGTCACGGATCGATCGAACTTAAATTACTCAGCCAAATATTTTGGCTATTCTGATTTCATGCGATAATGGAAAATTGACAATCAAGCATCCAGGATACAAGCCCCCGGATTCATCCGTGGAGAAAGAAAAAACCTGTATCCGATGAAACTTGCCCCCCGAATTTATCTGTGGGGTCAATGCTTCAATCTAAAATCTAAAATCTAAAATCTAAAATCGATTGACAGGGTAGAGGGCAAAGTATGATTGGTCAACTTCTAGACAGACGTTACCGCATCATTAAAGTCACAGACTCAAGTGAGGTGGGAAAAACTTATCTAGCAGCAGATACTCACCGTCCCGGGTATCCGCAATGCACGGTTAGAGAAATGCGGCTACCCGGCACAAGTTCGCAAACTCCAGAATTAGTCAAAGTTTTATTTCAAAGAAACGCCGAAATAATTGAAAAATTGGGAAAACACGACAAAATCCCGGAATTATTGGCGTATTTTGAGGAAAATCAAAGTTTATACTTAATTGAAGAATTTATTGCCGGATTACCTTTAAGTCAAGAACTAATACCCGGTCAACCTTGGGATGAAGACCAAGTAATTAATCTGCTATCAGAAATATTAGAAATTTTGGTGTTCATCCACGAGAAGGGTTTTATTCACCGCAGAATTCAACCAGACAGAGCGATCCGGCGCGAGTCTGACGGCAAATTTGTATTGGTAGACTTTAGCTTAGACAAAGAAATTAACCCGGAACTTGCTAACTGTCATTTGTTGTCGCAAACTTCCCCGAACTCTGTTAAACGGCCTGTGGCAAAAAAACAGGATTTGGCGGCTCAGGAATTATACGTGCCGATCGAGCAATTGAGCGGCAACCCCCGTTACAATAGCGACATCTACGCTCTAGGTACGATCGCCCAGATTGCCGTCACGGGACTCTCACCCAACGAACTGAGTGCCTTAAAAAACAACAAAAACGAAATTCCCTGGCGAAACCGGGCAACTTGTTCGGTCGCCCTAGCAGATATTATCGATCGAATGGTGCGCCCCGACTGCGAGGAACGTTATCAGGAGGCCGCCGAAGTTTTAGCAGACCTCAAACAAATCGCCGTAAAATTGGAGGTTGAGCCGCCGCCAGCCACAATCATCACGGACGCTATGAGTCAACCGCGAAGACAAAGCCAAACCAAACTGCTGCTGTTGGCTGCAACAGGGGCAGCTTTAATCTTGACTGCACTGATGATTTACTTTTGGCAGAGTCAAAGTCCGGCGAGGTCAAAAGAATTGTTGGCCCGCGGCGTTACCAAGGCGCAGCAAGGGGACACAACAGGCGCGATCGCCGATTATACTCAAGCGATCGCCCTGAATGCCAGCGATGCGGAAACTTACTACAAGCGGGCAAACGCTCGCTACGACACGGGCGCCACCGAGGAAGCAATACAGGATTACACGCAAGCAATTAAAGTCAATCCCAGCCACACCAAAGCTCTCTACAATCGAGGTATGGCCCGCCTCGACATCGGGGACAAGCGGGGGGCCGTGGAAGATTTCACCCAAGTAGTGCGACTCAATCCCAGCGACGGTGAGGCCTACTCTCAGCGGGGTTTGGCCTACTACGATTTGGGCGACTACCGCACAGCAATTGAAGACTACACTCAGGCAATTCGGCTCAGTCCCAACGATGCTACAGCTTACAGCAATCGGGGTTTAGCTCGATCGGCAGCAGGCGACAAAACAGGAGCAATGGCAGATTTTACTCAAGCCCTTCAAATTAGCCCCAAACAAGCTGGCGTATACTACAGTCGTGGTCGAGCGAGATTTAATCTGGCAGATTATCAAGGAGCGATGGAAGATTATACTAAGGCGATCGAATTACAACCCGATCTCGCTGATGCTTATACCAATCGGTGCAGCGCTTACTTGAATTTGGCCACCTACGACAAAGCGATTGCAGATTGCACCGAAGGAATTCGCCTCGATCCAAAAGATGAAGCAGCTTACAACAACCGCTGCATTGCTTATCTGAATTTAAAGCAATTTCAAAAGGCTAGCGAAGATTGCAGTTTGACGATCGGACTCAACGGCAACAATCCCAAAGCATACAGCAATCGAGGATTAGCTCGATCGGCTTCGGGAGACAAGCAGGGAGCTGTGGAAGATTTTACTCAAGCAATTCGACTCAATCCCAGCGATGCCGTAGCTTACAGCAATCGCGGTACTATTTACTCAGAACTAAAAAATTACCCTTTAGCAGTTGAGGATTTCGCTCACTCGCTGCGGCTCAACCCCAACAATGCTAGCGCTTTTTATAGCCGGGGCCTCGTCCGCCGCCAACTCAAAGACCGTGCTGGGGCGATCGAGGATTTTCAGAAAGCTGCAACCCTCTTTCTAGAACAAGGAAGAGCCGATGGTTTCCAAAACGCACAATCACAAATCAACGACCCTAAATAAACTATTAGTCACCATTCAGATGTTAAAAAAAGCAGAAAAAAGTCAGAAGGGAGAAGAAAAAAGGAAGAAACAAGAAAGCAAAATTACCAATTACAAATTACCAATTACAAATTACCAATTCCCCGTTACCAATTCTAAATTATAGATATGAACATGGTTGGTCAACTTTTAGACAGGCGTTATCGCGTAGTGCAAATTCTCAGTTCAGGAGCTTTTGGACAGACTTATTTAGCTGTCGATACTCGCCGACCGGGCCATCCTCAATGTGTAGTCAAACAACTGCGCCCTCCCAGCAACACTTCCACAGTTCTCAAAACAGCTTATCGCTTATTTAAACAAGAAGCAGAAATATTAGAAAAGCTGGGAAAACACGATCAAATTCCATTTTTACTAGCTTATTTTGAAGAAGCGAATCAATTCTACCTCGTTGAAGAGTTTGTCCCCGGACACGCCCTAAATAGGGAAATTGTGGCCGGTCAACCTTGGCGAGAAGAACGAGTGCTGGATCTGTTGCAAGAAGTGTTACAAGTTCTCGCCTTCGTACACTCTCAGGGAGTGATTCACCGCGATGTTAATCCCTCCAACTTAATCCGCCGCAAACCAGACGGCAAATTAGTTTTAATTGACTTTGGTTCGGTTAAAGAAGTTGCAAGTCACGTCAGTGACTACGATACCGAATTTCCGCGCACCATTGCTACTGGTACTCCGGCTTATATGCCGATCGAACAATTTCAAGGCAACCCGCAATTTAGCAGTGACCTCTATGCAGTCGGGATGATGGCAGTCCAAGCTATCACTGGTTTACCCGGTACGGATTTGCCAAAATTGCAAGATCCGAGTCCTTCTCATACCGGGGAAATTGTTTGGCGAAACCGAGCTCAATGTTCTGTGGGATTAGCCAATATAATTGACAAAATGGTCTGTCACCAATTTGCCAAGCGCTATCAATCTGCGGATGAAGTTTTGCTAGCTCTGAGCAAGTTGAGACACCGCCAAGAACCGATGAATCCGGCTCACAAGAAAAGTATGGCTCCCACCTTAGTTTCTTCTGATAGTTTTTCGTCACGTTTGGGAAGTCGATTTTGGTTGCTGATTTTGGCAGGCGTCGGGGCGGCAATAGTTCTGATATTTCTGTTTAGTTACTGGCGCCGCCCGAATCCGATTAAAGCTCAGGAATATTACGAACAGGGAGTGGAAAAGTCTCGCAATAAAGATGCGGATGCAGCTTTGCAGGCTTTTAATAAGTCAATTCAATTGAATCCTAAAAATGCTGAGAGTTTTTACCAGCGCGGTAATGCTAATTATGATTTACAAAAATATCAAGAAGCAATTGCAGATTATTCTCAGGCGATCGCTCTCAATCCTAAATATGTTCAGGCTTATTTTAACCGCGGCCTAGCCCGTCACGATTTTAACGACACGCGCGGGGCGATAGAGGATTACACTCAAGCTCTGAATCTCCAGCCCAAGGATGCTGATACATATTATGAAAGAGGAGTTGCTTATTTAGAACTGCAAGATTACAAGATGGCTATTCAGGATTTTAATGAAGTAATTCGGTTGCAGCCGAACCTGGTTAAAGCTTATCATTCGCGGGGGTTGGCTCGTGCTGGGAGTGGCGATTTGCAGGGGGCGATTGGAGATTATACTGAAGCAATTAAACTTGATGCTAAGAATGTTGATGCTTTCTACAGTCGGGGGAGAGCTCGCTTTCACCTAGGAGATTATCAGGGAGCTTTGGCGGATTATTCTCAGGTAATTGCGATCGATCCCAAGAGTGGAGATGCTTACGCTAATCGTTGTAGCACCCAGTTGAATTTAGGAGCGCATCAAGCGGCAATTGACGATTGTACTCAGGCAATTTCGCTGAGCGAGGAGGATGGGGTTCCTTACAACAATCGCTGCATTGCTTATTTAAATTTGAAGGATTATCCCAAAGCAATTGCCGATTGCACTCAAGCGCTGACAGTGAATCCGAATGATTTTAATGCTTTTAACAATCGCGGTTTAGCTCGCAGCGCCGGGGGTGACGCCCAGGGGGCGATCGCAGATTTTACAGCAGCAATCGGGTTCAATCCCAACAATGCTGAAGCTTACGCCAATCGGGCTAAGATTTATCACGAGTTAAAGAATTACAATAGTGCGATCGCAGATTACGTGCAAGCTATTCGGATCAGCCCGAATTATGCGGCTGCTTACTACGGTAGAGGCATGGTTCGTAGCTCCTTGGGAGACAAAGCAGGAGCAATTAGCGATTTAGAAAAAGCTGGCAAAATGTTTCTCGATCAAGGACTTACTGGCGGTTACAAAGATGCACAATTTGAGATTGAAAAACTCAAGTAGTCAATCGATTTTAGATTTTAGATTTTAGATTTTAGATTAAAGAATTGAAGCATTGACCCCACGGATAAATACGTTCGGCAAGTTTCATCGGATACAGGTTTTTTACAGCATATTCCATGTATATTTAGTACACACAATCTTGTAGTAAGTAAGGTGCGTCGCCACCAGTCAATCTGCAAGTTCTATTTAAAAGGTCGCAGATCCGCACCCTACATATTAAAATCACACAACATAAATATAGCAGCTACTGTACTTCATCAACCACCGAATATGCTGTATTTCTCCGTCCTGATTCTGCTTTCGGAATGAATCCGGGGGCTTGTATCCTGGATGCTTTCGGTCATTAGTCATTAGTCATTATTTCTCGGTGTTATATTTCTTATGTGGCAGATTTTTATAATCTCAGATTGCTCCGGGGCTGGTTCACGCTAATCTTTAATACCAACAGAAAATGCAGGTGAACCAGCCATTACGCGCTATTAATTCAAGCTATTATCAATCAATTTTCTGGGTCTTGCAGTCTCTTCACCAACTCATAAAACGGTTCCCAATTATCATCAATAGCTATCGGTTCCCAAACAGCCTCAATCGTCGGTCTCAACAGCGATTGTTCGGGATTGTGCCGCAGCAACCTGTCCGCCATTTTGTCCATATCATCCGCCGACAAACTTTGCAAAACGTGATAATAAAACTGTCGCCAAGGTGCTATCAAGTCCGCCGGTTCCGCCTCAGTAAAAATTAGAGTAGCATCATCTCGCCAAGTGCCAGAAAACTGTCTTCGCAGTTCAAAAAAGAAATCGTGATAGCCTACTTGAGACTCCGCCAGCATTTTAATTGTCACCTTCAACAACTCATCTCCATCAGCTTCTGGCAAATCCTCAAATCCCAATCTATTTAGCATCAACCGCCGATAAGCTGCATTATAATAATCGCCAAACTTTGCCAAACCCGCATCCATATCAGCTTGAGGAATCGCCGCTGCTAGCGGTTCCTGAAGCTTCTCTAAATTGTCCCTACAAATCAACGGTTGATTGCCGTAACAATAAAGACCCGAATAGTCAAAATAAGCTGCTGTAAATTGCGGCTTGTAAGTTGGGATAAAAGCGAAAGGCCCGTAATCGAAACTTTCTCCTGTAATTGACATATTATCAGTATTCAGCACGGCGTGGCAAAATCCTGCCGCCATCCACTGAGCGACTAATTCAGCTACTCGCTTGACTAAATCTGCATAAAATAGGGCATATTTTTCGGCAGGCGAAACCCCGGCATTACTTGCTTCTAAATGCAGTTGTGGATAGTAATATTCAATAACAAAATCTAAAAGTTTTTTAGTTAAATCCGGGCGGCGGATATAGTGCAATCTTTCAAAAGTTCCAAACCGGATGTGAGAATGACTGAAACGCACCATTACGGACGATCGCGTCGGAGATGGTTCGTCCCCCCGCCACAAAGCATCTCCAGTTTCAACTAAACTAAAACAGCGAGATGTTCTAACTCCCAACCGGTGCAAAGCTTCGGCGGCTAAAACTTCGCGAATTCCCCCTTTGAGAGTGAGTCTACCATCACCGCCCCGCGAGTAGGGAGTGCGGCCGGAACCTTTAGTGCCGAAGTCGTAAAGTCTGCCGTCAGTGCCGCGAACTTGGCCGTACAAAAAGCCTCTACCATCACCTAAATTGGGGTTATATTGGTTGAATTGATAGCCGTGGTAACGGAGTGCGAGAAAGGGGCGGACGCAGTGAAATTCGCCGAACGCTTCGATAAAATGTTGGTCGGTTACTTGTGCTGGGTCTAAACCCAATATCGGCAATAATTTGTCGTTGCGGAAGCGGAGAATATGCTGCGGAAAATCGGCCGCAGGGACTTCATCAAAATAGTCGCCACCGAGGGATTCGAGGGCGGGTTCGTAGTTGAGGGAAAGCAAAGGATTTGACATTTTTCTATTTTATCTTGAAATTGGCGATCGCTCCAAATTATATACGGGTAAGGTGCGGACTGCATTGGTGTCAACAATCGCCTCAAACCCTTTTTCTCTCTAGTTTATAGCCGAGTTCGATCTCCCTCGCATCCCAGCAGGGCTGTTTCATTTTAAAATTTTAGCATAGCTAAAGTTTGAGCAGGAAACATTAGCGTCTCCCTGGAAGGCTAAAAATTTTAACGGTCAATTTTAGCGATAGTTAAATTAACCGTTTTTCTTGCTAAAAATGGAGTTGATCTCATATCGGATTGACCATAATATCCCGGCCGGGCGGGTTTTTGAGATTGTCAATTATTGGCCGATGTTATTGGTGAACCCGCCCCTACCTGATGAAGGGTAATCGACGGGACATGATATGAAGTCTTAAATTTTTTAAAGTTAAGTGGGATTCACCACCTAATATAGTAATCTAAATCATTTGTGAATTTCTTACTCCCTCCCCACGGGTTCGGGGAGGGTTGGGGTGGGGTCAAAAAAATTACAACTCCTACAAGGATTGCTATCTACCTTTTCCCCTATTTAAAATTAGTCAACACTCCGTAAATCGCCCAAATTGCCATCGCCCGCAAATAGTGACTCGCCCGAAAAGTTCCCCCCGCCGTAATCGCTTCCGGCGTCCGAAACTGCAACCCATTTTCATAAATCTGCTTCACCACCGCATCCGTCAATTTAAACGCTTTCTCCTCCATCCCCATCTGTACCAAAAAAGCCGCCAACCCAAAATTAATACCCGTCCAAACTTCCAAAGGATGAGTCGCATTAGGATTTTCCGGCGAACCGTTCAGCATCACCCCATTTGCCGCACCGAACTCGCCATCGTTGAACTTCAAAAAGCAAGATTCGTACACAGTTTCTAGAGCACTGGCTGCACATTCCGGCGGCACAATATCCGGTAATCCTAACAGTTTCGCGTAAAATTGACCGCACAGTTGGTCGGCCATCACCACTTCGGAATTACTCTCGCTGTCCAAACGGTAATATTGACCGTTCCACAGTTTTTCTTGATAGCTCGGTCTTGCTTGTAGCAGCCAACTGTGATATAATGCTATCTTTGCTTGAGGGTTAGGAATTATCTGCGGTGCTGCATCTTCCAAGATTTCGCCGATCGCGATCGCAGCCTCCAGCGCCGCCAACCACAAACCCCCGCAATAGGCACTTATCCCCCGCATTTGCCAATCATCAAACGTCTGATCCGGTGCTCCAGAATTCTCAGGAATTCCGTCCCCATCCTCATCAAAAGTTTTCAGATAAGCCAAAGCCTCAACAATTGCCGGCCAACACTCTTGCAGAAACTCACAATCTGTGGCGCCAGTCAACAGGAAATCCCGATAAACCTGCAACACAAAATCGCAAGGCAAATCCTTCCACAAATTGCAATCTTGATAGCTAGTATAATTCGTTTTCTCCCAAGGATGTTCGTTAGGAGCACCCAAATCGTGCGGCGTCGCGCCGACAGCTTTTCTAATAGCCGAAGCTTGATTCCAGCCAATAATTCTCGGCGTATCGTCTCCGGCAGAAATTGCCCTAGCAAACGCTAAAACCACCGACTTTTCCAAATCCGGCCACAGCATTAACAAAGCAAAAGAACCGTAAAGCCGCACGTCCAAACTTTCGTACCAGCGGTAATCAATGCACTCCAAAACCGCAAATTGACCCTTGGGATCGCGTTCGTCAGCCGCACTCCAAAGAGTACCGCCGTCTGTGAGGGCGTATAACTCGTTAAACAAAGCCATTTTAAAACTGTCTGACAAATCTTTCCGTTCTAAAATCGGTTTTTGCCAAGCTTCAATATTTTCGCGCCAAGTATCGGAATGCTTCATTGCAGTGCGAATAATCGGCCAAGCATTTTTGCCGTTGCGGCCGAAGAAGTCCGTATAGCGGCGGTAGTACCAAACTCCCGATGCAAACTCAGTAACGGGCAAATCCCAAGCTATAATAAAGGGGATTTTGCGAGTTTTTCCCGGTCGAATAGTAAAGCGAACTGCGATCGCACAAGCCAACTGTTCTCCTGCTGCTGCGGCTGTCTCGTCTTTGTCATCCAACAAGAAACCTTCTGCAGAAAAGTTGCGCCAAACATCCTCGCCATTCCCCGCCGGGTTCCAACGAGTTTGATAGAATACTTCTACCGCCGGATTAGTAATAGTTGCGATCGCCCATTGTCCATCCCCCTCTTGCGGTTCCTCCTCAGCAGTCAACCGCGTCATCACGCAACCGATTCGGTGAAAATCTTCCACCAACAAATTCATATTTCCGCCGCTTTCTCCCCACCGGGGTTGATAGTCATAAAATGGACTACCATCATCTCGAACCATGACTTTCGGCGACTTGTTAGCATTAGTAAACCAACCGACAATATTCTCCCAAGTCAGCATGATGCTGAGAGTAATCGGCGCATCTGTAGGATTGTGCGCCACCCATTCAAACATGGCGACTGGGTAACTGCTTTCCTGATAATTGTTCGGCAAAACTGGCGAAAATTGCTCGCAGCTTAATTGAGCATGAAACACATTTTCGTAAACAAACCAACTGCGCGGATACAAAGCATGATAAGTACCAGAATTAGACTCTTCTCTTGTTCCTTCTTTTGGATACCATTTCCAACTCGATAAACTGCCATCGGTAGGCGGTTCAGTGGACAGTGCAAAAGCTTGTTTCTTGCCTTGAGTTTCTTCAAAAACGCTGAACTGACAAGCGGGCAAACTGCGAAAAATGTGCTCGCCGCCGTCAATGTGCCAGAGGTTGAAGTCGCCGCGGGACGATCGCCCGATGCAGCCGGCACCGAACCCGCCCAGAGGCATTCCGTGCCAGGGCCCGTCGTCGAGATTGCTTGCGTAGCGGACTGTATAGGGATTCTCCCAACCGAGGCCGATGGGACGTTTCCAGGTGTGCGGGGGGATGTTTGGAGTAGATGTGCGATCGTTATTCATGTGATTAATCTTAGCGCTCGATCGAGCTTTACAATTTTTTTTATTTTATTTTAAACTTTTATCTATCGAACAAATTCCGAGATTTCCGACGGTTGTTGACTGTAGATTGTTGACTTAAAGTAATTGGGTTCTGGACTCCCGGATTCATCAATTCTCCCATCTCAAATCTCAAATCTCAAATCGCTCGACTGTTGATTGTTGGCCAAAAGCAATTGGGTTCAGGGCTGCCAGATTAATCAATTCTCCAATCTAACATCTAAAATCTAAAATTTGTTGTCGATCGCCTAACGCGGTAGAACATCATCTAACCGCAGTTGCAAGCTGGTTAACAAAGGAGAAATAATCCGATCGCCGAGGCGAAATTGTTGCTGCGTGTAATCTTGGTCAATCAGTTGGCAAACGGTGATAGTAGGTTGTTTTGGTTTACCGATAAAAGCCACGCCTCCCAATCCGCGATAATCAACTATCCAATACTCTGGAATCCCTAAAATAGCATATTCTTCAACTTTTCGGGCGTAATCTGTTTCCCAGTTAGTGCTGACGACTTCTACCACCAATTTAATAGATCGTCCCAGCGTAATCACAGGTTCTCTTTCCCAAAGAGGTTCGCTGACAATAGCAGTTTCATCTAATACGACAATATCGGGACGGCGGGCAGTAGCTGCATCTGAAAATGGACGGATCAAACAAGTGCGCGGAATGAACCAAGGTAGTTTTTCGGCTGCGATGGCGATGCCGATTTGAGTTGCTAGTTTACCGCTGACGGTTTCGTGGGGGCCTGTGGGTTCCATGTCAACTAATTCTCCGTCAGCGAGCTCGTAGCGGAAGTTGTCACAATATCGATCGAGGAATGTTTCAAAAGTTAGGATTTTTTGCGCGGTGTAAGCCATTGGAAACAAATAGTTTTTTGCTGAAAATCTTATTCTATCAACTAACCAAATCCCAAATCAGAACCTTTCCCCGCGTGAACCAAAGCCAACTTTTCGTAACGCTTAGCGTGTTCCACCAACTCGGCTGCTTCTTCCTCAGAGACATCCCGCAGGGGTTTGGCAGGCACTCCCGCAACTAGCGTGTGAGGGGGAACGTCTTTGGTGACAACCGCCCCTGCACCGACGATCGAGCCTGTGCCCACCCTCACTCCATCCAGGACGATCGCCCCAATCCCGATCAGGCAGCCCCGTTCAATGTAAGCTGAGTGAATCACGGCTCGGTGTCCGACTGTCACGAAATCTTCCAAAACAGTCGGTTTCCCCGGATCGCCGTGCAGAATTGCTCCATCTTGGATATTGGTACTTGAGCCGATCGCAATTCGCTCTATATCCGCCCGCACCACCGCCCCGTACCAGATACTAGCCCCTGCAGCCACCTCTACCCTGCCGATGACAACAGCGCCTTCAGCGACAAAAGCCGCTTGGGACAGATCGGGCCTGGGCCAATAGGAAGGAAGTGCAGACAGAGGTTTGTTGAGATTGCTCATTTGTGATCGTTATACTTCTAGCAGATTAGCTGGTTGTTGATACGGGATATAATAAAAGTATTTGGGTGCGACTCGTTTAATCCAAATGGATAAAGAATATCCAAGGACGATTAGCCTAACCCTCTGGTTAGTGTAACTGATT
>NZ_JAUBUY010000023.1:0-6533 GCF_036705565.1 Microcoleus sp. AT8-B5
GAGATTTTCCACTGCAATAACTTGGTTTTCGTTAACTATCTTGCGGGATAGCTTCTGTAGAAAATCTTCACGGCATCTAGCAATTTTGGAGTGAACTTTTGCCACTACCAGTCTTGCCTTTTTTCGGTTTTGACTACCTTTCTTTTTGCGAGCAAGCTTTTGCTGCTTACGTTTTAGGTTGCGTTGACGCTTGATAAAATGTTTGGGATTGCCAAACTTAGAACCATCACTGGTGATCGCAAAATGAGTTAACCCTACATCAATGCCAATAGCTTTATCTGCTGGGACTAACTCAGGCTTTTCTTTCCCATCGTCAATCAAAACAGAAATAAAATGTTTGCCGTCCGGGTTGCGAGACACGGTAACGGTCTTGATGTCGCCCTCAAAATCACGATGTCGCCGACAGAAAACTAAACCAATCTTAGGTAGGTTGATATAGTCACCGTCGAATTTGACATTTTGAGGGTAGCCGATCGACTGCCTGTCGTGCTTGGCTTTGAATTTGGGTGGCATCGCCCTCTTGTCAAAGAAGTTTTTGTAGGCAGTAGATAAATTCAATGCCACCACCTGCAAGCATTGAGAATAGGGTTCTTTTAGCCATTCGTATTCTTTTTTGAGTGGAGGGAGCAAGCCTTGTATGTATGCCCTAGATAGTCCTTTGCCAGTATTTTTGTAAGTTTCTTGACATAGATTTAAAGCATAGTTCCAAAACCATCTCGCACAACCAAAAGACTTTGCAAGCAAGGTTTCTTGCTCACTTGTGGGATAGATTCTGTACTTGTAGGCTTTATACATTTATCAAGATTGCAGAATACCGATAAGATGAGCGTAGCACACAAAAACTATATTGATTCGCTGTCGCTCAATTTATTTTCACCGCGAGCTTTCATCCCGACGCTCACCTTCGGTAGAGCGCGGGACTTCCCATTCGCATTAGTTAAAGCCATGCCATAAGTAGCGTCCCAAGTCTGCAAACCTTCGAGAAGGGCATTGCGGACTAAAGCTTCTGGTTCCCGACTCAGCATCAGGCGAAAGCACTCGGCAGCGCGGGAACGGGCGATGGAACTTTTGACAGAGCTCACAGGGCCAAACCCACCCTGATTCACCAAATCGGTCATTTGCCGCACAGCAATCAAACGCTTCACGGGGTCAGCATCAGTCAAATCCGCCAAGATGCGATCGATCGCATCTTCATCTTTTGCTGCCCCCAGACTCAACCCTTGCCGCAGCAACACCCCTGCAATCGCGATCGTACCCAAATTCTGCAAAATTAGGCTCAAAGCCATCCAGTGGCTCTCAGAGTCCGCCCAAATCGCCAAACTCATGTAAGCGCCCAAGGTAGCAATGCCGCCGGTGCCGACGGCTAAAACGAATCGGCGGTTCGGGCCCTCCCAAAATTGCTCGCCTTTTGCCCGCAGCAATTGCCAGTCCCACGACTGCCCTCGGTAAACCACCATCATCGCTGCTATCCCCAGGCCTGTGGAAAACAGTAATTCACTGTTCCACCACCCCCAAACTGCTGCCAGGGTGATAACTGCCAGCCAACCTTTTGATCGAGTCAAACTCTCTAGCAGCCACTTGAGAAACGCAGTAGAAACCACAGGCGATCGGGCCCAGGAGGTCTTGCCATCTACCCTCCGCCGTCTTGTTTCGGCAGTCCGGCCTGTGGCTGTTGGGGTTGCCGGCGGGCGATCGTCCGAACTCAATTCTCTCAAAGCTTGACCATCAGTTATTTCTAAAGACAGGTCGCTCAAGGGAAGATTACCGAGTTCCAAAGTGCGATCGGACACTTTCACCGGCGATCTATTCAGCTTGGTTGTAGTTTTTTTAACTTGATTCATACTGACTTTTTTGAAAAATAACTTAAAGTTATCCAGGCTTTTTTAGCACTGATTTAGATTCTCGGCAAATAAGACTCTAAGCTTCTATGATACCGGAAATTCAAACCCGTGGCGAGTACCGCAAATGCGCCGAATTCCGAGAAATCCTTACCAAAAATAGAGCGATTGAAGATTGTTGAGAAAAGCACCACAGGTTAACAGGGAATATTTCTGCATCGCTCTTGAGACAGAATGGCGATCGGAGTTGGCATGATAGCCAAAAAGCGAAATTTTTTAATTTCCGAAAATAGGGGAATTTTGAGTGATTCAATTCGTCCGCCAAGAAATGCACGACGAAAATTTAGCCTTTTGCCCGCAGGCCCGGACTCTCGCTGCTACCCGGTGTCAGATGAGGCTGGGTTCAGCTTGACCGCTAGCGGGACGAACCGCAGCGGGCCGAGCATCCAGACAGTATTGGTTGATAATTAATAGCAGGAGCATTCCTAAACTGCTAAGATTTTTGAATTAATGGGAGTTGAGTTAATTAAACCGGGTTCTGCTAAAAAGGAGTCCCGGATGCTCATGGGCAGGGGTTAAATGGCGGGAGCATCTCAAGTCGGGTAAATTAACCGTCATTCTTGTAGCGGCGCGTTCACGCCCGATCGCCAATATCGGCCAGATATCGGCGTAAAACAGCCCCGCCACCTGCATATTATGGTCGATCGACCGGACTAGATAGCAGGAAAGCCATCATCCGGGTTCAAACCGGTAAAGCAGCAAGGCAAGCAACCGACCGCGCAATCCGGTTCGGCAATTGCAGAGGCTGGAGAAACAGCGGCTTTTGACCAAACTCAGACAGAACTACTGCCCCAAAGTGTGTCTGCGGAGGTTAGGCTAGTGAAGAGACGAAAAGAATAGTTACGATCGAGACTTCCAACGTCTACTTTGTAATTTATTGCTCAGTTGTCAAGCCCAACAGTTTTGCATTCTCGCGATGAGCGAGACTCTTGGCAGTTCCCACAAGTGGGGAACTCGACCGTCAAAGAACTTGGGTTTGATGGTAAAGCCCTTAGTAATATGTAAACACCTTATCGATAACTCGCCGGAACAATCTTGCAAGAAAACCCATGTCTAGTATGCACAACCAATTCACGGTTCACTTCTGGGGCGTTAGAGGTAGCATAGCGTCTCCCGGGGCAGAAACAGTACGTTACGGGGGCAACACGCCCTGTGTAGAAATGCGAGTGGGTGAGAGTCGCCTAATTTTCGATGGCGGTACTGGATTGCGGGTTTTGGGACAAACTCTCCTGTCCCAGATGCCCGTAAAAGCTCATATGTTTTTTACTCACTCTCACTGGGATCACATTCAAGGATTCCCATTTTTTGTCCCAGCTTTTATTCCTGGGAACTGCTTTCACATCTATGGGGCTATTGCTCCTAATAAGGCTACTATCCAGCAGCGCCTCCACGACCAGATGCTGCACCCCAATTTTCCGGTACCCCTGCAAATTATGGGGGCAGACCTGAAATTTAACGATATAGAAGTGGGCAAACCGCTGGAAATCGGAGAGATTAAGGTGGAAACTGCTTTGCTGAACCATCCGGGCGAAGCTATAGGCTACCGCGTAAACTGGCGGGGGTATTCGGCTGCTTACGTGACTGATACCGAACATTTTCCCGATCGTTTAGACGAAAATGTGCTGTATTTGGCTCAGGATGCTGAGGTGCTGATCTACGACGCTACTTATACCGATGAGGAGTATTATGCGGAGAAAAGCAGCAAGGTCGGCTGGGGACATTCGACTTGGCAGGAAGCGGTGAAGGTGGCAAAGGCTGCTAATGTCAAAAAGTTGGTGATTTTTCACCACGACCCGCTGCACAATGACGAGTTTTTAGACAAGGTGGGAGAACAAGTGGCTCAAAGATTCCCGAACAGTTTGATGGCGCGGGAAGGTTTGTCGTTACAATTGCTG
Organism: Microcoleus sp. AT8-B5; assembly: GCF_036705565.1. Classification (NCBI taxonomy): domain Bacteria; kingdom Bacillati; phylum Cyanobacteriota; class Cyanophyceae; order Oscillatoriales; family Microcoleaceae; genus Microcoleus; species Microcoleus sp. AT8-B5. The sequence continues at coordinate 3,794 of NZ_JAUBUY010000023.1, forward strand.
CCTCCTGATAACAATTTGTCTGAAGTGTCGGTGCAAGCGCCTCAAGTGCCTGTCTGATGGATTTGAGATTGCCCGATGGTTCTGAAATCTTGAGGTCAGAAATCTCAAATTTAAGTTAGGGCTGACCTCAGAGACGGATACAAGCCCCCGGCTTAAGTGGTGGAAAACCAAAAAGTTTAGACCAAAGTTCAACCTTCCAGATTTATCTGTGGAGTCAAATCTAAAATCTAAAATCTAAAATCTAAAATCGACTGGCGATCGCACTAAGTATGTCAAAATTTTAAGCGTGTGGGTAACTTCTTCTTCTACCGCTGCTCTGACTCCAACTTCTGTTGCCTTGGGAAACTTTGATGGTTTGCACCTAGGGCATCGACAAGTCGTGCAGCCAATTTTAAATCGATCGCCTGGGCAAAATTCTGCCAGGGTGATTGCGTCGGGGCAAAACTTGCGCTCAAACGTTGGCACAGATCAAAATTGGGAAACAGAACATCCGGCGACCTGCGAAAATGACTCAGCAGCACCGCCGGATCGAGCCGACAGTCGCCATAAGTTCGAGGGTTTGATAGGCGCTCGGGCCGACGGCAACAGCCTTTCTGGAATCGATTCTGATGGGGTCGATCGACTTTACAGCACTGTGGTGACATTCGATCCGCACCCGCAAGAATTTTTTACGGGTCAACCGAAAAAACTGCTGACACCTCTGGCAGAAAAGGTAGAATTGCTCGCAGCCATGGGCGTCGAGCAACTTGTGCTGCTGCCGTTCGATCGAGAATTAGCGGCTTTGACTGCTTGTGAGTTTGTCGAGGAAATTTTGGTGCGGCAACTAAAAGCGAGTCGAATTAGTGTGGGGGTTGATTTTCGGTTTGGTCGGGGACGCGCTGGGACGGCTGTGGATTTGCAGTCGATCGCCTCTGGTTACGGTATTGATGTTGCTCTTGTACCGCTGCACAATTGCGGTGAGGGCGATCGGATCAGCAGTTCTGCAATCCGCGAAGGTCTGGCATCCGGCGACCTCAGAAGAGCGAATCAGTTGCTGGGGCGACCTTACAGTTTAGTCGGAACTGTGGTTGGGGGACAGCGGCTGGGTAGGACGATCGGATTTCCTACTGCTAATATCGAACTGCCGCCGGAAAAATTTTTGCCACGTTTTGGCGTGTATGCAGTGCGAGTCTCGCTGAAGCATGGATGGGAAAATATGAAAGAGGAAAGTTCTTCCTATCAGCGGGAAAACCCCAAATCTGTAATCCCCGGCACAGCATCCAATTTATCTTTTGTCAATGGGGTGATGAATGTTGGCTGCCGCCCGACGGTAGACGGTCTGCAACCCACTGTGGAAGTTCACCTGTTAGATTGGTCTGGGGATTTGTACGGTCAAACCTTGAGTGCGAGTTTGGTAGAGTTTTTGCGACCCGAACAAAAATTCGCTTCTCTGGATGCTCTCAAAACTCAAATTCAGGCAGATTGCGATATTGCTAGAAGCCTCTTAACTGCTAAAGTCTAATAATTATGTGATCTAGAACAGGCGATCGCTTTTAAAAATGGTGCAAGATGAGTCAGACTAAATTCTAGTTGTACAAATACGAAGTCCGCAAGGCAAAGACTCAAGAATTTGGCAATCTTGATATCTTTTCAACAATTAGCAATTAGCAATTCGCAATTAACAATTAGAAATCAGGGATATGAGACAACATATTGAGCGGCTCAAACAAAATCTAGGCAAAACTATGGTTGGCAAAGCGGATGCTATTCGCTTGGTGCTGGTAGCCGTGTTTTCGGGCGGACACGCGCTGCTGGAAGACGTGCCTGGTGTGGGAAAAACGCTGCTGGCGAAGTCTTTGGCGCGATCGATCGATGGGAAGTTTCAGCGGATTCAGTGCACTCCCGATTTGTTACCGACGGATGTCACCGGTACTAATATTTGGAATCCGCGCAGCGGAGAGTTTGAGTTTTTGCCCGGCCCAGTTTTTGCTAATGTTTTGCTTGCTGATGAAATCAATCGGGCGACGCCGCGAACTCAGTCAGCTTTGCTGGAAGTGATGGAAGAAAAGCAGGTGACAGTAGACGGAGTTTCTCGAAATGTTCCGACGCCGTTTTTTGTGATTGCGACTCAGAACCCGATCGAATATCAAGGCACTTTTCCGTTACCGGAAGCGCAAATGGATCGGTTTACTTTGTCTTTGACTTTGGGCTATCCCGCTGCGTTGGAAGAGTTGCAAATGTTGGAACGGCTTTCTGATAGTTTTGCTGTTGAAGATTTGCAGCCTTGTATTTCTTTGGCAGAAGTGCAGGAATTGCGTCGTTTGTGCGCTGGTGTGAAGGTGGAAGGCTCTTTGAAACAGTATATTGTAGATTTGGTGCGATCGACGCGGGAGGATGAGGAGATTACTCTGGGGGTGAGTCCCCGGGGCGCGGTGGCTTTGCACCGGGCGTCGCAGGCTTTGGCGTTTATTTCGGGGCGGGATTTTGCTACCCCGGATGATGTGAAGGATTTGGCGCCGCACGTACTGTCTCACCGGTTGATTCCGGCGGGGGGAAGAAGGGCTAAGACGATTGTTGACAAGTTGTTGCGGTCTGTTCCTATTCCTTAAAAAGTTTGTAAGTAGGTTGCTTTAATTATAGGAACAGGCAAGATGCCTGTTCCACAAAGAATTACAGCTTAATTAAAGGAACAGGCAAGATGCCTGTTCCACAAACAATAAAGAATTACAGCTTAATTCAAGGAACAGGCAAGATGCCTGTT
>NZ_JAUBUY010000023.1:6633-93332 GCF_036705565.1 Microcoleus sp. AT8-B5
AACAGGCAAGATGCCTGTTCCACAAAGAATTACAGCTTAATTCAAGGAACAGGCAAGATGCCTGTTCCACAAACAATTAATTTTCCTGTGGGGAGTAGGGGTTGGGCATCCTGCCCGCCCTTGAAAGACTTATTAATAATGGTGCAAAATGTCAGTTAATCCATAGGTTTTGCACCATTCTCAAGCACTCTCAAACAGCGCCACTAATTTCTTGGCCTCTAAATCAACATTGTGTTGTTGAGCAACCCGTTCTGCTCCTGTTTTCCCCATTTGTTCTAGCTTTTCTAGAGGTGCTTCCAATACCGCGCGCATCGCTACGGCTAATGCTTCTGCGGAACCGGGAGGAACTAACCAACCGCAAACACCGGGTTCTACGAGCTCCGGGATGCCAGCAACATAGGTGCTAATTACGGGCCGATTGAGAGCGAGGGCTTCCATAATTACGACGGGCAAACCTTCGGCAAAACTCGGCAATACCATTGCGCGTGAAGCTAAAATCTCTTGCTGAACTCGATCGCCACTGGCCCAGCCGGTAATTTCTATATGGTTTTGCAGGCCGAGTTGCAGAATCTGCTTTTCAATATCCGATCGCAGCGGCCCGTCTCCTACGAGTACCAACTTAAACTCTAAGCCTTGAACTGCTAACTTGCTAGCAGCTTCTAGCAATAATAAATGACCTTTTTGTTCGCTGAGCCGGCCAATGCAAGCTAAGCGGGGTGCTGCGGGTATGGGGACGTAGGGTGCAGTTAAAAATGCAGCATCTACGCCGCAGTGTATGACGTGAATTTTTGACCAAAAAGTGCGATCGCACCACCGAAAAAGCTGACTTTTACCGAAGGAACTAACTGCTGCTACAAAGGTCGATCGTTTAATTTTTTCGTCTAAGGAAAGAAGTGTGGCTTTATCAAATTCTTCAGGCCCGTGAACGGTGAAACTGTAAGTCGGGCCGCCAAGCACGCGGCACAGCATTGCGACTGTTGTGGAATTTGTCCCGAAGTGAGCGTGAACGTGTGCTGTACCGGATTCTGCAAACCAATTTAAAAGAATGCAAGCTTCTGCTAAATAAGCTAGATGCAGCAAAATCCCCCGTTCCGAGTGCCAGCCAACTTTGAACATTAACCGCACAGCTTCGATGAATCGAATTGGTCTAGTTGCGGCAACGCGAAGCAAACCCCACGCTAACCCCTGTAAACCAACTCCTAAGATTACTTTAGTCGATTCTTGCTCTAGTTTGTCGGCTTCATCAACGAGTTCAGACTCGCAGGATCGGATCGAAAATCGTGCGACTTTCATGCCGCAATTTTCAACCGCTAGGACTTCTCTGCGGACAAAGCTGTGGCTGACTTTGGGATATTGGTTGACTAAATAAGCGATGTTCATGAACGGGGAGAAAATTTTATGGTAAAGCTTAGATTAGTTTAGCCTTTGGCTGCAATACGTGGGCAACAAATTTAGCTGATTTGTTGAGCTTATTTGAGCAGGGGCGGAGGGCGATCGCTTTTGGTGGGATGGGGGAAGTGACAGCGGGGCGATCGCTATTCCGGGGAGAGGAAATCAATTCACACATTTTACATTTTTAATACAATAGTCAGGACTGTTTTTAGGTAGTAGTCACAAACCTTTGATTTTCCCGCAAGCAGTTCGCTCGCCCTGAAAGCCTTTTTTTAGGGTTAGCAATCAAAAACTATCTCAAGTTTTTATATATGCAAACCACTCCCAATCAGGTTTAACAGCCCCCAGATTGCCTCAATAATTGGTAATTATTCAACCTGCAATTCCATCTAATTTCCTATTGTCACCTAAATTTTCCCGAAAATCACCAGCCCGAAAAATAATCGCCCAAATCCCCAAAAAACCAGCCACTCTCGCAACTCTCACAACTCCCCCAACACTCACCACCAAAGATTTTTCTGAAGCGACTTGCTCTGCATCTACCCAAGATGACAGCAAATAAGGTAAAGTAAACGGCACAAGAGTCTAGAACTCTCCAACTGCCGCAACTCGGCAAACCCGCCCCTGACCAGCAAAACTGGCCGATACAGGCGACATTAACCGCTAACCGTCAACCTCTAACAACCGACAAAAATGCAAACCTACTACTACGTTTTAGCCAGCCAACGCTTTTTGCTAGAAGAAGAAGCCCTAGATGAAGTGTTTAAAGAAAGAACTCGCAACTACAACGAACAAGAAAAACAAATAGACTTCTGGTTGGTCAAGCAGCCGGCTTTCCTAGAAGCACCGACAATGGCAGAAGTTAAAGCAAAATGCCCTCAGCCAGCCGCCGCTATTATTTCTACCGATCCTGTCTTCATCACCTGGTTGAAACTGCGATTAGAATATGTACTGACAGGTGAATTTCAAGCACCATCACCAACTATTCCTGATGCCCTTGCATCCCTACAGACAGCATGAATAAAAGAGCAAAATATCCGACAAAACAACTAACAACAATTAGGGGTAAATTGTACAAATTTATTTTGTCTCTCCCCCTATTTCCTGCTACTTCGATCGCCCTTTTGGTATTGACAATTTTATCGAGTTCTGTTAAAGCTCAGTCGAGCTGCCAACCGCCGCAGTCCGATGAATATCTACTGTTAATTGTCACCACAACACCCGAACAGCAAGAAAGAGCAAAACGCTCTTTCCCTGGAAATACTAACAACACAGTTTGTCGGTACATCAATGACACGGTGACGCGAGTTGGTGGCTTTCGCGACTCGCAAATCGCCAGCGATTGGGTTAAATACATCGAAGATGTTGTCGGATTGCAAGCTTACGTAGTACGATCGCCCGCAGCGGCACTACCCCAAAATTTGCCAGTCTACAACCCTCAGCCAGCACCAGGTTCAGAACCAATCACCAATTCTCCCAGTGGCAATCTTGCCTTCAATCCCCAACCCCTGGGCCCTGGTTATGCAGTGTTAGTAGATTACTTCAACCAACCGGAATTAGCAGGTCAAGTCAGGGAAGCATTAGGCACGCAAGTAGGCTTAGCTTCCTACGGCCAGCGTCCCTTTTTATTCGTCGCTTATACAACGGATCAAAACGCCGCTACTGCTGCTGTAAAAGCATTGAGCGATCGAGGTTTTTGGCCGATGTTAGTAGACAGCCGCCGAGTTACCGTAATTTCTCCCGCTGTTCGCTGAAAGCAAGAAGGAAGGCACTACACGGATGATAACACGGATACACGGATGAATTATCTAGTATTCATCATTCTTGACAAGGAAGAAGAAATAATAGCATTGTAGGGTGCGTCAGGTGAGTTTCTTAAACGATTATTGAGGGTTTAAATATCTGACGCACCTTACTAATTGTGACAATTGCTTAAGTTCTGACTAAATTTAATTAATAATTATTGTTGTTTTGGCTGTGGCTGATTGTTTTCGGGCTGACTTTCTGCCCGCTTTTTTGCTTCCATTGCGGCTCGGTAATCGGGTTTGTAGCGAATAGCTTTTTCATAGGAGGCGATCGCATCTTCGTATCTTTTTACCGCCACCAGTGCATTGCCGCGGCTGTACCAGGCTTCCGAGTAGTCAGGTTTGACATACACAGCTTCATTGTAAGATACTAGCGCATCTTCGTACCGCTTTAAATTGGACTGAGCATTTCCTCTATTGTACCACGCTTGATATTCTTTCGGGTTTAAATCTAAGGCTCTGCTGTAACACTCAATTGCTTGTTCGTACTTGCGTAATTCGTGGTAAGACCAACCTAAATTATACCACGCTTGATAATAATCCGGTTTTAATTTAACAGCTTTTTCGTAAGCTTCCACCGCTTCTTCATGCCTCCGCATTTTCAGCAAAGCGATGCCTTTACTGTACCACCCTTGATAAAACTTGGGCTGAAACCGCACGGCTTTTTCGTAGGCTTCAAAAGCTTCTTGGTTTTTGTTTAATTCTAGGAAGACATTGCCTAAATTGTACCAAGCTTCATAATTATCGAATTTGATTTCAACTGCTTTTTGATATGATTCAACGGCTCGATCGTACTGTTTTAATTTTTGGTGAGCTTGTCCCCGATTGTACCAGGCACGGTACAAATTGGGCTGAAATTTTACAGCTTTTTCGTAGGAAGTGATCGCCTCTTCGTACCGCTGCGAATCTAAGAGAACATCGCCTCTGCCTTCCCACGCTGCGGCATAGTCTGGCTGGATTTTCAAAGCGTTATCAAAAGATGCGATCGCCTCTTGAGACTGTTGCAACTTATCCAAAGCATAACCGCGTCCCGTCCAAGCTTCCAAGTATTCCGGCTTTAATTCTATGGCTTTATCATAAGCTGACTGCGATTCTCGATATTTTTTCAATTCATATAAAGTTTTGGCTTTTTCCTGCCACACTTCCGCGTAGTCAGGCCTGAGATTTATTGCTCGCTCATAAGCGACCAGAGCTTCTTCAAATCGGCTTAAATTGTAAAGAGTATTGCCTCGGTTGTACAGGTCAGTTGCATTGGCAGAATTAAAAGTGTTTACACCATAAATAGATGCTATAATACTGATGCCAATTAAACTGGCGATCGACAATATTTTAAAATACAGTTTTTTTCGGGATTTTAGCTGCCCCTTCGCAGCAGCAACCGGAGGCAATACAGGAACTGTACCGCTGAAAGAATTTTTCAATTCTTTAATAGCTTGCAGCGTTTCGCCGGCACTAGAATAACGTTGCCGAAAATCGTACTTTACCATCTTATCTAAAATAGTCGCAAATTCAGGACTGACTGATGTTTTGTCCTGCCAAATTATTTCCTCTGTCTCGGTATTTTTTGGCATTTGGTGAGGATTTATGCCAGTGAGGAACTGAATTGCGATCGCACCGACGGCATAGATATCGCTGCTGAGTTTCGGGTTGCCGTGAGCTTGTTCGCTGGGCATATAACCGGGCGTACCGATGCTGACACTCAAGCTATTCTTGGGCTGAGGAGTGGTGATTTGAGTAGTAATTTCTTTGACGGCGCCGAAGTCAATTAAAACTAATTTTCCGTCTCTATCTCTGCGGAGTATATTGCGGGGATTGACATCGCGGTGAATCACATTTTGCTGGTGTACAAAGTCTAAAATTTCGAGAAGTTCTTGCAATATACAAATGACTGCATCTTCCTGCATGACTCCCGCAGTTCCTCCTTGGTAAGAGGAACCCCCCCCAGCCCCCCCTTGGTAAGGGGGGGAGCCAAGTCCAGCCCCCCCTTGATAAGGGGGGGAGCCAAGTCCAGCCCCCCCTTGGTAAGGGGGGGTTTGGGGGGGTATAATTTCTTGGCTTAAATCGTGACCTTCAATAAATTCTTGAACTAGGTAAAATTCTTGATTTTCTTCAAAGTAAGCAAAAAGTCGGGGAATGCGATCGTGATTTCCCAACTTGTACAAAACTTGTGCTTCAGTATCAAATAAACGTCTTGCTACCTGTAGAGTTTCCGGATCAGTTGCGTGAGGTTTAAGCTGCTTGACGACGCAGAGGTGATTGCCTGGTAGCTGCTTATCTTCCGCTAAATAAGTTTGAGCAAATCCGCCGCCTCCCAAGTGACGGATAATACTGTAGCGATTGCTGAGTGTGATTCCAAGCATGAGATTTACCTAATATTCCTAGTCTTTTGGAGAATTAGCTTCCAACCAAGCTGTTAAATCTTCGGCATTAGAAAAATCTAACATGGCTTCTGCAAGATTCTCTAATTTGTCGATCGGCAATTGGCGAATGCGGCTTTCAATATCCGGGTTTATTTGACCTAAACGGCGACTTAGCAAACGCATAATTAACCCTACTTGTCCTTCTTGTCTGCCTTCTTGTCTGCCTTCTTGTCTGCCTTCTTCCCGACCTAAAGCCACTGAACCCTCTTGATCTTGAGCAAAAAACTCTTGCTGTTGTAATATGTTAAATTCCTCCTGTGTCAAACTAACTTGATTGGCAATTTCAAAAGCTTTCTGAATTTCCGGGACTGTGACCATTGTTTGAGGTACTTCATCCAAAGTGCCAGTAGTTTTGATAAAGTAAATCCACTTGTCCGTAAGAGTTTCCAGTCGATCCAATTCTTTCTTAAATTTTGGCAACTCTACAAATACTAACTCAATATCATTTTGTAGATAATCAGACAGGCGAGTTCTTTCTTTGAAGACAAAATGCGAAATCACATCTTGCTCGCCGCGAAACATTTCAAAATCAGTGATAGTCAAAGCAATCACAGGTCGCAGTTGCTTGTATAGTTCTCCCCTTGTTAATTGGAGTGCATAGGTTTTTGCTGCATTGTACAAAACTCGCTTGCCAAAGGCCTGTACCTTCAAAACTTGCATTTCGATAATCACATATGTGCCGTCATTAAGTAGCGCTTTGACATCTAAGTAGCTGTTTTTTACTCCCGCTATTTGAGGGCCAAGATAAGGGTCAAGGATTTCTAAACTTTCAATTATCGATCGCCCTTCATAGAGTATGGCATTCAAAAAACTAATCAGAATGTCTGTACTCTGGGCGGAGCCAAATATTTTCTTGAAGGCAAAATCAATTTTGGGATTGATAAATCTCATGTTATTTTTCTCCTTCGACATTTGTACTTAACACGGCTGCCAACCTTACTGTGACAGTCTGTTTGCTTTCTTTCTTGTTCCCTCCCCGAACTCGCGGGGAGGGTTAGGGTGGGGTTCTAGATTTTTTCGGACATTAAGATGCTCCCACTATAACTTAACTTCAAACGGCTTTCAAAATCTCGTCATCAACTGAAAAATCTATCTCAGCTTTGCCCCGCCCCGAAACTACATAATCATTCTGAAAAGAATCTTTTAAGCCAGAAACTAAGTCAAATTCCGGCTGCCAGTTAAGCTCGGTGACAGCTTTATTAACTGAAGCAAAAAAGTGCTGCAATCTCATCGGAAAAGCTTTCTTTTTGCCGAAGTCAAATTGTTTGGGATCGTAGTGTACAATCTTAATAGCATCAGGGGATTTACCTGCTGCTTGAATGCAGGCGCGGGCTAAACCGTCAAAGGTGACAAATCGATCGCCCGAAACGTTGTAAATTTGCCCGATCGCCCTTTCGTTGCCCAAAACCGCCGCCATTGCTTTAGCCAAATCCTGACAGTGCCCCAACTGCGTGAAGTGCATTCCGTTACCGGGAATCGGAATCGGTCGATCGCGCACAATGCGATCGAAAAACCAAGCCTCTAAATCGTTATAATTTTGAGGGCCGTAAATGTAAGTCGGGCGAATCGAAGTCCAAGGCAAACCGGACTCTGCCAAGTAATTTTCGGTTTCGCACTTACCCAAATGCCGGCTTTTAGGATCGGTAGCGTCCCCTTCAATATGAGGCATTTGATCCGACTTCAAATAAACCCCCGCAGAGCTCATGTAAACAAAGTGCTGCACCCGCCCTTTAAATATTTCAGCTAAAGGCTTTGTATCGCTGAGTTCGCGGCCGTTGTTGTCAAAAACCGCGTCAAACTCGACCGTCGATAACTTTTCTTTTAGTTGTTCGACATTTGTGCGATCGCCCTGAATCTGTTTCACGCCCGAAACCGGTACAGGCTTGTTGCCCCGGTTAAACAACACCACTTCATGCCCTTGTGCTGCTAAAATCTTAGTAAGATAAACCCCAATAAACCGAGTACCGCCCATCATTAAAATTCGCATTAATTTCGATGCTCCTTACAGTTAGTGTAAATATCTTACAATAAAGTTATGCCCTAGCTTTACTCAAATAGCAATTACGCGTAAACACCAGAGAAACCGGGTTTTTCACCAGTATCAAAGACTCAAATCCAGTATTTTCGTAAAAAACCCGGTTTCTGCCGACCGGACGATCGAATTGTGCGTGAAGCGAAGCTATCCCGCAGGGAATCGCTCAAAATAAACATACTTTCAATTCGCCTAAAATAGACCTATGCAAGTTCCCCGGCTGCATCCAGAAACAATCGAAGAAGTCAAACAAAGAGCAGACATAGTAGACGTTATTTCCGGTCGCGTCGTCTTGCGGAAACGCGGCAAAGAATTCGTAGGTTTGTGTCCCTTTCACGACGAAAAATCTCCCAGCTTTACTGTCAGTCCCGGCAAACAAATGTATTATTGTTTCGGCTGCGGTGCAGGTGGCAATGCTTTTAAGTTTCTCATGGAATTGGAGAAACGCCCTTTCAGCGAAGTAGTATTAGAACTAGCTAAAAATTATCAAGTCCCCGTCAAAACAGTCGAACCAGAACACCGACAAGAATTGCAGCGGCAAATTTCTCTGCGGGAACAACTCTATGAAATCTCAGCACTAACAGCCAACTTTTACGAACACGCTTTGCGACAAACCCAAGGAGAAGAACCCTTAGCATATCTCAAATCAGAACGCAAGCTAACCGAAGAAACTATCCAACAATTTCAATTAGGTTATGCACCCCAAGGTTGGGAAGCACTTTACAGTTATTTAGTAGAACAGAAAAACTATCCGGCGCCATTAGTAGAACAAGCTGGATTAATTGTACCGCGCAAAAATGGCGGCAGCGGTTATTACGATCGCTTCCGCAATCGCATTATGATTCCCATTCGCGACACCCAAGGCAGAGTCATCGGTTTCGGCGGCAGAGCTCTCGGCGACGAACAGCCGAAATACCTCAATTCTCCCGAAACAGAACTGTTCGACAAAGGCAAAACTTTATTCGCCTTAGATACAGCAAAAACAGCCATTAGCAAAGCCGATCGCGCAGTGGTTGTAGAGGGGTACTTTGATGCGATCGCACTTCAAGCAGCCGGCATCTCCAACGCCGTCGCTTCCCTGGGAACAGCCTTAAGTTTAAACCAAGTGCGGCAGTTATTGCGCTACACTGACTCCAAACAAATTATCCTTAACTTCGACGCCGACAAAGCAGGAACTCAAGCAGCAGAACGCGCGATTGGGGAAATAGAAAAACTCGCTTATCAAGGAGAAGTCCAACTGCGGGTGCTCAACATTCCCGACGGCAAAGATGCCGACGAATACCTCAAAACATACTCCCCAGAACAATATCGAGAATTGCTCGAAAATGCTCCATTGTGGCTCGACTGGCAATTGCAACAAATGCTCGTAAATCAAGATTTGAAGCAAGCCGATACTTCCCAGCAAGTCACAAAAAAAATTATTAATTTATTAACTAACATCACTGACGACAATCAGCTAGCACATTACCTGCAAAAGTGCGCCGAAATTCTCAGCAAAGGAGATTTTAGACTCACAAAAATGATTGCTGAAAACTTGCTCAATCAAGTAGTCAGCGATTGGGCTAAGCGCCAGAGTCAAGACGAATCTTTGACAATGCCCCTGTTAATTAGAAACAAGCTGAAGCCGAACAAACAATATAAAAAGCAGCGTGCAAGCGGCGAAAACCAAAGCTCAAAATCAAGCTTATCTGCCGTAGCCCGCAGTCTTTTAGAAGAAGCAGAAGCGCAATTATTGCAGATTTATTTGCACTGTCCCGAATACCGCCAAGATGTCAGAGAAGCAATAGAAGCTAGAGACGTGCAGTTTAGCCTTTCTCACCACAGATTTTTGTGGCACCAGATTGTGAATGCAGAAATATTGCACAAAATGTCTTTACAAGTAGCGCCTTCAGAGTTAATATTGAAATTACAAGATAGCTTCATTGAATATCCCAATCAACTCAATCAAATCTCGCATTTATTTCACTTGAATGAGTTCTCAGAAAGAAATGTTTATCGCGCACCTCTAGTAATTAGATCGGCCCTCGCCTGTATCGAGCAAATTATCAGCATGAAGCGCCGCCGGATTGCACTCAATATGTGGGAAAAAGCCAAGGCGGCTAGCAGTGGCGAAGAGGCTATAGAATATCACCAACTATTCTGTGCCGAACAAGAATGGCTCAAGGAATTAGAGCGGCTGCGTCAAGTTAATTTTTACGATTTAACATCCGTGCCTTGGGGCTAATACCCTTTTAGATTTTAGATTTTAGATTTTAGATTGGAGATTGGAGATTGGAGATGACTCGTTCGATATAGGTGGGAAGCTAGGGCTGTTTCGGGGCAACCACGGGGAGTAGGGGTCGGATTGCCCCTACCGAAAAGCAGGGTTTTGTAGGGGCGGTGCCAAGAGTGCCCGCCCAGCCCATAGACGAGCGGGTAGGGGTTTCAGATATCGGGGCAACCACGGGGAGTAGGGGTCGGATTGCCCCTACAAGAGAATGAAACAGCCCTGGGTTTGAAGCTTGCGTGCGGTTACATTTTTTTAAACTGATATAAGGAATAAAGTCCCTACTAAGAACCCGTTTGTACTAAGGACTTTATTACTTTATTCAACGACCCTTTTAATAATCGCAAAAAAGAGTTTCGCGAGTATCTCTACCTGTCACGGGATTAGTACCTTTTGCCACTTTACAAAGTTTTTCTATCATATCGTCTCGCAGCAGTGTCTCAGTAAAATCTGCACCGTCAATGATAGCTCCTTCCAGCCTGGTATTGTAAGCGAAAGCACCCTCAAGGATAGCATTAGTTAAATTCGCTTTCATCATGCGAGCTAAATCTAAAGTAGCACCCGTGAAATTAGCGCCTTCTAAATTTGCTTCTTCCATATTGGCCGCAAAAAAGCTGACGCCCCGCAAATCTGCATTAGTAAAATTGCTGTTGCGAAGATTGGCTTTATTAAAGCTGTCGTCAGTCAGAACTTGGCCAGTAAAATCAGCGCCGACTAGGATTTCTTTGTCGTGATCCAAAGCGAAAGCAGGTGCGGGATTAATGCCGATCGCCCCAGCGGCAATTACTGCTAAAATAACAAAACTCAGCAAGAAAGTATAAATATGTTGGCGAATTCGAGAAATCATCATACAAGTTCAAGCTAATGAGCAGTCGTGACAGTTCTGAATTGAATTCTACCAGAAAGCGCGTCAAGCGTAGCTATCCCGTAGGGAATCGCCCGCTTGCCACCGCTGACTCCAATTCCCCCCAATCTCCAAACTCTAGGGATATCGGCACATTGGGAGAAAACTTAGTCGCCGAGTGGTTGCAGCAGCAAGGTTGGGAAATCCTGCACCGCCAGTGGCACTGTCGCTGGGGAGAGATTGACATCATCGCACTCGGAAGAGATGAAGAAAGCGCAAAAAACCGAAGTCTTCCCAATCACACATCCCAAACATTAGCATTTGTAGAGGTGAAAACTCGCCGCCGGGGAAATTGGGATGCGGGTGGAATGTTGGCTATTAATACCACAAAACAAGCCAAACTTTGGCAAACAGCCGAAATATTTTTAAGCACCCATCCAGATTTAGCCAATAATTATTGTCGCTTTGATGTCGCTTTAGTCAGGTGCGAACCTTCACAACAAAACACTAAGCAAATCTTACCACCATTAACAGCAGCGAACTCTCAATCCGCCGTTGCAGGTAACTACCGACTCACCCTGCAAGAATACATTCGATCGGCTTTTAGCATTTAAAAATATATAATAATTAAAATTTAGAGGGTAAAATCTCAAACCAATGCCCCTAGGTCATTTTTAATTGTTAACTTGCCTAGGCTGTCGCGCAGTTCTCTCTTAAGCTTTAACGGAGCTGAAAAAAGCGTTAAATCTTCTCCCGCTTTCCCCTTCTCTCCCTCTCCTGTTCTGTCATCACAGTTAATGTATATGCGTAGCAATCTAGGCCAGAGTTTCCGGGCAATATCCCAGACCCTTGACAAACTGCTGGCGAAACGCTTCAATTTCTTTGCGGTCAGGGCTGCCGTGACAAACCACGGCCACCTGGTAGCGGCGCATCACGCTCAGTGGCGACTGTCCGGTTTCCAAACTCCAAAGCGCCATTTGCAAGCGAATTTCAGGATCGTAAGGAATCCCGAGTTCGTTCATAAAAGCCCGAAAATCCCCGTGCATTTCGGGAGTTAAGTATTGGCTCATTTTCACCTTTACCACCCAGCCGTCAATTTGGTGAATAACAGTGATAAATTGCAAGGGAAGATGATGAGCCGTGCGTAGGTAATCCACGACTCTCAGAGTAAGGCTAGTATTGGCGATGTAGTAGAGGTATTCCATAACGATCCTTATGAGCAAAGCTGATGCTATACCTCTATCCTCGCGGGGTATACCCGCCACCACAAGGGGAAAAGCACCCGACTTTGGATGGGGGTTTTTACCCAATTTGTTACCCAGTTGACAGATCGATCGCACAGGAATTCACTTGATGACAGAGATGGACTGGTCTTTGGACGGCTACGACTACGAACTTCCGCCCTCGCGCATTGCCCAAAATCCCGTAGTGCCGAGGGACAGTTCTCGCTTGCTGGCTGTAGATTCTCCTAGCAGCCAGCAACACCGGATTTTTAGGGATTTACCCGATTTGCTGCAACCGGGCGACTTGCTGGTACTGAACAACACCCGCGTGCTGCCAGCGAGGCTCTACGGGCACAAACCCAACGGCCCGGCTGTGGAGATATTATTGATGGAAGAACGGCAGCACAACTGTTGGCTGGCTTTGGTTAAACCGGGGAAACGCTTAAAGTTGGGAGCAAAAATTGAGTTTGATCCCATCGCCCCTGCCTGTGAGGACTCTACCACAGCTCCTTGCTGTTGCCGAACCGATGCCACGATGCCCCCCCATCGTCGTCGATTGACTGCAACAGTTATAGAGAGGGACGACGCCACAGGGGGACGGCTGTTGGAGTTTGACATCCCCACAGATGAGAATCTGGTGAAGTTTTTGGACGAATACGGCCACGTACCCTTGCCGCCCTACATCGACCATTCCCAAGCTTCAGCGGAACAGTACCAGACTGTTTATGCCGATCGGCTTGGGGCGGTGGCTGCCCCCACAGCAGGCCTGCACTTCACCGAAGAATTGTTCAGCCGCTTGGAACAGCGGGGAATCGAAAAAACTTTTGTCACCTTACACGTCGGAGTAGGGACGTTTCGCCCGGTGGAGGTGGCAGACGTGACGGCTCACAAAATGCACGGCGAATGGGTGGAAGTACCCGCCGCCACCGTCGAGAAAATCCGGGAAACTCAAGCCCGAGGCGGGCGGATCATTGCCGTGGGTACAACAGCAGTGCGAGCTTTAGAGGGAGCCGCCGCCGCGAGTGGCGATTTTTCCTTGCAACCTTTTTGCGGCCAGACTAATTTGTTTATCTACCCTGGTTACAAGTGGCGGGTTGTAGAGGGGATGATTACCAATTTTCACTTGCCCCGCTCTACTTTGATGATGATGATAAGTGCGATGATTGGAAGGCCTCGGCTGTTGGATTTGTACCGAGAAGCGATCGAGCATCAGTACCGCTTTTATTCCTTTGGCGATGCCATGCTGATTTTACCAGCAGCAAAAAAGGATTGATCGATCGGGCATCGGGTTCGCCCCATGCCCGGTATTCCGTTTCTATTCTTCCTCCTCTTCTTCATTGCCGGGATACACGAAGCTGTTGGAACGTCCAGTCAGAACAGATTTGCCCAGAGACAGAGCTTTCTGAGCTGCCACGACAGCTTTGCGCTTCCATGTGGCCTTACGCATATTCTTCTTGGATTTGGAGGTTTTCTTCTTAGGGACTGCCATGACGCTAAATACTTTCTGCTTATATAGACAAACAAACATTCTAGCCGATTTTGTCGGCAATGCTTACTCAAAAAACGGCAATAACTGCTCACCAACCAATATCAAGTAGTAAGGTGCGTCAGCGATTAGCTTCTGGAAAAATAGACAAAATCCCCTAGATCACGCACCCGCAGCAGCTAAAGTTCGTGAAAGTGGTAGATCACGACGCCAGTTACTGCATCGTTCTCGATACTCACATAATCCGTTTTGAGCAGTGCCGTGAAAGCCTCTTCCACTTCGGCAAAAGTAGCGCCGGTTGCCATCACCCCTTGGGTGACAGATAATCTTCCGTTCTTGGTATAAGCTGCCTTCAGGAGTTTAACCCCTAACTGATCTGGAGTTTGCTTGGAATATGTCGCGGCGATCGCCCCGTTGCTGGGATATAGCGGTATACCTTCGCGAGATACGCCGAGTTTGCCCCTGAGACTGGCATTGTGTTCGTCCACCATGTTCGGCAGCAGCAGCAAGTCAAACAATTGCCCAAACCCAAACAAACCAAAGGTAAACAGCCACAGCAAACCCGTACCAATCTTGCCGTTGTAGAGGCGGTGGAGTCCGAAGGGGCCGAAAAAACAAGCTGCCCATAAAAGGTAACTAACACCTAAATTGCTCATTTTCTGACCGTCCTGCCTGGTTATTCTAAGAATTGGAGTCCTTTTATCCATTTTGTACTTTCTATCTGGTGTTTGAACAGTTTGACACCAGCAGATATTTGTGCATAGTCCGAAGTTATTGGTTATTTACTACCAATTCCCCAATTCCCCATGCCCTAGGCCCCATGCCCCATGCCCCATGCCCATGCCCATGAGTAATTTTGCGTAGCAATTCTTAACGCCAGCAACATATTTTCGCGGGCGAGAGCTTGGTAAACTGGAGGGCGTGGAAATTACAGCAGCTTAGACCTGGATTCCACACGGAGCGCCAAAGCAAGCGCGCCGCCAGCGCTGGCCGGACATACACGAGCGCGATCGCCCGCAGTACCCGACAATGGAAACAAGCGAGTAGTTATAAGCAGAAATCCAATAAACATATGGTAGATTCCCTCAAAAAACCCACTTTTGAAGAACTGCGGCCGGGAGTGAAAGCCCCAGCCAAAGAAACTATTCTCACGCCGAGATTTTACACAACAGATTTTGACGAGATGGCCAAAATGGACATCTCGGTAAACGAAGCCGAACTAGAAGCAATTATCCAAGAGTTCCGCGTTGACTACAACAAAAACCACTTCGTGCGGGATGAGGAGTTCGCTCAATCTTGGGATCACATTGACGGCGAAAAACGCCAGTTGTTCATTGAGTTTCTAGAACGTTCATGCACCGCTGAGTTTTCTGGGTTCTTGCTTTACAAAGAATTGGGACGCAGGCTCAAAGACAAAAATCCAGTGCTCGCCGAGGGTTTCAACCTGATGTCCCGCGACGAAGCGCGGCACGCCGGATTCCTCAACAAAGCGCTGTCCGACTTTAATTTGTCCCTGGATTTGGGTTTCTTGACAAAGAGCCGCAGTTACACATTCTTTAAGCCGAAGTTTATTTTCTACGCGACTTACTTGTCTGAAAAGATTGGTTATTGGCGCTACATCACGATTTACCAGCACTTAAAAGCCCATCCTGAAGACCAGATTTATCCGATTTTCCGATTCTTTGAAAATTGGTGCCAGGATGAAAACCGCCACGGAGATTTCTTCGATGCGGTGATGAGAGCTCAGCCTCAGATGTTGAACGATTGGCGCGCTAAGCTGTGGTGCCGTTTCTTCTTGCTGTCGGTGTTCGCGACAATGTATCTCAATGATATCCAGCGTGCGGGTTTTTATCGATCGCTCGGTCTAGATGCTCGCGAATACGACATCGAAGTCATCAAAAAGACCAACGAAACAGCAGGCCGCGTATTCCCCGTCATGCTGGACGTGAACAATCCAGAATTTTATGAACGGCTGGATATTTGCCTCAAGAACAATCAGCAGTTGACAGCAATTGTTGCTTCTAATACTCCGAAATTCTTGCAATTCTTCCAAAAATTGCCTTTGTACTTGTCGAACGGCTGGCAGTTGTTGAAGCTGTACTTCATGAAAACAATTGAATCACCTTCAGTACAGGGCGCTGTGCGTTAAGTTTTGATTTTTCATCCTCTGTGACGGCGGTTCTGCGGCAAGCAGAGCCGCTTTTTTTAGGTATAATGTTAGATTAGTTTTGATGCTCGATCGTGCGATCGAGTTTCAAATTCAAGCGAAATTTATGAAGGAGTTAATTGTGAGATGAAGGGTGAGTAATATGATATCGGGAAGACGCAACTCTTTTGTAGACTACAAAGCAGATGGACACAACTGGATAACTTTGATGACAGGAGAATACTATCCAGATATCTTACAAGAGGCTTGCCAACTTTACGAACCAGTTTTAGTAATGTTTGGGCAATTACTCAGGACTTCTGAATCATCAGTGCGCCTATTTATACAGATTTCTGAGGTTCCTAGCACATGGATGCGAGTTCAACTTCTCAGGGTGTTTCGCAAGTATGTTAGCCCTGAGATTCCAGTTGAAATGCTCAGAAGGAAAAAAAAGACAGCGGATATTTGCAATCAGTTTGGATCTCGTTTTAGGTCTGTTCAAGAAGTTCAAGCTGCATACATGACTCGTCCTATTCCTGACGAGGCAATGTCCGCTTTGTTGTGGGAATACAAAAGTCGTGGCAACAAAGGATACGACCTAACTGAAAGGTTTTTTTCCTTATTCCGCTTACATTTTCCATACTTGGCAATCCGAGGGCCAGAGCGAGCCGGAAAAGATATCCTGATGGGAAATGTCTTCGCAAACTATTCCAACCCGAAACGCCCAGTTGATTTTGCAATCTACGATATTAATGAAAATGAATTGCTGGCAATAGGATTAGCACGATATGATTCAGATAGAGGTGGTGCACAAGAAGACGATCGAACAGGCGGTTATCGTAGCTGTGCTGATGAAATCCTCAGTTACGCACAAAATCACAATTTAAGAACTAAGGTAATTTTTTTGAATGATGGGCCTGGTCTTTTACTCGGTTCAATGTGGGATGACTACGCAGATATTGAAAATAGTTGGCCAGATCAGATTATGGTATTGACACTGCGTATGGTTCCAGACCGAATTACAGTGGAATGGCTGCGTTATTAAAAATAGGAGTGAGAATGGCTACTGGTATTTCAAAAAAACAATCGAAAGATCAAGCTACATCCAATCTTAATGAAAGTAAATTAAACAATAGCTTGGATGCGTGTTTTTTATATCCGGGAAAACAGCCTGCTAGTGAAGTTTTAGGCACTAAGAAAGCTAAATGTGTAAAATTGTGGGCTAACAATGAACAGCCAAGTGGGCTGGATGAAAACCGTATATACTATGGTGATAACTTGCCCATTTTAGCAAATTTACTTCAAGATAACTCTGTTCAAGGTAAAGTAAAATTAATTTACATAGATCCGCCTTTTGCAACGAAAACTATATTTAAATCGCGATCTCAGACTGATGCTTATTCTGACTTATTAGCAGGTAACAGCTATATTGAATTTATTCGTCAGAGGTTGATACTATTGAGAGAGTTATTAGCTGATGACGGCTCAATATATGTCCATCTTGATGATAAAATGGCATTTTATATCAAGGTGATTATGGATGAAATTTTTGGTCAACGCAATTTTAGAAATTGGATTACTCGCAAAAAATGTAATCCAAAGAACTACACAAAAAAGACTTACGGCAATGTTTCAGATTTTATCCTGTTTTATAGTAAATCAGATACTTATGTCTGGAATCGTCCTGTTGAAGAATGGACAGATAAGCGCGCCAACAAAGAATATGAATACATTGAAAAGGAAACTGGACGGCGATATAAAAAGGTTCCGATTCATGCGCCTGGAGTGCGAAATGGCGAAACTGGAAAGTCTTGGCGAGGGATGAATCCGCCACCGGGAAAGCATTGGCAATTTCCACCTCAAACACTAGATGAAATGGATGCTAGAGGGGAAATATATTGGTCTGCAACAGGAAATCCCCGTCGCAAGATATATTTGGATAGCAGTAGCGGGATTCCCGTACAAGATATTTGGCTAGAGTTTCGCGATGCTCACAATCAGAATATTAAAATTACAGGTTATCCAACTGAGAAAAACCGCGATTTACTTAGTCGAATTATTCGAGCTTCATCAAATCCTGATGATTTAGTGCTCGATTGCTTTGCTGGTTCTGGTACGACTTTGAGTGTGGCTTCGGAGTTTGGGAGGAGATGGATAGGAATTGATAATAGTTCTGAGGCGATCGCAACTACTTTGCGCCGTTTTGCTAAGGGTTGCGAACGAATGGGCGATTTTGTCAGCCAGCAAACATCGCTACACCAGAATCCATCGGATGACGAGTCTCGCCAATTATCGCTTTTTAACTTAGATGAATCTATATTTCAAGCTGAGTCTCCCTTAGAAAAAAGCGAGATGATTAATAACTTTGATCTTTATGCAACTGATTCGTTTGCTGGGGAACTAGAAGATATTGTGAGGCAATGGAGAGAATGGCAGTAGCAGCGGACAATAAAACTCACAAAAAGCATTCCGCCACATCGCAAAAATTGGCTCGACTATTACCATATAAGATTTATCAACTATTAACCTGACTTGATATCCTAGCTGTTTTTCATAAAATTTATCGCCATTCCCCCTGAATAGTAAAAGCCGCCCAATAATAAGGATAACGCCACTCTTCCTGCTTCCACATTTCCAGTTGTGCCGCCCTCAATGCTGCCGCTGGCCTTAACCCTTTTTGCAGCATTCCCTGATAGAAACTCGACATTAATGTAGCTGTTCCTTCATCATCCACATTCCACAAACTCACCACAACTCGCTGAGCCCCTGCATACATAAATCCCCGTGTCAATCCTACCATGCCCTCGCCTTGAATGTTCTGCCCTAATCCGGTTTGACAGGCACTTAACACTACTAAATCTGCTGCTAATTTGAGATTGAAAATATCAGTAAGTCGCAGAAATCCGTTTAAGGGATTCCCCTTTTCATCTACCAGTGACAAGATGATTCCCGATAGTTCCGGGTTAGTGCTATTCGCTAAACCGTGAGTGGCAAAATGAATGATTTTATATTGGCTTAAGTTCTGACTGGTTGCTGCGGCGCGGCTGGCTTCAAAATCCAAAGATGCGGTGCGAGAAGTGGCAGGAACTAACGCTTGAATGATTTGAGCTTCTTGGCGAGTGAATTGTAAACGGCTCAACTGTATGTTATTGGCGCGGCTAGAGCGGCTTAAACCGAGATTTACTGATTCTATTGCTTGGGGATTGGCGCTATTAGACTGGATTCTGAGTCGTTCATCGTCAGCGCTAAAAACTGGATCGGCGAGCATTGCTAAAGTCCGAGTTGGGGGTTGTCTGTCATTGTAGTTTTGTCTTAAGATTCCCAAGGTGGAAGCGGAAGGCAGCAGCACAATTTCATGGTCTACAATTAAAGGCGGATTCCCATTTTCACCGGATTTTCCGGGGAGTGAGAGGGCGGCAAAGGGGAGGTAATTGAGAATGCCGTCGCCAACAATCAGCAGGCGTTTTTGAGCGAGTTGTGCTGCTACGGGCTGTAAAATAATTTGACTAAGCGTGTTGTTAGCTTCAGCAACTCGAGCGGGAATGTTTCGGTAGCGCGGGTTAGTCACAGCATTGCGGAAATTGCGGGCGGCTTTTTCGATGTCAACCTGTTTGGGCAATTCGTAACTGGTGATACTGGTTTTAGTCACAGCCCAGAGATAGCTGCGCTCTTTCCCTAAAGAATACTGGAGTAAAATTGTATTCTGATCGAGGATTTGTTGTTGAATCTGTGCCAATGTTAAAGGTTGCGGTTGGGTGAGGGTGGCGTACCGGGGACTGGTGGAGCGGATTTGGGCTTGAATGTCCTGATATTGTCCTAGTAAAGTTTGCCGTTTTTGGTCTAATTCTACTTTTTCTGCGGGGGTATGATTGGGGCGGCTTAGAGTTTCGATTCGGCGTGTTTCTAAGGCATCGAGTTGCTGTTGTAAATTGCGTTCTTGCTGCAATAATTCCGGGGCTACACCTTGGCGAATATCGGCGTTTGCTTCTTGAAGAAGTTCGAGAAGGCTGCGGGCACGGGAACTTTCGCTGGCTTCTAAGGCTTTGCGATCGTAACCAGAGTTGGGATTGGTTTTGTGCAGTTCCATTAACAGGTCAATGTATAACTGGTAATAGTGTTGTACGGTGGCAAAGTATGAGATGCGGAGCTCGTGGTTGGTAATTTTGGTGCGGAGGTTTTCGATGATTTTGATGGAGGTTTCAATGTCAGTGAGGGCTGCGATTAAATTGCCTCGATCGCCTTTGAGAATAGCCCTATTGTAGAGGGTGAGGGCTTCCCCAGGACGATCGCCCACAGCGCGAAACAGTGGCAGGGCTTGGTTGAAATATTCTTCTGCTTTCTGCTGTTTTCCCAATTCTGAGTAAGTATTACCTGCATTGTTGAGGGTGTGGGCTTCTCCACGCGGATCTCTCGCTTTTTGTCTCAAATCGAGGGCTTGTTTGTAGTAGTCGAGGGCTGTTTGTTTTTCTCCCAAATCTGAATAGACTAAGCCAATATTGTTGAGGATAGTGGCTTCCTTAGCCCGATCGCCCATAGCGCGGAATAAGGGAAGGGCTTGGTTGAAATACTCTTTTGCTTTCTGTTTTTCTCCCAAATCGTTGTAGGCTAAGCCGATGTTGTTGAGTGTGGTGGCTTCCGCAGTGCGATCGCCCAAAGATGTGTCGCTGTTTGCGGGTATGTCCGAGATGTTGCTGAGGTTGATACTTGCTTCAGGGCGATCGCCCATTTCCCGAATTAGGGAAAGGACTTGGTTATAGTAGTCGATGGCTTGCTGTTTCTCTCCCAAAGCATAGTAGACGGCGCCGATATTGTTGAGGATGACGGCTTGTTTAGGGCGATCGGCTAAAGTCCGATTCCAAGCAAGGGCTTGATTGTAGTAGTTCAGGGCTTGCTGTCTGTCTCCTAATCTATTAGTAATGAAGCCCATTTGATGCAGCGTGTAAGCTTCCTTCTCCCTATTTCTAAGCATTTGATAAAGCGAACGCGCTGCATCAAACTTTTGCAAGGCTTCCTGATAAGATGCTGCTGTTTCTTGAGCGAATAATCGCCTAGCTTCCTGAATCAATTGATCGGCTTCATCTGTTTTTTGATTTAATAGTTGTTTGTTTTTCTGAATTAATCGATCGGCTTCCCCATCCGGGATTTGATTTCTACTGACATCGAGGGTGGTCAGATATACCAATCCCGCTAAAGGTTGGGCATCTGCGATTTGATTTCTACTGATGTGTAGGGCGGTCAGATTTGTCAATCCCGCTAAAGGTTTGATATCTGCGATTTGATTGGATTCGATGAAAAGCAATATCAGATTTGTCAATCCCGATAATGGTTTCACATCGGCGATTTTATTGTCACTCAAATAAAGAAAGTTTAACTCAGTCATTCTCGATAAAGGTGTCACATCTACAATTTGATTAGATGCGAGGGACAGCCCTGTTAGATTAGTCAATCCAGCTAAAGGTTTTACATCGACGATTTGATTGGCTTCGAGGAAAAGATCCGTCAGATTAGTCAGTCCCGATAATGGTTTCACGTCTGAGATTTGATTGAAATTGAGGACGAGAGATCTCAGATTTGTTAGTCCCGATAAGGGTTGCACATCTGTTATTTGATTTCTACTGAGGTTGAGCTTTCTCAGATTGGTTAATTTTGATAATGGTTTGATATCGACTATTTGATTGCGAATCAGGGAAAGTTCTGTGAGATTAGTCAGTGTTTTTTGAGCGCGATCGCACTCTTGTGTTTTTGCTTTTGATAGCAACACCTCCACCGTATGTCTGGCTTCAGGGGTCAAATTCTCTTTGTTGCTACAAAAATCAGCAAAACTTTCAAATGTCTGGGGATTTGGCGCGGCGGCAGATCCCATCAAGATAGTCGCACCTACAGCTAACCCCCAACGCCCCCAAATCGAAAGTATGGGATTCATAAGCACTCGCTCAAAAAAAGACATGATTAGCTGCTATCATAATCTATCGCACCTTGTGATCCGCGCTTTTCCTTCCGGCTGGCCAATTAGATCGGGAGCATTTGGTGAAACAATAGTCGTTACTGCTTCTCGCTGCACTCTCCAAGCATTATTAGAAGCCGGGTGTTTCCAAACAACCCGGTTTCTCATCAAAAATTCGGTTTCTGCACAAGTCCTATTTTAGGTTACTCTATATTCAGGAATTTTAAATTAGCGATCGCCCTCAAATTTAGGATCTATTATTTGCTGCTGTTTTATGAAAATCAAGAAAACACAATTTAACAAATCGAATGTTATTTTTTCCCTAGCAATGCTAGGCATTTTTCTATTTTCCTTAACTCTCCGCTTTTGGGAACTAGAGCGATTTAACACCTTAGTATTTGACGAGGTTTATTACGCTAAATTTGCCAACAATTATCTCACAAAAACTCCTTTTTTCAACGCTCACCCGCCTCTGAGCCAGTACATAATTGCGATCGGCATTTGGATCGGCACTCACCTTCCCTTCGGCAAAACCGCCGTCAACAGTATGGCTGGCTCCCTGCTTTCTCCTTGGGATTACCGCTGGCTGAATGCTCTCACAGGTTCCTTTATTCCCCTAGTTGTCGGAGCCCTAGCTTATCAGCTCGTTGGGCGCCGCACCTTTGCTTTTCTGGCTGCTTTATTTATCGCCTGCGACGGTTTGTTTTTAGTTGAATCTCGCTACGCGCTGAACAACATTTATCTAGTTTTGTTTGGAATATTAGGCCAGTTATTTATTTTAAAATCAGTAGAAGCTGAAGGTAAGAAGCGCTGGTTTTGGCTGGTGCTAGCCGGGATAGGTTTCGGCGCATCTGCGGCTATCAAATGGAACGGATTGTGGTTTCTTTTCGGTACTTATCTGATGTTGCTGTGCGCTTGGGCAGTTCGTTTTATTCAGGGAAACAAAGAAGATGAAGAACAGGTTCGCGAGGTTAATTCGGCTCTAATTCCTCCCGAAAGTCCCGTACAAAAACTGACTCAACTCAGTTTTATAGAAGTATGGTTTAGTCTAGCTATTATTCCTATTTTAGTTTATAGCATATCCTGGATTCCTCACCTGCACTTTAATCCAACTCCCAATTTCTGGCAGATGCAAACGGAAATTTTGACTTATCACCAGCGGATTAAAAGCGGCCCAGATGTACATCCTTACTGTTCCGCGTGGTACGGTTGGCCGTTGATGCTGCGCCCGATAGTTTACTTCTTCAAAAAAGCTAGCAACAATGCCCAACCAGATCCGGTTTTGCCGCCTTTACCTGAAGGTGCAACTGAGGTAATTTTTGACGTTCACGCAATGGGAAATCCCTTCCTTTGGTGGCTGTCAACCTTAGCTTTAGTGCTAGTAATAGGAGTTTTAGTTCACCGGATTTTGGTGTGGCTGCAAACGCGCAGCGAGGCTTCTGTTGACACCATAGAACAGCAGCGGCCGATTTTGTTTCCGCCGACTGCTGAAATGTGGCTGGGGTTATATTTAATAGTTAATTGGGCCGCTAATTTGCTGCCTTGGGTGAAGGTGACTCGCTGCATATTTTTGTACCATTATATGGGCTGTTCTGTGTTTTCAGCCTTAGCACTTGCTTGGTGGGTTGACAGGTGGCTGCACAGCCCTCAAACTCGACTCCGAGGGATGGGGGTAACAATTATTTTTCTGGTTTTGGGTGCTTTTATTTTCTGGATGCCTATCTATTTGGGACTGCCTTTGTCGCAAATGGAATGGAAAATTAGGATGTGGCTGCCATCTTGGGTTTAAGCTAGAAATAATTTTTTTATTAACGGGCAAGATGCCCGTTCCACAAGAAAATTAAGTTTTGTGGAACAGGCATCTTGCCTGTTCCTAAATAAAGTTCCACAAGAAAATTAAGTTTTGTGGAACAGGCATCTTGCCTGTTCCTAACCAAGGTGCAAGATGTAAGTTATAACATTTATGACAAAGGTGAGTTGGGAAAAGCGAGCATTATTTTTGATACAGTGCTCGATAAACTGGTTCGCCCCGTTTCAGAGTAGCAATTTCTCTTTCAGTAGGAACAGGCAGGGGATTTTCTGCTAGCCAGTTGTCGCCATTTTGACGTTTAAAACTGGGGTGAGATGAAAAGCGATCGCACATTTCGCTTTCTACTTCCTCAATATCTGACTGGATAAAAACTTCGCCGCCAATTGCCAGATAAGTTGCCAATTCGTTGACTAATTCCTGCTGTACCACCCGCCGTTTGTGGTGCTTTTTCTTGAACCAGGGATCGGGAAACTGAATGCTAACTCGCTGCAAAGTACCTGCGGGTAAAGTTTCTAAAATCGGCTTCAGGGAACTATTCGCATTGCAAAACAAATAGTGCAAATTTGTCAAGGCTTTTTCGTCCCGCCAAAGATTCGCCTCTTCTACCAGAGGTTCCCGAATTTCTAATCCTAGAAAATTCCAGTCAGTTTGTACTTGCGCCATGTGCCACAAAAACCGTCCTCTGCCGCAGCCGATATCTAAATGCAGCGGTAAATTTAAGTCCGCATAGATTTTAGTCCAATCCGGGGGACTTGCAGATGCTTGATATCTAATTGATAGGGGATTGACGTGTTCCCGCACTCTTACTCTTGCCAATTTTGCTGTCTCCTGAATGTAATTTTTAACCGCTGATGAAGGCTGATTAACGCCGATAAATATTGATGTTTGCGATGTTGTTCAATACTTTTTAATTAATGAGCAATTAAAATTTTTCCGCGGAAAATTTTAATTGCTCATTATTGCATTAGGCTTCTGGTTCAATGCCTGCTGCTCTTAATTGGGCGGCTAGTCGATCGGCTTGCTGTTGAACATTTGCTTTTTCCTGCCGTTCCCTTTCTACCATCTCTACTCCCCACAATAACATCTCTCCGCTATCATCCCACCACCGCAACCAATATCCCGTTCTTTCGGCTTTTGTTCCCTGCCAAACACCCAGAAATAACCCAACTCCTGAAATCCAATAACGGCCGAAAGCATCGGGTGGTTGTACTTCATACTTTCCTGATGAATCCAAATGGTAGACTTCTAACACTCCGGCGGCTGGTTCAAAAAGTGCATAGACTGGAACGCGCAATATTTGCTCGTAAAAATACCATTTGCCGGGGGGATAAGTTTGTTTACTAGAATATTCATCGTTGGGACTAGCTGACAAAAATTCCATCACGATCGCCGGGACTTCTCCTTCTAAGTTGGGAGTGTAACTACGGCGAATTTCTTGACTGGAAAGCGACTGAACGTTGCGGGCATAAAACCAATCTGGATCTTTAATAACTAGCTTGCCGTTTAATGTAGCGCAAATTCCCATGTTTGGGGCAACTAATATTCCTGTTAAAATTAGCCCTGCGATTTCTAGGATTTCGCGCAAGGTAGCAGCGAGCAAGGGCTGGTCGATATTTTCCACAGGTTCCTCGTCTAAAATGAAGTCGTCTGGCAATTTTTCCCAGGTAATTTTTAAGTCGGCTGTACTGGCTGTCACGGTATTTTACCTCTTACGTAGACTGCTGGAGCGCGGCTCGCAATACTTCGCGATGAAAGAGCGATCGCTCTACTATAAATTTTATCCTGTCTGGCGATAAGGCGTCGCCGTTAGCATAATGTTCGATCCAGGTTTTGCTGATTAAATAAGGATCGTCTGGCAATTCTGATAATAAGTATCCCGGCATTTCTAGCTCTTCCATTAACTGGCTGACTTTGGGATCGTAGCTGAGAGCAAAACAGCGGCATTCTTCGGATGCGGCCATAATTAAACTGTGGTAGCGCATCCCGATCGCCATTTCGACACCCCGGAACACTCCTTTCAACTTTCTCGGATCGTCTAAACTGAGAATGCAGCTCCTTTTGGGCAGGGCTTCGTGCAAATGTTGGGCAATTTCTAAGTCGTGAGACGCTTGAAAAGGCAGCAGCAAAATTAAGGTGCGAGTTGCTTTTTGAAAGTCAACTAAAGCTTGAGTTAAGATTGACAAACGGGCGGGAGTTAGTGTAGAGTGAGAACGCAAACAAACAGCTACTCTGGGCGCAGGTAAATCCCACAAACCCGACACGGGAGAATTCTCCAAAGCCCACACGGGATCGGGCGCTAAAGTAAAGGGAATTTGCCAATCTGCAAGTAAAGTAGCTGAACCTTTATCCCGCACGCTGACGGCGGTGCATCCAGCAAAACAGCGCTGAGATAACTTGCGAGTCATTTCGCGCTTCAAAGGCCCAATTCCCTGGGCCCAAGCAACAGTTTTTAAGCCCATCTGCTGCGCTAATCCCATCAAACCCCCATAATAGAAAGGGCTCACCATGCTAGTAGCGTCTTGGATTAAACTACCGCCGCCCCAGATTAGGGCGTCGGAGGTGCGGAGTGCTTCGATAACTTGAAAGGCATTCATGCGATCGCGCGCAGCTACCCCGTACCGCTGATTTGTCTCGACAGGATTGCCAGACAGGACGATCGGCGTCACGCCATCAGGTAACATTTGCAGTAGCGATGCCAACAGCGCCTCGTCGCCGCCGTTGCCTTTACCGTAATAGCCGCACAAAATTGCTCGCATTTCTACTCTTTTCTTTGTTGGTAATGGGGAATGTAACTATTTTAGATTTTAGATTTTGGATTTTAGATTTTTTTGAGATTTGAAATTTGATAATACTAATACCCAAAAAAATGTTACTGTCAGCAAACTTCAAGGCTTTACGTCATCAGTCAGCTCAAATCGCAAATCTAATAAAATCTCGAATCGCTAATCTAAAATTGTATGACGGGCCCAAAAACAGGTACAAGTCCCGACTTAAGTCGTGGATGCTCCTAAAATTTTAGACTAAAGCTCAAGCTCCAAGATTCATCTGTGGAGTAAATCTAAAATCTAAAATCTAAAATCTAAAATCGACTGACTCATCATACTTTATATGACAGTTGCCTAAGTCCCGATCGATAAATCTTTCATCTTCGTTCACCATACAAAAAATGCACGCTTTGTCAATTCCCACCTGGATTATTCACGTCTCTAGCGTCGTCGAGTGGATTGCCGCCATCTGGTTAATTTGGACTTACGGCGAAGTCACTCAAAACCGAGCTTGGTGGGCCCTTTCCGCCGGAATGCTGCCCGCTCTCGTCAGCGCTATGTGTGCCTGTACATGGCACTATTTTGACAACTCCCCAGCCCTAGAATGGATTGTTACCCTGCAAGCGGCGATGACTCTATTCGGCAATTTTACTTTGTGGGCGGCGGCTTGGTGGATTTGGCGATCGGCTCAACCAGAAAAAATTAAAGATTGAAAAAGAGGTAAATATTTTGAAAAAAATCACTATTTGGGTCAAATTAGCCGCGAGTTCGCTGTTGTTGACAGCCGGATTTTTGCTTCCCAGCAAAGCCAGCAACACTTCCTGGCAACTTGCCCAACAGCCTAACTGCAAAAGTCCTCAAACTACACAGGAGCAGAATGCGTGTTCCAGTCAAGAGTTTCAGGCAGCAGACAGAAAACTCAATCAAGTATATCAGCAACTTCAGCCGAAACTCAACAGCAAACAAAAGCAAAGATTGATAGTAGCACAGCGTAGTTGGCTCAAGTTTAGAGATGAATCTTGCAATTATGAAATGGGGCAGTTTGAAGGTGGAACTTTGGCTGCTTCTACCTACGGTTATTGCAGAGCGAGGGTGACACAAGAACGGGTTAAAGACTTGGATCGTTATTTGAAACAAGCAAGTTTGTAACAGTGCGATCGCTATTTAGTAATGCAATCGATACCCACCCTACGAGAGAACAACGATTGAGTCCCAAATTTTTTTATAAAAAACTCCCTGAAAACCCTGTGACTTTAGTCCAGGGATGAAAGGGCATCGCAGGATTTATCCTGCCTACCAATTTCCCAACTACCAAATGCAGTAAAATTAATCAAGGGAGGTGAAAGTCAAATGTATGCAGTACAAAAAGATATCTGGCATTTAAAGGGATTCGACAAATCCATTGTAGAGCAACTGCTGAGATGGTCAAACAATCTGTTTAATGTCGGGACTTACGAAAGTCGGCAACGATACTTTAAAGACAAAAGTGCGGTTAAATATCCCGACTTGTACAGGATTGCTAAAACTAACGAGAATTACAGCTTACTTTACTCGCAAGTCGCGCAACAATCCCTTAAATCTGTTGCTGAATCTTTCAGCTCTTTCCGAGCCTTAGAAAGGTTAGTCAAAAAAGGGGAAATCAATCAAAAACCCAGATTGCCTAAGTACAGAACCAAAGGCGGTATGTACCAAGTTTCCTATCCGGGACAAGCCTTAAAAATAGTCGGCAATAGGGTAAGACTCCCTCTAGGAAAGCAAGGGAAAGAACACTTCGGGACAGATGCTCTCTGGATTCCACTACCAGAAAGGCTTAAGGGTTGCCAGATTAAAGAACTCAGGTTAATCCCTAGAAATGGTAAGGTCTGGATTGAATACGTCCATGAATCTCTTACCAAGCAAGCTCCTAGCTGTAGTCTCGAAGTAACAGGGATTCTGGGCATAGATCATGGTATCAACAACTGGCTAACTTGTGTTTCTAGCAATGGTAAGCCATTTATTATTGATGGTCATAAGCTGAAATCTTGGAACCAAGAGTTTAACAAACAAAAAGCCAGAGTTCAATCAGAACATTCCCGACATAAGCTACCTCAAGGATTCTCGTCAAAAAAACTGCAACAGTTATCGGAAAATCGCGCCAGAAGAATGAGAGATGCGGTTAATAAAGCTGTCAGAACTATCATAGATTATTGCGAAAGTTACCAAATTAATGTCATAGCCTTTGGTTGGAATAAAGGACAGAAGCAAGAGGTCAATATGGGAGGAAAAACCAATCAGAACTTTGTCCAAATACCGACAGCTAAAGTCAAAGAAAGATTACAACAAGAATGCGATTCTCTAGGATGGAGATTTGTAGAACAGGATGAATCTTACACTTCAAAAGCCAGCTTCTTAAACCGAGATTTTCTGCCAGTTAAAGTTGGTGAAAAACCTGACAATTGGCAACCATCAGGTAAAAGAATCAAAAGAGGTTTGTACCGTTCGGCGAGCGGATTAATACTGAATGCAGATGTAAATGGTGCTGCCAATATCATCCGAAAATCAAATGTAGCCATAGACTCAATTGTTGAGCGAGTGGGTAGTGGGTTGCTGACAAACCCTTTAAGAATCAAACTTTGGGTGGGTTCATCCCCCAAAGTTTGTCCTTAAGAATCCCCGTGTCTTCAGACCGGGGAGTGTCAATTGATCTTTCTCTATCCGGATGGTGTACAATCTAAAATCTAAAATCTAAAATCCAAAATCGCTATGTCCTTCGTTGGTTTGCACATTCACAGCGATTATAGCTTACTAGATGGGGCGTCTCAGCTACAGCAGCTCGCAGAACGGGCGGTGGAATTGGGGATGCCCGCGATCGCCCTTACAGATCACGGGGTGATGTACGGGGCGATCGAGCTCATCAAAGTTTGCCGAAATAAAAATATCAAGCCGATTATTGGCAATGAAATGTACGTCGTCAACGGCGACATTGAAGTAAAAGTTCGAGGTAGAAGAAAATACCATCAAGTTGTTTTAGCTAAAAATACCCAAGGTTATAAAAACCTAGTCAAACTAACCACAATTTCCCACTTAAAGGGAATGCCAGAAAGAGGTATTTTTGCCCGCCCCTGCATCAACAAGGAACTGCTAAAACAATACTCCGAAGGTTTAATTGTTACCAGTGCTTGTTTGGGCGGCGAAGTTCCCCAAATGATTCTGCAAAACAAGCTAGATACTGCCCGTGAAGTAGCCACATGGTATAAAGAAGTATTTGGAGAAGATTACTATATAGAAATTCAAGACCACGGTTCCCCGGAAGACCGGATTGTTAATGTTGAAATCGTCAAAATTGCCCGCGAACTCAAAATTAAAATAATTGCCACCAATGATTCTCACTATATTTCCTGCAACGACGTAGAAGCACACGATGCTTTGCTGTGCATTAACACCAACAAACTGATTGAAGAAGACAAGCGGATGCGCTACAGCGGTACTGAATACCTTAAGTCCGCAGAGGAGATGGCGCAACTGTTTCGAGACCATTTGGATGATGAAACAATCAAAGAGGCGATCGCAAATACCCTAGAAGTCGCAAATAAAGTATCGAGATACGAGCTCACAGGAGAAGCTCGAATTCCCACAATTCCAATTCCCCCCGAACATACAGCCGATACTTATGTAGAAGAAATATCCTGGCTGGGACTCTTAGAACGCCTCAAAGCCCGCACCAGAAATGAAATCCCCCCAGTCTACAAACAAAGACTAGAATACGAACTGAAAATGCTTCAGCAGATGGGATTTTCGGAATACTTTTTAGTAGTTTGGGACTACATAAAATATGCTAGAGACAACGATATTCCAGTAGGGCCAGGACGCGGTTCTGCCGCAGGTTCTCTAGTTGCCTACGTCCTCAAAATCACCAATATAGACCCCGTACACCACGGACTACTATTCGAGCGATTTCTCAATCCCGAACGGAAATCTATGCCAGACATTGATAGCGATTTCTGCATAGAAAGGCGGGACGACATGATTAAATACGTTACGGAAAAATATGGTAGCGAGCGCGTAGCGCAAATTATTACTTTCAACAGAATGACATCAAAAGCTGTCTTGAAAGATGTTGCCAGAGTGTTAGGTATTCCTTACAAAAAAGCCGACGAAATGGCTAAATTAATTCCCGTGTCCAGGGGAAAACCGGAAAAACTTAAAGTGATGATTTCCAATGACACACCTGCACAGGAATTTAAAGACAACTATGAAAATACAATTTGCATAAATGCAGAAACTGGTACTGAAGTCCCAGTCCGTCAGTGGATTGACATGGCAATTCGCATTGAAGGAACCAACAAAACCTATGGCGTTCACGCAGCAGGTGTGGTAATTTCTTCAGAGCCATTGGATGAACTTGTACCGCTGCAAAAAAATAATGAGGGTGCTGTGATTACCCAATATTTCATGGAAGATTTGGAATTTTTGGGGCTGCTGAAAATGGACTTTTTGGGCTTAAAAAATTTAACAACGCTCCAGAAAACTGTTGATTATATTAAACAAACCCAAAATCTAATTGTCGATCCAGAAATGCTACCTTCTGATATTGAGCGCAGAGCTCAAGAGACTTTTGGCAGAATCAAAAAGTTACCAGATGATGTAGATAAAACCTATAGACTTTTAGAAAGAGGAGATTTAGAAGGTATTTTTCAGTTAGAATCCTCTGGAATGCTGGATGTAGTGAAAAAACTCAAACCTTCCTGTCTTGATGATATTTCTTCTATTTTGGCACTTTACCGACCTGGGCCGCTGGATGCAGGTTTGATTCCTCAGTTTATTGACTGCAAGCACGGTAAAACCGTTGAGTACGATCATCCGCTATTAGAACCGATTTTAAAAGAGACTTACGGAACGCTTTGCTTTCAAGAGCAAATTATGCGGATGGCTCAAGATTTGGCGGGCTATTCTTTGGGTCAAGCTGACTTGCTGCGGCGCGCAATGGGTAAGAAGAAAGCTGATGAAATGCAGAAGCAAAAAGAAACATTTATCGATGGGGCAACTAAGAATGGAGTAAGTCAAAGAATTGCTGAAAAGTTGTTCGCCCAGATGCTACAATTCGCGGAATATTGTTTGAGCTATGACACGAAGATATTGACGGTGGAATATGGGCCCATGGCTATTGGCAAAATCGTTGAGGAAAAAATTGAATGTACTGTTTATAGTGTTGATAGCAACGGTTATATTTATACACAGTCAATTTCACAGTGGCATCGCCGGGGGCAGCAGGAGGTCTTTGAGTATTGTCTGGAAGATGGCTCGATAATTCGCGCCACAAAAGATCACAAGTTTATGACTGTTGGCGGTCAAATGCTGCCCATTGACGAAATCTTTGAACAAGGATTAGACTTAAAACAAATAAACTCTAGCTCAGATATATAAAATGTATCTCGACTATAGGCAGCTAAAATCGGAACACAAGGAAAAAATCATTTCTGCTTTTAATCAGGGCATGGAGTGTCGAGACATCCCTAACTACCTTGGTGTAAGCGAAAGAGCAGTTTCAAGGGTTTTAAAAGAAGCGAACATTAATACTAAGCGGCGAAACCGCTATACTTTAAATGAGAGCTATTTTGATGTAATTGACTCTCAAGCTAAAGCTTATTTATTAGGATTGATAGCTGCTGATGGCTGCGTTACTCAAACTAATTATGTAGCTTTTGAATCTATTGACAAAGAACTTACAGAAATGCTCAGCATAGAGCTACAATACTCTGGTGAAATTAGAGTTATTCAGCCTCAAAATTATGCTCCTCACTACCGAATAAATTTTTCTTCTGAAAAGCTGGCAAGCTCTTTACAGAGCTACGGCATCATAACAGGAAGAACTTTTTCGGAAGTTACCTATTTCCCTAACTTAAAATATTTAGGGTCTTATGTGTTAGGCTATTTTGATGGTGACGGTTGTGCTTATGCAAACAAAGGTAGAAGTGGCGGTTTAGTCTGCATTGTTGGTTCCTTTGAATTTGCCCGCGAACTAGCAATGCACCTAGGGATGGGTTCTGTACAAGAGCATCAATTAAAAAAAGTTTATTATTGGAGAATCTTTAGTCGAAAAAATATACAAGCATTCTATGATTTTGTGTATCAATATCCCAGCTTGGGATTGCAACGAAAGAAAACTAAAATAGAGGCTATTCTCAGGAGTTACAAACATGGTTAAAATTATTAGTCGAAAATCACTAGGAACTCAAGAGGTCTATGACATAGGCGTTGAACGAGAACATAACTTTATCCTAGAAAATAGTTTGGTGGCATCTAACTGTTTTAATAAATCCCATTCAATGGCCTATGCCTATATCACTTATCAAACTGCCTATTTAAAGGCGAATTATCCTCTAGAATACATGGCTGCACTGCTGACGGCTAACAGGGGCGATCAGGATAAAGTACAGAAATATATTGCCAATTGTCTCAAGCTGGGTATTGAGGTTGAGCCGCCCGATGTTAATAGCTCGGAACTTACTTTTACACCGATGCCGAAACAGATGACTGGCTCTGCAAAAGATAAAATTTTGTTTGGAATTTCGGCGGTTAAAAATGTGGGAGAAGCGGCAATTGAAAATATTTTGGCGGCGCGGCAGGAAGGGGGTAAGTTTAAATCGCTGGCTGATTTGTGCGATCGCGTAAATCTCCATTCTGTCAACCGCCGCGCTTTAGAAGCATTAATTCAATGCGGTGCTTTTGATAAAATTGAACACAACCGCAATCAATTAGTACACGACCTCGAAGGGGTAATTAAATGGGCGCAAGAGCGCAAAAGAGACCGAGAAAGCGGCCAAGGTAATCTTTTTGACTTGTTAGGTGGGAATAGCTTTGGCAAGTCAGTCAATACCTATGAGTCCGCGCCAAAATCTAAATTAATAAAAGATTATGACAACCAAGAAAAATTGCGTTTAGAAAAAGAACTGCTTGGCTTTTATGTGTCAGAACATCCCCTAAAGTTTCTCATGCAAGTAAACCCAGACCCCGATGTGGTGACTCTCGAAGAGTTAGCAGATAAAAAGGGGAAAGTATCAGTTATTGTCATGCTCAGCGCTATCAAAATGGTAGTGACAAAAAAAGGCGATGCGATGGCAATTTTGCAATTAGAAGATTTGACTGCTCAAATAAAAGCTGTGGTGTTCCCCAAGTCTTACGAACAAGTGAAACCTTACATTGTAGAGAATGCTATCTTACTGATTAGTGGAAAAATCGAGAAAGATGGAGAGGAAATTCAGATAATTGTAGACACTGCAAAGCCGGTGGAAACAGTACAGGTTGAAGAGGAAATCGAGAGGGCCCAACCGGAAATAAATAACCATTGGCCGGCGGAACCAGTCAACGTTGTACGATCGACAAAACCTGTCGAAGTTTTAGAAATGGTGATTGTCAAGCTGACACCGCAGCAAGTACAAGACGGGAAAAAACTCAATTCCCTCAAAGCTATTTTGCAAGAACTTTCCAATCGTGGAGAAGATGCTAGCGTTTCTGTGGGGGGAATGGTTGTCGGCGAATATTCCTGTCAACCCCTTCGCATTAGCCCTCAATTGTGGGTGCAAGATGGCGAGGGAACTGTTAGCCGGCTCAAGTCGGCTGGATTTGATGCTTGGGTTTTTCCTCTAGAAAATCGCGGGGATGCTGCGGTATTTCGAGAAATGCGATCGCAACTTAATGTACATTCTTGGGCTAGTCGTTTACTTGACACTGAAACCGATCGCCTTCACCAGTATGTCAATTATCTCGCCCAACTAAGGAATGAGAATTAAATAACTTCCACTCTTGAAAGTGGGATGGGCTCTTATAGCCCGTCATGAGTGGACGGGCGGGACGCCCATCCCACAATAACAATTAAAATTGTAAGTTATTTAATTCGCGATCCTAAACAGACGCTAGTCAAATGAAAGTCTCGCATTAATCCCGACTACCCTCTCAAGTTTATTCTTGTGAGGATGCTTTGGCTTTAATCACCGCTTCTCTAAAGCCTAAAACTAATAAAATATTGGCAAGTGTCAAGAATAGTTCCGCAGAACCGTGCAGCCAATCTACATTTGCTAGTGACTCGTTGTAGGCAACTTTTGCGTAAATTGCGGCGGGAATCGTCACCGCTACAAAAACGAGAGTCCCGTAAAATCCCATCAGAGCTAAACGGGGTGTTTTTCCCGATCGAGTCAAAAACCAGAGAAATCCCAAGTAGGGAAATAGAGACAGAACAAATAAAGTTTCTTTGGAAATCATTAGTAATTGGTGAGCGACCAGATACTATGATAAATTAAAATATCAAAAATTAGTGTGAATAATTTTTAACCTTTAATGTTGAGTTTTTAATATTTAATTATAATATTTAATTCGACAGATGCACCCGTTTCTATCGAACCGCTATAGAATCACCCAATACCATAGCTCTTAACCCAAGCCGCAGCAGGTGGGCAGTATTCAAAACCCCTCACCCACGCGGAGACAAAACCCGTAAATTTTCCCCCTAACACCGTTTTTAGCCTACTAACACATTTTTTACCGTGCCAGTCTGTTAATTGTCCAGGAAGCATCTCATATTTGTAAAAACACTTCTTCTGGCTCCTTCCTTCTTCCTCTTCCCTCTTCCCTCCTGCCTCCTGCCTCAAAACTCCTGCCTCAAAACTCCAATTTCTAGCGGAGGCCTGCTTTCATTGAGATGCTCCCATTGTCCATCACCCCAAAGCTACCCAGCAATTAGAAAGAGAGACGGTTCCAAAGTTTTCTGTCTGCTAGGCATCAAGTAAGCCTCGTTCAAAACCTCTAAATCCAAGCCGTTATTTCTATCTGCTGCAATAATTTCCTTCAGCTTAGCATCAAAATCAAAACACGGCCCGCAATCCCAAACTTTGAGTTCCAACCGTCCATTAAACACCGTAATTTCGAGTTGCACAGGAGTTTCTACTGGCAGATTTTTGTGAGCGTGGCGAACTGCATTAGTGAAACCTTCAGCCAACCCCAACTGAATCTTCCACCAAACTTCATTGGGGAGCGATATATCTTTCAACTGTTCAAACCACAACAAAACTTGAGTTAAAGCATTGACATCTGTGTTGACTTGCAGGCTAATATGTTGAATAAAAGTTTCATGCAGCTCTTCTTCCTGCTCTGTTTCAGTCTGCCAATCCCAGGTGTTTAATAAATTCATTAACCCATCTAAAACGCTAGCTTTTTTTATATTTTGGGAGCGATTGCAACCTTCTACTTCGTAACTTTTGCTCAGCCACAAACAGTTTCGATCGTCGAGAGTCCGGGTGTAACTGATCTCGTCTGCAATCTGCCACATGAGTTTGATCCCCCTGCCACCTTCTGCAAGTTGATCTATGCTGTTGGACATCTATTTTCCTCGTCTGAAAGTATTAGCTGTACCCTATTTTCCCACCCGCCGATACATTTGGTATATTTTTTTTATACTTGCTGGCTCGGTATTATTTCGGGGATCATACAAAAATGCTATCTTTTTTATAGAAGGCAGCGCATCAGCAATATGTCTTAAGAGTCTAAGCCAATTGGCTTATTTACCGATCGCCTGTAGGGAGAACGATCGCCCTCGGCAGCAAAATCCCACTGCATCGATTACCAATACTTATCCGTTGTCGGAGTCTGCCACTTGCTGCTGCCGTCGCCAGATATAGAATCCCTGGCATTTAGCGCCTCCGGTCGATCGCCGTTCGCTGCAAGGGAGCCTTGATGTGCGGGCTTTCATCCCAAAGGCGTAGGTAATATCCGCGATGGAGAGCGCGATGGCTACGCCCCGGCTTACGCCTACGAACCTTACACCGTCGAGCCGCGTCCATCCACTAGACTAGGACTTACGCAAACCACCCAGTTTCTGCTTAGAATCTTGGGTTGGACAGCGATGAATTAACGAGGAAACCGGGTTTTTGGTCTCCCGCGCGTAAGTCCAGCAGACTAATCGGTGTTGAAAGGCAGTTACAGGACTTACCAAGACTATGACCAAAATCAAACTGAAAATTCTGACAGCAGCGATAATGCTACTCCCATTTTGCGCCGCACTTCCCTTACAAGCTCAAAATCTGTCCCTAGTAAAGCGGCTGCTAGAAACCAGAGGATGTCCCGGATGCGACTTATTTGGCGCTTCCTTGAGCCGTGCAGATTTGTTTGGCGCTTCCTTGAGCCGCGCCACTCTCAGCAGGGCTGACTTAGTTGATGCCGACTTGACTG
The DNA here is from genome assembly GCF_036705565.1 of Microcoleus sp. AT8-B5. Taxonomy (NCBI): domain Bacteria; kingdom Bacillati; phylum Cyanobacteriota; class Cyanophyceae; order Oscillatoriales; family Microcoleaceae; genus Microcoleus; species Microcoleus sp. AT8-B5. Next base: position 42,967 of record NZ_JAUBUY010000023.1, read on the forward strand.
CGGCTGACTTAATGGAAGCTAATTTAAACAACGCCAACATGAGAAACGCCTTTTTGGCCGACGCCGACCTCAGCAAAGCCGACATGAGCAGGGCCGACATCAGGGGAGCCAACTTAGAAAATGCCAACCTCAGCGAGAGTTTTCTGCCAGACGCATCCCTCCAGTTGGCTAACTTAAAATGCAGTAATTTGAGCGCCGCTAAACTAACTAGAACTGACCTAAGAAATGCCGATTTAAGCGGTGCAAATCTCAGGGGTGCAGACCTCAAAGAAGCCGATTTAAGCGGTGCAAATCTCAGCGGTGCAGACCTGAGAAATGCCGACTTGAGGGATGCGAGATTGAACAAAGCTAATCTCACAGATGCCAATCTTTGCGGTGCCAGGATGCCAAACCAAAAAACATCTTGGCGAGGCTGCGAGGTTAAGAAAGAAGAAGCTATAAGCGCGAACAATTACTGTAATTACTGCTATGCCTTAAATGACTGGTGGCTTAATGTATTAAGGTTCTACTAAGTAGTATCATCGCGATAACTGCTCTGTTTAATATGTACAGTTAGAAGTGCGAGTAGGCGGTACAGATATCAAACTTAACCTGTTACCGCCAAGAGCTTTGATCTACTGTGAACAACCTAAAAATTGGCTCAGTATTTGCAGATATTCTGCGCCCCCGATATCTGCCACATTAGTGTGACCTCCATCAGGAACTATGTACAACTGTTTGGGTTCAGGTGCTGCATCAAACAGTTTTTTGGTCATTTCCACTGGAACTACATTGTCAGCAGTCCCGTGAATAAACAGCACAGGCATTTGCAGGCGATCGACTTTTGAAAGAGAATCAAACCGCTGTGTCAGCAAAACATCGATCGGAAACATCCAAAACAGCCCTTTTTGGAAATTCACCATCGCCCGCGTCGAAGTAAAAGAGCCTTCTACAATTACCCCTGCCGCCTCCGGGTGACGCAAGGCTAGATCGATCGCGATCGCCCCTCCCAAAGAATGACCGTAGAGATAAATTTGATTCGGGTTAATCCCCCGCTGTTTCACCAAATAATCCCAAGCAAGCTGAGCATCCTCATAAACCTGAGATTCACTCGGAAAATCGCCCTGGCTTTTGCCATAACCACGATAATCCATCACAAATACCGACAAACCTAACCCATGAAATCGATAAGCGTGTTCGACATTTGATCCCACATTTGAAGCATTGCCGTGCAGGTACAAAACTACCCCCCCTAACCCCCCCTTGTTAAGGGGGGGAACCGGAGCGACTGCCGGTCTCTCACTTTGCGGGGACGTTCCGACTCCTCTAGCTCCCCCCCTTGGCAAGGGGGGGCTGGGGGGGGTATCCGAGTCTCCGGTGTTAACAGAGGGAACAGCCTCCCCCTTTCTTGCTCCCCCCCTTGGCAAGGGGGGGCTGGGGGGGGTATCCGAGTCTCCGGTGTTAACAGAGGGAACAGCCTGCCCCTTTCTTGCTCCACCCCTAGCTTCGGGGGGGCTGGGGGGATTTTCCGATGCAGGAATCCACCACCCGTGAACGCTGTCCACCGCGCCTGTTTTAGTTGGAATTGGCAACCAAACATCTTGATATTGCAACTGAAAATCATCTGGCGTAGTTTCGATCGCCCGCGCAGGAAAAAAGATAAACTTACCTTGCGCTACAAAGAGGAATACACAAGCAGCAGAATAAGCAACGGCCAAAACTATCCCAAAAGCTATTAGCGATTTAGACAAAAGGAATACTAGGAAATTGTTCATAGATAGAGCACGCGGGAAATTAGAGATCGCTCAAAAGCTAATGGCAAATTATTAATTCAGACAATTAGCCAAGATCGATTACTAACTTCCGCCACCGTATTCCGCCGATTTTCAGAAATTAATGCAATTCGGGGTGGTGCAAGTGCCAATTCGTAGACTGTTCGTAAGCGTGAGCCACCTGAAACAACCGAGATTCTTGCAAAACATTACCAATCAGTTGTATACCCACCGGCAGTCCTTTATCATCAAATCCGCAGGGCAAACTCAAAGCTGGCAAACCAGCAAGATTCACCGGAATAGTCATCAAATCTGACAAATACATACTCAGGGGGTCATTGAATTTTTCGCCTGCCTTAAATGCGGTAGTAGGAGCAGTGGGACAGACTAAAACATCAACTTGAGAAAAAGCTTTTTCAAAGTCTTCTTTAATCAAAGTCCGAACTTTTTGAGCTTTTAGATAATAGGCATCGTAATATCCAGCCGACAATACGTAAGTGCCGATCGCAATCCGGCGTTTAACTTCCGCACCGAACCCTTGAGAGCGGGTTTTGGCATACATATCCAAAAGATTATCGGAGTCTGGAGACCGGAAACCGTACTTAACTCCATCATATCGCGCCAAATTTGCCGAAGCTTCCGAGGGAGCAATAATGTAGTAAGTGGGCAAACCGTAGCGGAACCGGGGACAAGAAATGACTTGAATTTCGGCGCCCAATTGTTGAAATTGCTCGATCGCCTTAGTAACAGCGTCTTTAACCCCGGAGTCCAGCCCTACACCAAAAGTTTCTTTAATTACACCAATTCTAATCTGACCCTTCGGTCGCAAACTGGGTCTTAAAGCTTGAGCGTAGTCAGGAATTGGGACATTAAGACTCGTGGAATCTTTCGGATCGTAACCGGCGATCGCCCCCAACAAAATCGCCGAATCCTCAACAGTCCGGCCAAAGGGCCCGATTTGATCGAGAGAAGAAGCATAGGCCACCAAACCGTAGCGAGAAACCAACCCATAAGTCGGTTTCAGCCCCACCAACCCGCAAAAAGCAGCAGGTTGGCGGATTGATCCCCCAGTATCCGAACCCAAACTCACGACGCATTCTCCAGCGGCTACCGCTGCGGCAGAACCGCCAGAAGACCCTCCGGGCACGCGCTCCAAGTCCCAAGGATTCGCGGTAACTTGATAAGCAGAAGTTTCTGTCGAGCTCCCCATTGCAAACTCGTCCATATTCGCCTTACCCACAATCACCGCACCGGCTGCTTGGAGTTTCGAGACGACGGTGGCATCGTAGGGAGGAACAAAATTCTCCAAAATCCGAGAGGCGCAGGTTGTGGGAACGCCCTCGGTGCACATATTATCTTTAACGGCGATCGGGATGCCGGCCAACAGGCCAATTTGCTCTCCGGCTGCGATTTGGGCATCCACTTTATGGGCCTGCGCCAGTGCGCTGTCTGCTGTCACGCACAGAAAGCTTTTCAACTTCGGCTCTAGCTGGGTAATTCGGTCTAATGCTTCTTGAGTAATTTCCACAGCAGAGCGTTCTTTATTGACCAGTTGTCGGTGCAACTCGCGGATGGATGCCATGCTCGTACCTTTATCATTTCTACTTTGAGACAATACAGTTAATATAACTGGCAATTGTACCTGCTTACAGCCCGAAGGCAAAGTCGGCTATTTTTGTGGCGAAAGTTTGAGCCTCGAAGAGGGCTCCGCTAACGGGCGATCGGTCATTTTATATACAATAGATTAAATTACCCAAATCCCACGGGCCACCAAATAGCGATCGAGTTTTTTACCTAATTTTTTAACAAACCAAGAATGCAACTGTATCAGCACTGATGCAAAAAGTGGTTTGACGCCAGATTTATATGAGTAAGGGGTAAGGTGTGCAATGCGACCCCTACATAATTAGGTTCGGTCTCCAAGACTGTCTATGCAAGATCGCAATCATTAGGAAATCAGTCATTCCAAATTCTGTAATCTAAATTCTAAAATATTACAGCCCAGTTTGTCCTCGATGCAACCCAGGATTTATGGGAAAAAAGATGCCCTAAAAAATCAAATAATCCCAGATAATGACTGCTTTATTGCTGGAATATTCAGACTTTACTAAAATTTTTGTTATATAAAAAATCCCACGCTTGTTATATCTGATTTATTTTTAATAGCATAGTTAGCAGCATCTGCCTCGGATTTCTTGTGAAATTAATCACGTCCTGAATATTCCGAAAAACATGAAGGAAAAATAGAAAAGGATGCTAATAAAATATTAGAGTATGGCTGTCGATACCCTAATAATTATGGTCAGATTAGGAAGAGCAGTTTTTTAGTCAACAATCACTGAAAGTTATCAGTCAGCCGAGTGAATTAATGGCTGCGGCGCGATCGAAGAAAATAGTAATCGACCTTTTCCGATCCACGCCCATTGTACTAGAGCTCAAAAAGCCTGTCAGAAATCAGGGGTTCACAAAAAAGCTCGAAACGCTCACCGCCACACCGAGGTCTTTTGTTGCGCGCACCTGCAAAAAAAACAGCAGTCAATCGATTTTAGATTTTCGATTTTAGATTTTAGAGGCGACCCCACGGATAAATGCGGGGGCAATAAGTGATTTTCGATTTTAGATTTTGGATTGATTCCACGGATAAATCACGTGGCGGGTACCACGTTTGAAATTCTTGGTCCTTCCTCAAATGCGACTAGCTGCGTGCATCTGCGCTAAAAAACGCTAGGTATTTGCCGCCACGATCCCCAGGAAAATAATTTCATCCGGAATTATCCCCAAAACCAAAGATATATGGTAAGAAGTTCCCGATGCCCCGTTGGAGGAATGCCACCTAAAGCTCACTTAGAATCCCACCTGACGGCAGAGGAACTCAAAATTCGCTACCGGCAGGCACAAAACACCACAGAGTCGCGCCGCTGGCACTTGCTGCTGTTAGTGTCCCGAAATTGGACTATCAAACAAGCAGCCCAAGTCGTAGGCCTCAACTACGACTACGCCAAAGAAATTGTCCAGCGCTACAACCGAGAAGGGCCTAACTCTGTGAGAAACCGCAGCGGAGACCGCCAGCCCCCTCCTGCAAAATCCTTGCTGAATCCTGAACAGCAAGAAGAACTGCGACAAGCCCTGCTAGGCCCTGCCCCCGACGGCGGAGACTGGACAGGCCCCAAAGTCGCTCGCTGGATTGCCGAAAAGATTGGTAGCGATCATGTCTGGCCCCAACGCGGCTGGGATTACCTCAAGCGGTTGGGTGCTGACTGGCGACGGCGGCGCAGAAAGTAGATAGTTCGCAATATTTAGAGGGGGTTGATTGCCTTCGTGCGATCGCTCCCTTTATTTTGGTTATTTTGCCACATTGGCGCGATCGAACTATTTTAGATTTTAGATTTTAGATTGAAGAAAAAATCTAAAATCTAAAATCTAAAATCTAAAATCGTTTGACTGATGTAACAATAGCTGCTTATATAGAATTTGGTTGTGTTGAGGATGTTAAATATGCCAGATATCAGGCGTTTTTTGTCGATCGCCAACAAGATGGCGGCAGTAGTAGCCGGCATTGGACTGGTTCAGATGTTAACCATCGCAAGTTCATTCTCTCAATCATCTAACCCCCGTTCCCTAGACGAACTCTACAAAATTCGCGATGGGCTAATTGCCGAATTAGAACAACCCTCATCTCCCTCCCCAGAACCAAGCATCCTCTCCGGCTTAGTTCCCTTCGCAGCCGCCAATCCTCAAGAACAACTGCTACAGCAGTTGCAAGCGGTGGAAGCTCAAATATTAGTAGAAAAGAGGGCTAACGACAACTTACAGCAAGCAGTCCGTTTAGCCAACAGAGCCGTAGAAACTAAACAGCAGCCCAATAAGTCGATCGCATCTTCGCAGCAAACTCAATTTTTCTGGCATCAAGCCCTCAACAACTTGCAGGAAGTTCCTCAAAATTCATTTTTAGCTTCCGTCACTGCCTCAAAAACTCAAGAATACCGGGGAAATTTAACAGCAGCAACCTCTCAAGTGCAGCAAGCAAAATCTGATGTTTTGGGTGCACTTGCCCGGGAAAGCGGTTTGTCGGCTCAAGCTTCGATCGGTATTTGCAACCTTTCTAGAGAGTGCGTACACCTGCGGGGCGATGTACCTCCTGTCAGTCCAGCCAGCTTAATTAAATTGCCGATTGCTGTCGCCCTGATGCAAAAAGTCGAAAAAGAAAAAATTAGTCTGAACCAGGAAGTATTAGTCACTCGCGGTAATTTCACCGAAGACGCATCGGCAAAGATTAGGTCTAATCGCAATTATCCGCTACAGCTACTGTTAGAAGAAATGATCTATCGCAGCAGCAATATCGCCACCAATCAACTAATCGATTATTTAGGTTCGGATTACATCAATCAATATTTAGATAATAGCGGCTACGAAGTCACCCGCGTCAACTTCAAATTAATGGGGGAAAGAATTATGCCCTCCAACCCCGGTTCTGGTCGCAACCGCCTGACTGCTAACGAACTCACCGAAATGATGGTGCAAATTTACAACGGCGAAACACCCGGTGCTAAACTATTAATAGAAACTCTCAACCGCCAGTACGATCACGCTCTGGGATTTGCCGCCTTGCAAGGAACTAAAGCTCAGTGGTTGGGCGAAAAAACCGGTCAAAATTCCAAGGTGCTCGGCACAACTTTAGCGATGAGCATTGACGACGAGGCCTATGTGATTACTGTGATTGACAGCCGCAGCGGCGAGCTACAAATGCGCCAGTCTATTTCTAAAATTGCCGATTACATGGTCCGAAACCCCAGCTTTTGACCGCTGGAATATACAATTTATAGCGGGGACAACGCACCGCCCAAACAGTTAAAAAATGCCGCATCAACAACTCAGTGTTTCCGTCAAAGGCAAAGGATTTCCTATTCTCTGCTTGCACGGCCATCCAGGTTCCGGCGATTGTATGTCGGTATTCACAGAACACCTATCAAAGCGGTTCCAGACGATCGCCCCAGACTTGCGCGGATACGGCAACAGCCGCACCTCAACTTTCTTTGAAATGACCGATCATCTGGTCGATTTAGAAGCACTATTAGACAGATTAGGAGTCGATCGGTGTTTGGTAATCGGATGGTCTTTGGGAGGGATTTTAGCCCTGGAATTAGCCATGAAATATCCCCAGCGAGTCACCGGTTTAATTGTACTCGCATCCGCAGCAAAACCGCGAGGAAGTCACCCTCCCATCTCTTGGCAAGATAACCTTTACACTGGTTTAGCCGGAATTATCAATTGGGTGATACCGGGTTGGCAGTGGAATATTGATACTTTTGCGAGGCGATCGCTCTTTCGCTACTTGATACAGCAGCATAAAGCCACCCCTTACCGCTACTTAGCACAGGCAGGTACCCCCGCCTACCTCAAGACTTCCAACACGGCCACCAAGGCGTTAAATACCGCTCTGAGGGCTGGATACGATCGACTGCTGCACCTGGGCGACATTCATTGTCCGTGCTTGGTGTTGGCCGGAGAGGGCGATCGGCACATCACCTCAGCATCCAGTTTAGAAACCGCCCGCCACCTCCATGATTGTCAGTGGCAGTGTTATCCCAATACAGCCCACTTGTTCCCTTGGGAAATTCCCGATCGGGTACTCGCAGACATCGATCGTTGGATAGAGAGTCACCCCGAAGCAGTGGGCAATTGCTAGTCTTAAATTTGGAGTTTGTCACAAGCAATTAATCACCCAACACTCAACTGTTTTGAAGTTACAACTGACAACTCAAAACCGCACAGCGTTGCGAGGGAAGCGTAGGCCTCTCAAAACTCAAAATTCCCCCTGCTTCTACTGACCGCTCAAAACCGGCCACAGCCCTCCATCACCAAGCTTTCCCAAATCTTCTGCAACCGTCAAAGTAATTGGTTTGCAGCGGTGAATCGAAACACTAACACCTTCTGCCCCTTCATTTTCTATGTCTTCTACATATCCTGCTTTTGCAGTTGCCGCCTCTGCTTGGGTTAAGAACGGGCCAAAATAGTAAATGCACCGCGGCGCTGAAGTTTTAACTTCAACCCACCAAGCCAATCCGAAAAAGTTGAGCAAGCTAATCAAGAATTCTTTCATCTGCTTTTCTTCTAATGTATTTGACGGTGTTTTCAGGGTGCTGCGAACACGCCTAGGCTTTTGTTATTTACACGTGGCTGACTGCTGCCAAGAACCGCTCCAAACCTATTTAAATATATCTAAATAGATTTGTGTCGAATTCCTGTTTGAACCTAGGGGCTAGGCTTCTTCTACTTTCGCCGGAACAAGTAACGACAGTCGATCGACTATCCTTACTTGTTCCGGGTGTCGTGCCACTCCATGCTGGGCGGCATTGACAATAAACTACTCTGTTGTGCTCTTTTTTTCAACCACCTTTACGATCCGTGTACGTGAAACTTTTTGGGCCCGCGCTGACGGTAAATTTCGTATAAAGCCATCCCTGTTGCTACCGAGACATTCAGGCTAGGAGTCTGGCCCCTTAAAGGAATTGAAACTAATCCGTCACATCCGCGCTGTATCAAAAGGCTCAAACCGTCAGCCTCACCACCCACCACTAAAACAGTCGGCCCGGAGAACTTGACTGTCTCTATAGATTGACTGACGCCTGCTGCAGTGCCATAAATCCAGAATCCAGCCTCTTTGAGTTCTTCCAGCGCCCGGTTAAGATTGACAACCCTCGCCACGGGCAGGCTTTCCAATGCCCCTGCTGCCACTTTTCTCACTGCTGAGGTAATCCCAACCGCCCGCCGCTGCGGAATCACCATGCCCTGAGATCCCAATGCTTCTGCGGTGCGAATAATCGCCCCTAGATTGTGCGGGTCGTTGAGTCCTTCTGCTACCACAATTACTGGATCTTCGCAAGCCGACTTAGCCTTTGCGATCAGTTCGCTCAAATCCAGGTATTCGTAGGCTGATACTTGAGCCGCTACGCCTTGGTGGTTTGCTTTGCGCGTGATGTAGTCGAGGCGCAAATCGTCAACTTCGTCAATGATGCTGCCGTTGGCTTTGGCTTCGGTTAGCAAGCTATGAAAGCGGGGATCGTAGCGCAGGTGGGGAACAACCCAGATCCGGTTGAGGACTTGGTTTGTTTCTAAAGCTGCTTGTACCGCATGGCGGCCGTAAATCATGTCGTCTGTGTCTGCGTCTGGTTGCACGACTGTATTGGAGGCAGTGTCAACAGGGCGAGTGTCTCTGTCTTTGTCTCTGTCTCTGAAATGGTTGCCCCGGAATTCCTGCGGGCTATTGTCTTTGTCTCTGTCTTTGTAATAATTTCCCCTGGATTCCTGCGGGCTGCTGTCTCTGTTTCTGTCTCGGAAATTGTTGCGGGCCGGCTGGGGGCTGCTGTCTCTGTCTCTGTCTCGGAAATTGTTGCGGGCCGGCTGGGGGCTGCTATCTCTGTCTCTGTCTCGGAAATTGTTGCGGGCCGGCTGCGGGCTGCTATCTCTGTCTCTGTCTTGGTAATAATTGCCCCTGGATTCCTGCGGGCTGCTGTCTCTGTCTTTGAAATGATTATTTCTGCGAATTTCCGGTTGGCTGTCGGCATCGACTCTCCGTTTGAAAATTGCTCTCACGGGCATTTCTCGCGATTGTGGGGCGAAGGTCGATCGCTTTTGAGGCGCGTCTACTCCGCGAGTATCGGGACGGGGCTTGCGTTCAAAGCGGGGAGAGGATGGTTGTGAGTCCTGACGGCGGCCTTCGCTTTTGAATGGCTTGCTGTCGGAATTCGATCGCGAAAAGTTGGGTTTGGTAAATTTTCTCATTGGTTTCTTGTGGTCAAAAGGTTTTGGCTGAAGGCTAGTCGATTGTAGATTGTAGATGTGAGATTCTTGATTGAGGGAGCAATCTTTGGGCTTTGAGATTTGAGATAGTCTAGCGAGGGAGCAAGGATTTTGCTCTGTTCAAATAGCTAGTTATTGACATACTCACCGCCCTAAAAGTGCGGTGATTCTTGACACTTCACTGACTGACGCAACCGAAGTCGTCTTACTCTGTCTCTGTGTCCGTTTAGAGTCGTGGCAATGCCCTATCCCGACTTTGTTTATATTTTTTGCAGCGTTCTCATCGCGTTCGTGTTCAGTGCCACAATTCAAACACTGAACCGATCTGATTTTTAAATCCAGTCTTCCCCACTTAAAGCCGCAATCCGAGCAAATTTGACTGGTAGGCTCCCAGCGACTAATTACTCTAAAGTCTCGACCAAATTTCTCAGACTTTGCCTCGCACCAAGTTCGGAATTCTCTCCATCCCTGAAGACTAATAGCTCTAGCAAGTTTGCGGTTTTTGACCATTCCAGACACATTCAAGTCTTCTAAAACGATAGTTTGGTTTTCACTAACAATTTTGGTTGACAGCTTGTGCAAGAAATCTTTACGGGTGTCTGCAATTTGATTGTGCAGTTTGGCTATCTGAATCCGAGTTCTATTTCTGCGTTTCGAGTCTTTAGATTGCCGAGCTAGCTTTTTTTGGAGTTTACGAATTTTTCGATCTAACACTTTATAGTCTGGACTTTTAGCTTTCTCCCCATTACTCATCACAGCAAAAGTTTTAATCCCTAAATCAATTCCGACACTTGGGTTTTTAGCATCAATTTGAACGGGCTTAACTTCTACTACAAAGCTCAAGAAATAGCGATTAGCACAGTCCTTTAGTACAGTTACAGAGCTAGGCTCTGATGGTAACTCCCTAGACCAAATAGGGCTAACATTTCCAATTTTTGCCAGATCCACGGACTCACCTTTGATAGAGAAACCTGTTTTAGCAAAAGTTGCAGACTGACTGTTAGTCTTTTTTTTGAATTTGGGTTGACCCACTTTCTTGCCTTTTCTCTTCCCTTTTAGGAAATCAAAATAGTTTTTGTAAGCAACCTCTAACTGTTTGAGGGATTGTTGCAGCGGCACGGACGAAACATCGTTCAACCATGCCCTTTCTTCTGTCTTTTTAGATATAGTTAGAGACTTGGATAGAGTGTTGTACCCAGGATATTTGCCACATCTGCTAACAGCCAAAGCATCGTTCCAAACAACTCTTACACAACCAAACAACTGAGCCAAACTCTGGCGTTGTCTATCGGTTGGATAGAATCTGTATTGGAACCTTGCTTTCATTATTTTTAGCTGTTTTACTACTTTAGTATGCCATACTATTTTAACACGATCGGGAAAATTCAGAAGGAATTAAAGCCGTCCTAGAACGACGGGGTTTTAAACCCATTTCTTTGATAAATCTTGTTTTGCCGATCGAGATTTTTGCGGTTTTATGTTAGCCGTGCCAGGATGGTTAATTACTCCCTCCCCATTCCCAACTCTTAACTGCTAAATCCTTTAAGTCTCAAGTTCTAAAAGTGCCAGAATCTCGGTCAATCTTTCGGGATCGGTGAGGTACAAATATCCGATCAAAGTTTCTAAGCTGCTGGCTTGTTGGTATATCTCTGGATCTGCTCGCTTAGAACGGCCCGCTGCAGCATTGCGGCCGCGCTTGACAATTGCTAATTCTGTACTGTTCAAGTAAGGAGAGAGCGATCGCAAGTGACGCGCTTGAGTTTCGGCTCGTACTTGCCCCACCACCAATTCGTGATAAGCTTGCAATCTTCTGGGCGGGACTAAGTACGAACTCCGAATGTAGAGTTCGTACACTGCATCTCCCAAATATGCCCAGGCTGCGGGCGAAATTCTTTCTATTTCTGCTGGTGTAGCCCTCGCAGGATGCACTCGATTTAAACTGATATCCGTCAGACTCAGTTTGAGTCCGTCATCTGCGATCGGCGACATACTTTTTTAAATAAAACTTCCGCACAGCTTGGTTTTTCTAGTTACTTACTTATTTCGTCTTTCGTCACTTCCGCAATTATAGCTTTTACAGGACTGTTCGCTCTCAGAGCACGAAGCGAGATATATAGGCAAAGCTTGGCGCGACGATCGCACTCCTAAAAAAGGCTTTTTACCAAATCGGGATGCTCTAATTTTTGTACCATTTTTCCGCGTGTTTGCCACACATATTTTACTGCCCCTCCACCGAAACTCTAAGCATCGGGGAAATAGCGGCTGGTGCGTGTCGCAGCTTCTGGGAAAATCGGTATTGTTTTACCAGCCCCAAAATAAAAATTTGCTATCCAGCGTTGAGAACCGGATAGCTAATTTAATTCACTTTGGCGTCAAGCATCCTTGACGTTTTTTACCGCCTCATCAACCGAAGGCTGCAAAGACAGAAATTTCTCTAAGCGAACCAGTTTAACAGTCTGAGTTACGCGGGGATTTGAGACAATTTGCAATGTCCCTTCCAAGGTTTGGGCTTTTTTGACAAGTTGCACAAGTGCGCCCAAGCCTGAACTATCCACAAAATCTATCTGAGACAAGTCCAAAATTACGTGTTTTGGGCCCTCGTCAATACATTTGCTTATTACCTTCCGAAAAGTTGCCTCAGAAAAAGCGTCCAGCAGGCCCGTCAAGCGAAATAACTGATAGTTATTCTTGACTTCGCGAGTGCCTCTGAGGCTAACGGTCAGGGTCAATGACTCAGGAATGACACCCTCCTAGCTAGATATGGCTTAAAGTCGAGGCTTCATTATAGGAGTTTTTTGGTCTTTTGTCTACAGTTTTTTAGTCATGAGTCATTAGTCATGAGTCATTAGTCAGAAGCGATCGACACAAACAGCCTCTGATGACTACTGACTAATGACTGCTGACTGCTGACTGCTGACTACTTACTGCTGGCTACTTTCTGATTGTCTCGCATTGACTGCACGAATCGATCGAATAAATAGTCGGCGTCGTGCGGGCCCGGACTGGCTTCGGGGTGGTATTGCACTGAAAACAGCGGCAGAGTTTTATGCTTCAATCCGGCTACGGTGCGATCGTTCAAATTGAGATGAGTAATCTCTACTTCGGGGGCTAGGGAATCGGGGTCGATCGCAAAACCATGATTTTGGCTAGTAATTTCTACTTGCTGAGTTAAACCCGCTGGATGATTCAATCCCCGATGGCCGAACTTAAGTTTAAAAGTTTCTGCACCCAAGGAAAGTCCCAAAATTTGGTGTCCCATGCAGATGCCGAATACGGGTTTGTCCGACTTTAACAAAGCTTTCGCAGTCGCGATCCCTTCCGTTACCGCCGCCGGATCTCCGGGGCCGTTGGACAGAAAAATGCCGTCCGGGTTGTATTTGAGGATTTCCTCCGGCGACGTGTCAGCGGGGACAACGATGACCCGACACCCGTAACTCGCCAGACGCCGCAGGATGTTGCGCTTGATCCCAAAGTCTAGCGCTACCACCGTCCACATTTTGCCTTCTTCAGGTTTGACTGTAGGACTGAACTCCCAAACCGAGTCCGTGGCTTCAGACCACTCGTAAACCTTGCGGGTGGTGACTTCCTGGACCAGATTCAGCCCGTCCATGCTGGGGGCATCTTGCACGAGTTCCAAAAGCTCTGCCTGGTCGAGAATCGTGGTCGAAATGCCACCGTTGATCGCTCCCACCGTGCGAATTTTGCGAGTGAGGGCGCGGGTGTCGATCCCGTAAATTCCGGGGATATCGTACTGTTTCAGATAGTCTTGCAGAGATTGTGAGCAGCGCCAGTTGCTGGGGCGGCTGCATACGTTCCGGGCGATCGCACCCCGAATTTGCGGGCGCGAGGATTCTTCGTCTTCAAGATTTACCCCGGTATTGCCCAATTCTGGATAAGTAAAAGTGACAATTTGACCGCAATAGCTGGGATCGGTCAATACTTCTTGGTAGCCCGTCATTCCAGTATTAAATACTACCTCGCCAACGACGGTGGCGTCAGCGCCAAACGACCAGCCGCGGTAAGCAGTACCGTCAGCCAGGACTAGGAGAGCGGGTTGTGCAGTTGAAAGTGACATGGCATCCTTAATTACTTTCGTTTGGTTTAATTCTTACCACTGCCAGGGATTTGATGCTAGTCGGCAATGTACAGATATTATTTTAATTTGTGCCAGGGTTCGCAAAACCAAGGCACTTATGCCGGAGATAATCAACAAGCAGCCATACAGCAGTTCTCAATCTTGGTGAGGTATGCCCTATGCCCACGGAGGCCTATGCCCTATGCCCACGGAGGCCTATGCCCTATGCCCGCTTATCAAGGGCTATAAGGAATGAGAATTAAATAACTTCCACTCTTGAAAGTGGGATGGGCGTCCCGCCCGTCATGAGTGGACGGGCGGGACGCCCATCCCACAATAAGCTGTCACGCATTTAAATTGCATATTCAGGGCGGGCTAGACGGCCCACCCCACAAGAATTAGATTGTTTTTTGACATTCTATTTAAATGCACAACAGCTTAACAATTAAAATTGTAAGTTATTTAATTCGCGATCCTAAGTGCAAATTCTTCATCTCCCCCTGCGCCAGCAATTTATCTGCCAGCAGCTTAGGAGGCGGGCGGAAATTCTATATCTATACCAAAAGGCAGTTGTCGCTGTTACGATCGAGCTAAAGCGTTTAATCAAACTATGGCCAGCAAATCTCCCTTGCCTTTACTCTCAAACTCAAAAAAGCCTCTACCGATCCCTCAAAACCTGCGCCCACCTTTACTGGTTTTAGCAGGGGTTATTTCTCTAAGCAGTTCAATTTTACTAGGAAGTGTTGCCAACTCCTCGCCAGCCGTGGCTCAAGAAAGTGAGGGATGCTTCATGCGGAGCTCGTCAGGGCGAACCCTCAACCTCAGCCAATCAGTCTGCGGTTTTCTCCCCGAAGCATTGACGCCCACCACTTCGGCGGCGGCAAAGTCGGGAGTGTTTCAGGCAAAAATCAAACGCCGAGCAGCTAATATCCCGGTCATAGAAGTCACGTTTAACGGCAAACAAAAGTTCGAGATGATGGTAGATTCTGGAGCTAGTGGCACAGTAATTACACCAGCAATGGCTAAAGCCTTGGGCGTTGTTCTCCAGGGAACAGTGCAAGCACAAACTCCCAACGGAGTGGCTACTTTTCCCCTCGGTCGCCTGAGTTCTATGGAAGCAGGTGGTCTAGCGGTTAACAATGTAGTTGTTGCCATCTCGCCATCCCTAGATATCGGACTGTTGGGTCACGACTTTTTTGGTAATAAAGATGTGACTATTAAGCAAGATGTCATTGAATTTCGATCGCGGTCTTAAACAGAAGTCAGCAGTTAGGATCGCGAATTAAATAACTTACAATTTTAATTGTTATTGTGGGATGGGCGTCCCGCCCGTCCACTCATGACGGGCGGGACGCCCATCCCACTTTCAAGAGTGAAAGTTATTTAATTCTCATTCCTTAGTTGTTATTTGTTAGTTGTTATTTGTTATTGATTACTGGTTATTTATAGCAACTGCTTTCCTAACAACTACCAACTGCTTTCGGGTCAACTAACAACTAATATCATGTCCGATCGATCGCGCATCATACATAGTCGAAGCGGGTTTTTGAGATTGTCGGTTTTTGGCGACTATTGCTGGTGAACCCGCCCATACAGGAATCACGGTCAATCGACAGAACATGATATAACAACTGTCAACTGCCAACTCCCAAATCCCAACTCCCAACTGACAACTGACTTCATTTCAAAAACTCAATTAACTGCTGCAACTTCAACCAAGATTCACCGCTCAATAAAATGTCCTTAGCCATAGAAACTCCTGCTGCGTGAGAGCCCATAGGAATTGCGCCTCCCACCTGAAAAGCCAAAGACGCATTCAAAGCTACAACATCCATTTGTGCGGGCGTACCTTTGCCTTGTAAAACGTTCCGCAAAATCTCGGCGTTTTCCTCAACATTTCCGCCTTTTAAGGAGCCGATCGCACTTGGTGTCAATCCTACCTTTTCCGGGTCTAAAGTAGTGAGTTCCACTTTGCCATCCGACAAAACCGCCAAATCAGTCACATCACCCAAACCCGCCTCGTCCAATTTTTCTCTGCCGTGAACGACTACAGCTAACTCAGTCCCCAACTCGCCCAAAGCTTGAGCAATAGTTGATATCAGACTAGGATCGAACACCCCGATTACCTGCCCTGTAGGGCGCATAGGATTGACAAGGGGCCCTAAAAGGTTAAAAATAGTCCGCACCTTCAAAGTGCGCCGGATCGGCGCTACAGCCTTAAGTGCGGGATGCCACCCAGGCGCAAATAAAAAGGTGATGCCCACAGAGTCTACCGCAGCTTTTACCTTCGCGGGATCGGCGTTGAGGTTGACTCCCAGTGCTTCCAACACGTCAGCAGAACCCACTTTGCTCGATGCGGAGCGATTTCCGTGTTTCGCGACTCGAACTTTGCCCGCGGCGGCCACAAAAGCTACAGCAGTGGAAATGTTAAACGTGGAAGCGCCGTCGCCGCCTGTGCCACAAGTATCAATTAATTTGAGATTGGAGATTGAGGATTTGGGATTGAAAACGCTCTCCGACTCGCCTGCAAGCGACTGAGAATGCAATACCTGAGCCATTCCTGCCAATTCTGGGGCCCAGATGCCTTTGGCTTGGATGGCCGCTAAAATGGCTCCTGAGAGGACGGGGGGAATAGCTTCGGCTAGCCATCCCTGCATCAAGTCGGCTGCTTGGGCGCGTGAGAGAGATTGTCTGTCTAATAGTTGTTGCAGGAGGGCTGGCCACACAGGAGAATCCGGCGTCTGGGTTGAAGCAGGGGATAACTCTGGCGTTGCTAGTAGAGGAGAATCTGTCATTAATATTAGTTTCTAGTCAAATTTAGCTCGATCGAGCTTTGTGGCCAAACTGAGAATCGATCGGGATTTTACCAGACTTGCCGACCACATTTTGCGCGATCGGGCCCAGATTTTTGCCCAAATGCCAGCACCGCTACAGAATTTTTCCGCCCGCAGTAGCAGAATATGAATTTTTTGATACAACAATTACCCTATTGTTGTGCCAACTTTACATAGAAACCCCAAATCGTAAAACTGCCAGGGAGCATCTCAATGAAAGCAGGCAAGCTAGAAATTGGAGTTTTGAGACAGGAGGCAGGAGTTTTGAGGCAGGAGGCAGGAGGGAAGAGGGAAGAGGAAGAAGGAAGGAGCCAGAAGAAGTGTTTTTACAAATATGAGATGCTCCCAACTGCCAGTAGTCTGCTGTATGATCTATCAGCAATAATACTTAACAGTAACTCAGGGCACCCAAAGAGCGATAAAAGTTTCCGACAGGAGTTGTGGAGAGCAAAAAATTTTAGACATTAGGAGAACCTCAGATTCATCTGTGGAGTCAACTTCAATCTAAAATCTCAAATCTCCAATCGAGTGACAGCAAGGACAGCGAGCGTTTAGCTCTTGCAAGTGGGTTAGTTGCTTCGGGTAAGAGTCGATCGTACTCTCACCCAAATCCTAAAAATAGACTCTTGCGGTTGTAGAAGTCGCGGCCTTTTATTGTAACAACATCCTTGCTACTAACTTATTTCAGGGTATTCAACTGCTAATATATTCAAGGAGATTTCAAGGAGCGGGTTTTGCTCGAACACCTGCACCGCAGGCCGATCGATGTGCCAATGCGATCGTGACAGCCAGTCAAGCCTCAAATAAATACCCGATCGACTAAAATTTCAGCAATCACTAACAACTAACCGCCCAGTAGGACAGATGAATAAACACACTCGTCTCCGGTTGCGACACACCATCTTTCAGCCTAACTAACGGCTAAATTTTAACAGGCGGTAGAGCAAAAATATTCAACTCACACACAAGAGCAGGGTATTCAAAAGTGGGAAATCAAAAATTAGGAAATAAAGCAATAGAATGCCTGAATGTCGCGGAGGCACTGCACCAAATGGAAGCAAAATATTATAGTATGTTTGAAAATGCTGTGTCGGGTATTTTTCAAACAACCCAATCCGGTCGCTACATCAGCGCTAACCCAGCTTTGGCTCGCATCTACGGATATAATTCTGCTGAAGAATTAATGGGCTGTCTGACTGATATTAGCGATCAGCTTTACGTCAATCCCGATCGCCGCGATCAGTTTGTTTGTGCTTTGCAAGAAAAGGGCATCGTATCAGATTTTGAGTCGCAAATTTATCGCCGAGATGGAACAATAATTTGGATCGCTGAAAATGCGCGGGCTGTCTGCGATGAATCAGGGAAATTGCTCTACTACGAAGGTTTTGTAGAAGATATCACTCAGCGCAAGCAAGCAGAATCTGCACTTCGAGAAAGCGAAGAACGCCTGCGCTTAATAATAGAAGGGGTTAAGGATTACGCTATATTTATGTTAGATCCAGATGGGTATGTAGCTAGCTGGAATTCTGGTGCAGAACGCATTTTGGGATACATATCTCATGAAATAGTTGGCAATAATTCGGAGTGTTTTTTCACTAAAGATGATATTGAAATCGGCAAGCACAAAGAAAAATTAATCCGGGCTGTGGCCGAAGGTAGATACGAAAATGAAGGCTGGCGGCTTCGCAAAGACGGATCGCGATTTTGGGCGAATATTATTGTTACTCCTTTGCGCGATGAAAGGGGAAAGTTGCAGGGCTTTTCTCAAGTAATGCAGGATATTACTGAGCAAAAGCGGGCGGCTGAGGAAAAGATGCAGTTGATTGCTTCTTTGCAGGCGTCGGAAAAAAAGTTTCGCACTTTGTACGAATCGACGACTGATGCGGTAATGCTGCTAGACGAAGAGGGTTTTTTGGATTGCAATCCGGCTACTTTAAAGTTATTTGGATGCAGCACTGAGTCGGAGTTTTGCGGCAAGCATCCTTCGGAGTTCAGCCCGCCGTTGCAACCGGACGGACAAGATTCTATGAGTCTTTCTCAAGAGCGAATTAATACGGCTTTGCGATCGGGAAATTGCCGTTTTGACTGGCGACACCGTCGTTTGGATGGTTCTGAGTTTCCGGCGGAAGTGCTGCTAACTTCTATGGATATCGGCGGCAAAATTGGGCTGCAAGGCGTGGTGCGCGATATCACTTATCGGGTGCAGGCTGAGGAAGCATTGAAGCAGGCTAATGAGGTATTGGAATGCCGGGTTAAAGAGCGGACAAGTCAGTTGGAAGAGGCTATTAAAAAGTTGAGTTTATCGGAAGAAAAGTTTTCTAAGGCTTTTCGCTCAAGCCCAGATCCGATGATTATTACTACTTTTGCTGAGGGTCGTTTTATTGAAGTTAATGATAGTTTTTTGTTGATGACTGGTTATGATTTAGAAGAAACGACCTGGAATACAGTACCGGGGTTAAATATTTGGGTAAGACCGGAAGATCGAGTGAATTTTAGGCAAATTTTACACGAACAAGGTGTTGTTCGCAATCAGGAATGTGAGTTTAGGATGAAGTCGGGATCGGTGGTGGTGTGTTTGCTGTCAGCAGAGTTGATTAATTTGGACGGCGAACTCTGTATGCTGGCGGTGATGACGGATATTACCGATCGCAAACACGCCGAAGAAGCCCTACGGGAAAGCCAGCGGGCCTTGGCGACGCTGATGAGCAATTTGCCGGGAATGGCCTACCGTTTTCGCAACGATGCCGATCGCAGTATGGAGTTTGTCAGCGAAGGTTGCTATCAGTTAGCCGGCTATTCTCCTGAAGAATTTATCGGCACTCGGCAAGTTTCTATATCGGAATTGACTCACCCAGACGATCGCGAGAATTTGTGGAATGCCGTGCAAGTTGCTTTACAAGAAAATCGACCCTATCAGCTAAATTACCGAATTACTTCTAAAAATGGCGAATTAAAATGGGTTTGGGAGCAAGGTTTGGGAGTGTTTTCCGACTCGGGAGAATTGATAGCTTTAGAAGGGTTAATTACTGATATTTCCGAGCAGAAACGCAGTGAAGAAGCTTTGCGGCGATCGCAAACAGAGTTAACCCAACAAAAACTTCAACTCGAAAATACTTTGCACGAATTGCAGCAAACTCAAGCTCAACTGATTCACACTGAGAAAATGTCTACTCTCGGTCAAATGGTAGCCGGTGTTGCTCACGAAATTAACAATCCTGTTAGCAGCGTCTGCGGCAATCTCGTCCACGTGGGCCACTACACCGAAGATTTGCTGAATTTGCTCGATATGTACCAGAAGCACTGCCCGCAGCCGCCGGCAGCAATTCAAGCTCAAATTAAGGATATCGAATTAGACTTTCTGTTAGAAGATTTGCCGAAAGCAATGTCTTCGATGCAGGTTGGGGCCGATCGCATTCGGGAAATCGTGCGATCGCTCAGAAATTTCTCCCGCAAAGATGATTCTCAAATGAGCAAAGTTAACCTGCACGAAGGCATTGAAGGAACGTTGCTGATTCTGCAAAGTCGCCTGAAAGCCAGAGGTAACTATCCCGAAATTGCGGTAATTAAGGACTATGGAAATTTGCCTTTGGTTGAGTGTTATGCTGGGAAAATCAATCAGGTATTTATGAATTTGATCGGAAATGCGATCGACGCGATCGAGGAATACAACGAAGGGCGTTCAGTTGCTGAAGTCAAAGCTAACCGCAGCAAGATTAAAATTAGGACAGAAGTCCAAAACTCTAATGCTGTAATTAGGATTTCTGACAACGGCCCCGGTATGCCAGAAGAAGTTTCCCAGCAGTTATTCGAGGCTTTTTTTACCACCAAACCCGCCGACAAAGGCACCGGTTTAGGCCTGTCCATTTCCTACAAAGTTGTCCAAGAACACGGTGGCAAACTTAGCTGCGTGTCTGCACTCGGTCACGGAGCCGAGTTTATCATAGAGTTGCCGATCGAACAACCAATCAAACAATCCTAAAGTGCGATCGGGGCGATCGTATCGAGATAACGAGTCGCGGTTTCTAGTGAGGACTAAAGTCCTCATAAAACTGGCTCGGACTAAAGCGGTAAGGTACCGTGGGTATGGAACCCTAAATAGAGAAGTTTTGCTTATGTTCTGTATTACTATAGCAATCCTAAATGATTATACTCGTTACCAGGAAGAGCCTGGTAACGCATATCCGGAGGAAGAGCCTCCATAGTCTGGGCCGAGGCAGAGCCTCGCTTACATCGGTTCCCAGGCAGAGCTTGGGAACCAGTTAAATAGAGAAGTTTTGCTTATGTTCTGTATTACTAAAACCCTGGCTTTGATCTCAACTCGAATTACTGCCCGCACTTACCATTGGTAATGATTGAGAAAGCGACTAATAATACTGGTACTTACTGTTTAACTACCAGCCGGGAAGTCCCGGACGTATATTTAGAGGGGATTAATCTGAGCGCTGCGCCCCTTACCCCGTTGGGAATTACGCCCGCGTGATGAAAGGCTCGTCGGGTGTAGGTACCCAAAGCGACAATTATTCTTTTATACCTCTTGATAACCTGGAAATACTCTGGTACTATATTAGCAAGTGGGGGTGGAACTACCTCACTATAAAAAGCCTTTGCAAAAAAGGAAAAAGAAGCCTGCGGTCTAACGGTAATCCGTTGACAGTCAGGTTCGTTCACGAATGGTTAACATTGACCTACCTGATTGTTTTTACGCCCTTTCTTTCACCTTTTGGGACAAAATGCAAGGGCTAGTTGAGAATGGTGCAAGATGTGAGATCCAACTGAGATATTGCACCATTCTCGCTTAACAGGCTTTTCGGCCTGTTCCACAAGGAAATTCACTCTTTGTGGAACAGGCCGAAAAGCCTGTTCATAAAAGCTTATTGACATTGGTGCAACATTTCAGATACAACTAACTATTTTTGACAAGGGCTAAATGATAATCGGTGAAAGACAGATACACCGCAGCGTTCCAAAGCCAATTTATGTTTAGCTGTTCCATATCCTTTGTTATTTGTCAAGTCATATTCAGGATACTTAACAGCCAAACGTATTATTAATTCATCGCGCCAAACTTTCGCCACAATACTAGCTGCAGCAATCTGAATCGATCGCGCATCACCTTTAATCATCGTCTCTTGCTCGATCGCCAAATTGGGAATCCTTTGATTCCCGTCAACCAAACACAAATCCGGCGTCACCTTCAACTTCAAAATCGCCCGTTTCATCGCCAACAAAGAAGCCTGCAAAATATTGAGGCGATCGATCTCCCGCACCGAAGCCACACCAATTTGACAGTCAACCGCCACAGCCCGGATTTTCACAGCTAACCGACTCCGGGCTGTGGCACTCAACTGCTTGCTGTCGCGAACCCCGGAACTTGCTAATTCATCGAGAACTTCGTCGGGCAAAATGCAGGCTGCAGCCACCACCGGCCCGAACAAAGCGCCTCGTCCGACTTCATCCACACCCGCAATTACCAGAGCATTCGAGGGAGAGGGGGAAAGGGGAAGATGGAAAGATGGGAAGAGAGTAAAAATTTCAACTTCTTCCTTCTTCCCTCTTCTTTCTTTCCTCTTCTCTCTTCCCTCTTCTTTCATAACTATTCATCCACAAGGGCAGATGAGCGACGGCGCCGGCGACGGTTGATAGCAGGCTCCTCGGGTTCGCTTGATTCGATCGGCTCAGGGGATTGGAGCGGCTCAGGGGATTGGAGCGGCTCATTGAGTGAGATCGGCTCATTGAGTGAGATCGGCTCATTGAGTGAGATCGGCTCATTGAGTGAGATCGGCTCCTGGGATTCGTCCATCACATCACTGGGTTCCTCCATCCGATCAAAATCATCAGTTTCGTCGATCAAACTCTCGCCATAAATTTGGACATCATCATCATCATCATCATCATCATCGGCCTCAGAAAAAACAGGCTCAACTACCGACCTTTCTGGATAATAATCCCGTTCCTCATCCTCAACATTCTGGGGAGGCGTCGTCGCTTCAAATTCAAATTCGAGCTGCTCGAAAGGCGGCTTGTTCGGGGCCGCTCCGGGGAGAGTCACCGAAACGATCGCATTCTTAGGATTTTTGACACTGCGATCAGTAAGCACCAAAGGAGAAACCCCCATCAGAGCATAAACATCCTGCTCCTCCGCCGTCATTTCCACCGAAATCACCTCCGGAGGCTCCACCATCGGCTTCATCAACTCAGACTTAGCCGGACGCACACGCTCGAAATCCTCGCGCCTGCCAACAGTAGCCATATTCACCAGCCCGAAGCCCTCCGAAGCCGCCCGGATGCCGGGGGGTGCCAGATACTCAGAGCGCGTATCCGCAACGGGCGCGCTCGAAGTATTCGGCAGTCGCAACTTGCTACGTACCGGTTCCTCCTCCGCCGGGAGAGCAAAAGGCTCTTCGCCAATCCGGCGGCGGCGGCGCCGTCTAGTTCCGTTCCCCAAATCCTGATAGCTGGGATGGTTGAGCAAGTCCAAAGGCGATGCGTTGCTGCCGCTCTCAAAATCCAAACTTTCGCTTTGAGGCTCCCAAGCAGCCCTAGCAGGTTCGGGGGGGCGTTCTTCCCGCACCGGGGCAGAAGTTGCAGCCGCCACAGGCGTCAAGCTGCGACGTTCCAATCCTTCTGGCAAATTCAACAAAACGCGGTTCGACGTAGCAACAGTGCGATCGCCCGATTCCCGCACCGCTGCGGCGAAGTCTTCTTCCCCCGGCAAGTGCACCAGATGACCCAACCCGCTGCAAGTAGGGCAACTGTGGCCGAACAACTCGTAAATATTTTGACCTTGGCGCTTGCGAGTCAGTTCTACCAGCCCCAATTCCGACAGTTGAGCGATTTGCGGTCGAGCTTTGTCAGCTTTGAGAGCTTTATTGAAATGTTCCAGCACCTGCAACTGATCGCGGCGGGATTCCATGTCAATAAAGTCAACAATAATCACCCCGGCAATATTGCGTAACCGCAGTTGTCTAGCAATTTCCGTGGCTGCTTCGCAATTTGTCCAGAGTACCGTTTCCCTAGCCGTGGCCGATCGAGTAAACGAGCCAGAGTTGACATCAATCACCGTCAGCGCCTCAGTCGGCTCGATAATCACATAACCACCCGAAGGCAAATCAACCCTTGGTCTGAGGGCTTCTCGAATCGCAGCGTTAACCCGGAAAAATTCTAAAATCGAGGCGCGCTCTCGGTGGTGGTCGATCAAAACTCCCGCAGGAAGTTTACCACCGTTCCAGCTCATCAACTGCTGCTTCACCCGCTTAATTCCATTTTGCGAGTCCACCACAATCCGATTCACGTCACCGCTGAACATATCCCGCAGCACCCGCTGGATAAAATCGTCATCCCGGTTGAGCAGTGCCGGCGCCCGCGAAGTACCGCCTTCGAGTTGAACAGCTTCCCACTGTTTTTGGAGCACTTCCAAATCTTCCATGATGGCTTCTTCAGTCATCCCTTCAGCTTCAGTGCGTACCAGCAGCCCCATCCCGGCCGGTTTCACCAAAATAGCCAGGGCTCTGAGGCGGTTGCGCTCGGCTTCCGACTTGATCCGCCGCGAGAGATTGACTCCCCTGCCGTAGGGCATCAGTACCAAATAGCGGCCGGGCAGGGTAATGTTGCCTGTTAGCCGGGGGCCTTTGCTGCCCGTCGGTTCTTTCATTACCTGTACCACCACTTTCTGCTGGGGGGTCAGGAGTTCTGTAATTGCTCCTGCCGAGCGTTTAAGGCGCAGCGGGCCGAGGTCTGTGACGTGCATAAACCCGTTACGTTCTGGGTCGCCAATATTGACGAAGGCCGCATCTATCCCAGGGAGTACATTTTCAACAATTCCCAAGTAAATGTCACTGACTTGGTGGCTGCCTGTGGCTACCACAAGTTCTTGGATTTGATCTTCTGAAAATACGGCAGCAATGCGATGCTGCTCTGCTATAACTATCTGCTTTGTCATTCAATTTCCTCAAAAAACTGGCAGCAAGTTAGAGACACTTACGCACTCATAGTGCCTCTGACTTAGACTGTAATTAGTAGTAGCTTGAAGAGTTATTAGCTGTGAGTTGGTGCAGGGTGGAAAGAAAGTTAACTGTTGACCGTTCACTGTTAACTGTTAACTATTGACTGTTCACTGTTAACTGTTACAGATAAAGTAGTTAAACCCGCCCGTACAGAGTTATGAGTTATGCTCAGCAGATAAATCTGAGAGATAGAAATAAGGAGGCTTTTATCGAGTTAGCAATATTGAGATTTGAGTTGACAATTGCGAAATCAATACTCAAAATTCAACACTTACAACTCTTCCTTTGAACGAGCGCGAATAAATTCATTGACACCGTACTAATTTCTTAACACACAACTTAACACTACGAACTGATAACTCCGCTTGCGTGGTGGTTGAGGGCTGGTTTTGAGGGAAAGTAGGTAGGAGTGAAAGCGTAAGGACTTTTGTTGAATTCTTGTGCGATCGCACTCAACATACCGCAGCTTGGCATTCGACTGCAACCTCCGCCCCTGCCAACCCTAAAACCTAGTCAGTCGATTTTAGATTTTAGATTTTAGATTTTAGATTTACTCCACAGATGAATCTGGGACATTTAACTAGAGTCTAAAATCTAAAATTTTTGGTTCTCCACGAATTAAGTCGGGGGCTTATCTCCGTTTGTTGACGGGTCAGTCGATTTTAGATTTTAGATTTTAGATTTTAGATTTACTCCACAGATGAATCTAGGAGATTGAACTAGAGTCTAAAATCTAAAATTTTTGGTTCTTCACGACTTAAGTCGGGGGCTTATCTCCGTTTTTTGACGGGTCAGTCGATTTTAGATTTTAGATTTTAGATTTTAGATTTTAGATTTACTCCACAGATGAATCTGGGAGCTGGAACTTTAATCTAAAGTCTAAAATTTTTGGTTCTCCACGACTTAAGTCGGGGGCTTATCTCCGTTTTTTGACCCGCCAAAAACATTTATTGTTGAATACCCGCTCTGCGGTTTGAACCGTAAAATTTTTGAATAAGCCGACCACCGACAACCAGTCGATCGAAATTAATCGCTAAATTTGGTTCAGACCCCGCTCCGGCGGGTTTGGCGCTAGATTTAGCCCGTGAATGTACAACAAAAAGGCTTAAAGTCTTGAACAGAAGCAAATTGCACCCAGCCCGCGTTGCTGGTTGACGAGGGCGGCGAGCGACTAAAGCGCTCGAGCCACCGCGGCTTCCATAACAAGCGATTATAGCGTGAAACGACACATCCCGATCGAAAGCCGAAGGTGAAATATTCCACCGCGGCTTCCCTATTTTAACCATAACCCAGGATTAGCTGACTACGCTCAACCTGTAGAAGCTGAATTTCCTGCTGGCTGACTTGTTCGAGCATGAACACAATATGTTCTGGCTTTAGCAAGTTGCCATCGCTGCGACAACTGCCGGTAAACCGCAAGACGGCTCTACCTTCGGATGTAGCACCCCTAGCAGATGTGCTGCTGTCGGGTTTGTGCTCTACAAGTTCTAGTTTGTGCAGCCGATCGCGCAAATTGACATCCTTCGTCTTTCCCGACTTAGTAGTATGCACCCGCCAAAAAGCCTCGGTTTCGGCGATCGTCTTGACCCAAGCTTCCCAGTTGGCATCAGGAGCCACGGAGACAGGAGCAGAATTTTCATGGTCTAATTCGCCATTTTCTGTCAGCGAACCCCCTAAAGCCACAGTAATCACGTACTCCGCTGCTTCTAACAACTGGTTAGCAGAAGGAGCCTTAAGATCGATCGACTCAACCTTGTAAATCGGAATATTTTCCGGCAGCTTAGCCCCCAACTTTTCCCGAAAACTCTCAATATCGATCGACTCAGTGAGCTCAAAGTCGGCAATTTCCCCAGTGCTGGTAACACCCAGAGGCAGAGCATTTGCCAGAGAAATCCGAGGGTTCGGGTGAAACCCGCCGGTAAACGAAATCGGCAAATCGGCTCTGCGGACTACTCGATCGAACAATCGGATCAAATCCAAATGACCAACCAAAGCCATATCGCCCACCTTCCCGAACCAAACCCGCAAACGCTGTTTCCGCTCCGTATTCGGGACAAACTCCCCAGCAAACTCAGGAATTGGCAGCGCATCCACAACCACATTGTGTCCGAAATCGGTGCCACAAACCCCGCAGCGCGAACACCCTTCAAAGGAACAGTCGGGAACCGTCGCTGCTTCCAAAGCCTTTTGCAAGTCAATTTTCAGCCAGTTTTTGTCGATTCCCGTATCTAAATGATCCCAAGGCAAAGGTTGATCCAGTAGAAGCGGTGCCCCCGTGCCCGCCCCCGCCGTCAAATTCATCCGTGTATCCGTGTCCGCATCCGTGTCGTGCTCCTCTTCCTTATCAAAAAGATTCCACTCGCCGCTTTCGACTTGGCGGTATTTCCAGGTAAGGCCCGACTCATCTATCGCCTGAGTCCAAGCTTTGTAAGCCTGATCCAAGCTTTCCCACCACGCATCCATACCCGCGCCAAGTTCCCAAGCGCGGCGGACTACAGCGCCCAAACGTCGATCGCCCCGTCCGACAAAATCCTCCATTGCCGAAATCCGCACATCAGTGTAATTCACCTTGACGCCCCGCATCCCCCGAAACTCTTCCTTCAGGAGTTTTTGCTTGCGGGAAAACTCAGCAGTAGAAACCGAGTGCCACTGAAAAGGAGTGTGAGGCTTAGGGGTAAAATTAGAAATTGTCAAGTTAAAATTCAGTCCCCGCCGGCCATTGATCCTGCATTCCCTGTGCAGCCAGCGGACTGTTTCGGCGATGCCGAGAACATCAAAATCTGTTTCTCCCGGCAAACCGATCATAAAATACAGCTTGATTTTATCCCAGCCGCGATCGACCGCAGTTTTGACACCCCGAAGCAATTCTTCGTTGGTCAAACCTTTGTTAACGATGTCGCGCATCCGCTGAGTACCAGCTTCCGGCGCAAAAGTCAAACCGCCTTGTCGCGTACCGCCGAGAATGTCGGCAATATTATCGTCAAATCTGTCAACCCGCTGGCTGGGTAGAGACAGAGAAATATTTTTATCTTTCAGGCGATTTTTGATTTCCATGCCGACTGCTGGGAGTGCCAGATAGTCGGAACAACTGAGGGAAAGCAGGGAAAACTCGCTGTGCCCGGTGGCTTGCATCCCCTGTTCGATCGCCTCTACGACTTGCTGCGGTTCGACATCGCGCGCGGGGCGAGTCAGCATTCCCGGCTGACAGAAGCGACAGCCGCGAGTGCATCCCCGGCGGATTTCTACTGTCAGCCTGTCGTGTACTGTTTGGACGTAGGGAACCAGGCCGATCGAATAAGCTGGTATCGGAGTTGCCACGCGGCGCAGAATTCGTTCTGGAACTTGCGGGCGGTTGGGATGAACGGAACCGTCGGCCGCCATATCGTAGAATTGCGGGACGTAGACGCCTGGAATTTGCGCTAAATCCAGCAGCAATGCTTCTCGGCTCAAATTATTTGTTTTGCCTTCTGCCAAAATCAAGCCAATTTCTGGCAGCAACTCTTCTCCATCTCCCAAAGCGATGAAGTCAAAAAAGTCTGCGTAGGGTTCGGGGTTGGAAGTTGCCGTTTGCCCGCCAGCAAAAATCAGTGGCATTTGACCGTTTTGGGGATTGGTCGCTCTTTCTTGCCAAGTTAGGGGAATGCCGGCTAAATCCAGCATTTCCAGAATGTTTGTGGCTCCGAGTTCGTAGCTGAGGCTGAAGCCCAGAATATCAAATTCTGTGAGCGATCGCCTCGATTCTACGGCAAACAGCGGAGTTTTGGTCGATCGCAGTTTTGCTGCCAAGTCGGCGGCGGGCAAATAAGCCCGATCGCACAACTGTCTCGGCCCTGCGTTCAAAATGTTGTAAAGGATGATGTGCCCCAGATTGGAAGCACCAACTTCATAAACTTCTGGGTAAGTGAGAACCCAGCGCACAGACGCCGCGTCCCAAGGCTTGTGCGTCGCCCCCAATTCGTTTCCCAGATAACGAGCAGGCTGATTAATCTCTGCTGTAAGTAATTCTTCGACTTTTACTGCCACGGCTCGACTCGCTAAATAGTTGCGACTCTTAAGCAGCCTACCTTAAAATCTGCCAACACGCCAACGACAGTCGTCTGTCTTTTCGGGCATTTAACCGAATTTGCTGTGTTTTTTTGCCTGTTCTCGTCGCCCAGGAGGCTCTATCAGTGTTGTTTTACGCAGGAGTTTTCGGCTTCAAAGCTATCGACATTTTCAAATATCTCAAACACTCGATCCAGTTGGCTGAGTTCCAGAATCATCTTAATCCCAGGGGATACCGAGCAAAGACTAAACCTGCGCCCCATTTTTTTCGCCTGCTTGAGGCCCGAAACCAATGCCATCAAACCTGCACTGTCAATAAATTTTACCGCGTCCAAATCTACGAGTACCGATACAACACCGGGGGCTGCAATTGCTGTCATTAGTTGTACGCCGAATTCTCCGCAGGTGGCTGCATTCAGGTAGTCTAGGGGTCGAATCACCGTAATTGGTTTATGGGCAAGAAGTGTCTGCATATGTCAAACCTATGATTGCTACGTATTTTCAACTACTGCGCTGGACGGATGTAAGCCTAAACCTACTTGATTCCTCTGAGCCTAACTTAATCCGAGGCAAACTGACCAGTTGTTGTCAGTAGTTTTACTGAATCTTTATTTATTGACTCTTTTTTATGAAGTTTTGCATAAGATTTGGGGAGGAAACGTAAGCTACTATACTATTTTTTATTGATACCTGCAGGTTGAGTCTTGGTAACTATAAAAATTGCGATCGACTTGGCCCTAGCTGTTAGATAAAACTGAACATTGTAATTTAAATCACTTGTGAGTTCTGATCTAGATCACCTGTTTGCTAGACACTTCAGAGGAGAATAAAAATGTACGGAGTTCTCCGACTTACTATGCAAGCAACTCATGCTATTCGTCAACTTGTAGAAAAAGCCCTCTACATTAAGCAGTTGACGCCTGACATTGAAAACGAAATCAACTACGAGCTCACCCGTTTGGGGTACATCTCGGATATTGATTATGAGGCTTTAGAGTTATTAATGGATGAAATGGATGCCGGTCGGGTGCAATTGGTATCTAGCCATAGATAGTGGGAAGCGGGCGATAAGTCCACATCCAAAAAACCAAAAATCTTTGCAGGGCGGGCAATAGAGGCGTGTTAGAAGCATTTACGCCGGCCGCATATTTTTCTCATGAAGCATCTGGTTGCTGAACTTGATATTTGAGGAGATAGTGTGATGGGCGATCGTCCCTGCACCTCTGATCAAAAGCTAAAAACTTTGACTTAAATTAAATTTATAACTTTTGGGGTATGACAAATTAGGTTAAGTGTAACTTAGGATCGCGAATTTAATAACTTACAATTTTAATTGTTATTGTGGGATGGGCGTCCCGCCCGTCCCACAATCTTGTGGAAGTTATTTAATTCTCATTCCTTAGAATCTATCGATTTGAGATTTGAGATTTGAGATTTGAGATTTGAGAAGTCCGACTACTGATGATTATCAGGGTTTGAAACTTGTCTACAGTTGCATTCCTTTGAGAAACTGCTATCAGTATCAAAAACTACACACTGTGACCTAAATTAAATTCATAACTTTCGGGACTTGACAAATTAGCTCTAAGTCTAACTAATACTAAAAAAAGTTTTTCGGCAGGATTAGGACAACCGGGCAAGTCTCGCAAATAAAGCTTAAATTTTAAGTATCTAGTGCCAGTTAGCCTTAGTCCTAGGAATTATCCGATCGCTCGAATGCAAGAAAATTGGTTTGTAGTTACGACATCCGTCATCGCCGAGTCAATCTAAAATCTAAAATCTAAAATCTAAAATCCTTCCGGCGTCCCGCCAAACTTGCCACCACCGCCACCAACTCAGCAGGCTCGATCGGCTTGGGTACATAAATTTGAAAACCTTCCTGCAGTGCCCGTACCCGTTCCTCTACCCTACCAACCGCCGTGAAGGCCAACGCCGGAATTTCCCTGTCCACCATCCGCGATCGCACTTGTTGCAGCAAAGCCTCTCCATCAAGGGCCTGCATCCCGATATCGATCGCCAACACATTCGGATTCAGCCTTTCAATCGCCTCCAGAGCATCCTTTCCAGAGCTAGCAGTCTCCACCTGGGCCCCGCAATCTTCGAGCACTGTACAGGCAAAATCCAGGGAATCCGCGTCGATATCGACCACCAATACCCGCAGTCCAGAAAGATTGCTGCTGACAAAAGACTCCTTTACAGGGGCTCGCGCCTTGCTTTGAGGAATCGCCCACTCCCCGAGTCCAGCAACAGACAATCCGCCGTCGCAATGAAGCTGTTGAATTGGCAATTTCACTAAAAACCTCGATCCTTTTCCCTTCCCGGCAGATTCGGCTTGCACCGTCCCCCCGTGCATTTCCACAAAATGTCGCACTAGAGCCAAGCCCAAACCCAATCCGTTGTACGATCGTCTTATAGAGCTGTCAGCTTGGCTGAACCGCTCGAAAACGTGCGGCAAAAACTCTTCTGAAATCCCTTGTCCCGTGTCGCTGACCTCAATTTCGACACTAGCGGGCGACAAATTTTTGCAGCAAGCGGATTCCTCAGAGTCCAAAGTCCTCTCCATCTTTCGCACCCCCACCCTCACCTGTCCGCCATCGGGAGTAAACTTAATCGCATTCGACAGCAAATTCCAGGCTACCTGTTGCAAGCGGCCCGAATCGGCAAAAATCCGCCCGGTAGTTGGGTCGAAATCCGTCACAATTTCAATATTTTTGGCAGCAATCGCGGGCGCGAGAGTATCTATCGCACCCTCAACACTCGAAATCACATCCACCCACCGCAAATTCAGCGACAGTTTCCCGGTAATAATCTGCGACACGTCCAGCAAATCGTCGATCAGAGTTGCCAGCGATCGTGTATTGCGGTCGATCGTTTCCAGAGCCCGAACAGTCGTTTTTTCGTCAAACTTGCGGTTTCGCAGCAGTTGCGCCCATCCCAGCATCGCATTCAGCGGCGTTCGCAATTCGTGGGACAAAGTTCCGAGAAACTCGTCTTTAATCCGGTTCGCCCGCGCCAATTCCTGGGCTCGATCGTGCAGTTCTCTTTCCAACTGCTTGCCAACCGTCAAATCGAGAATAAAAGCCACAGATTCTTGCCGCTTTTGGGCCAGCAAAACATATCCGATCAACACCGGAATCCGGCTGCCGTCTCTCCTCCAGAATTCCTTTTCGTAGGGAGTGCAAGCCCCCGTTGCTTGTGCCTCTGCCATCCCCTTCTTATCGAGAGACTGGTACTCCGGCGGCGTGATATCAATCGAGTTTAATTCACCGCCCTGCAACTGTTCCCGCGTGTAACCAACTATCCGCAAAAATTCATCGTTTGCCTCAATGATACCGCCGTTAACATCCCCGAAGATAATTCCTATCAAGTTAGCTTCGGCTAACATTCTCAGCTTTTCTTCGCTAGCTTGAAGTGCAGATTCTGTGTGCTTGCGATCGCTAACGTCTTGGATGTAAGCCGACAAACCAGAATCGGAAGGATAAAAACGCACCTTCAACCACTTATTCCATAGCGGCACGAATTCTTCATACTCGATCGTTACCTTTTCTGCTAGTGCTTTGGTCGCCATTTTGTAAAACTGTAAATCGACAGCCCAGGGAAATATATCCCAAACTTTTTTACCAATCAGTTCTGCTTTTGGTCTGCCTAACAGCTCAATAGCTTGGTGGTTGACATAGGTATAGTTCCAATTTAAATCAACAGCGATAAAAGCATCGGTAATGCTTTCGAGAATGTTAGTAATTTGATCGTTTGCCGATTGCAGCGCTTTAGCAGTTTCTTCTGCTTGCAACCTCGCTGCTTGTTCGCGGGACAAAGCGGCAGCGCGTTCTTGTTCTGCCAGTTTTCGATCGCTAATATCGATGTAAGAACCGATGTAACCTGCAAAAGTGCGATCGGGCCTGTACCGGGGTACGCCCGTACCCAAAACCCAGCGGTATTCCCCGTCATAGCGTCTCAGGCGGCATTCGAGCCGGTACTCGCTGCCAGTGTCGAAGGCTTTTTGGTAAATATCCAGACATTCTGGCAAGTCATCTGGGTGCAAGCTTTCCATCCAACCCGTGCCCATTTCTTGCGCCAAAGTTCTACCGGTAAACTCCAGCCAAACTTTGTTAAAGTAATCGCCAAGTTGGTCAGTGTCCGACATCCAAATCATTACCGGCGCGGTATCCGCCATAATCCGAAATCGAGCTTCGCTCTCCTGCTGCTGTGCTTCCGCTTGCTTGCGCTCGTTCCGTTCTTGAACTTCGCGCAGCGCCCGCTGAATCGACGGCACCAGGCGTATCAAACGGCGTTTGAGAACATAATCAGTAGCCCCGCTTTTCAAAGTTTCGATCGCCACTTCCTCGCCCAAAGTAGCCGAAACAAAAATAAAAGGCACTCCCGGACAAGTAGTGTGGGCGATTTCCAGTGCCGCTATCCCGTTAAAACAAGGCAGCATATAATCTGCCAAAATAATGTCAAAACTTTGTTTTTCCAGCGCCGTGGCAAAGTCTTCTCGATTTTCCACACACACCAGAGAAAATTGGAGCCCGCCATCCATTAGATATGCCTCAATCAGTTCGGCATCTAGGGGACTGTCTTCTACTAAGAGGATACTGAGCGTTTTCACAAAAATTCCTTTTACTTAAATATTAATTAGCGGATACAAAATTTTATCGGGCTGCGGCTTTAAGTGAAGCCAAAAAAAGTCTTGGGTTGTGAATGGCATAAAAAAATGTAAAAACCAATTGGTTTCATCAGTTGAGCATTCATATCTCAATTCTAAATTCTCATCAAGTCTATTGCTTCTTGCTGAGGGGTGAATCCCCGCTCTGACTTGATTGGCTAGTACGGTTGTTTTTCCTTAACTTTCGTCGGTTTCCAAGGAATCGGCACCGCTGGAGTCTTGCTTGTATGCAGCAGTTTAGCTATACCCTGTTGAACAAATAGTTTCGCGCTTCTGGCTAGAAACAACTAGCTATGTAGTAATTTATCTCGCTTGCTCCTAACTACTGCTACCTCGTTTGGCAGATTATTTTTTTGTAGTGATGCCCCTGTTAATTCTATATTGCTTTGTCGCTCGTCTCAAGCTGGAATTCGCTGGAATCCTGCCCTTATTTCCTGAATATCGATTAATCCTGTCAAAAAAAGTCAAAGTTGCTGGTATGTCTGCTTTACTTTTTGCCGGATTTGCCTACCATCCAAGCGTTGCATGGTAG
Source organism: Microcoleus sp. AT8-B5 (assembly GCF_036705565.1). Classification (NCBI taxonomy): domain Bacteria; kingdom Bacillati; phylum Cyanobacteriota; class Cyanophyceae; order Oscillatoriales; family Microcoleaceae; genus Microcoleus; species Microcoleus sp. AT8-B5. Next base: position 76,672 of record NZ_JAUBUY010000023.1, read on the forward strand.
GCAACGCTTGGATGGTCGAGCGCAGTCGCCCTCAAAAATTACCGCTAATTTAGTTGCCACCGGTTACACTGCATCTATCCACAGATATATTTTTGCAGGCACACAGCACTCAACCTACATATATTCCCCTGAATTCGGTTACATCTGACATCTTGCAGCAATATCAATAAGAGGATTTTTCGTGGGGTCGGGCGGGTTTATAGAACCTATTTGCAAGCTTTAAGGCTGTTGGCGAACCCGCCCCTAGGGCTAATTGAGAATGGTGCAAGATATCAGGTAAAACTCATAGGTTGCACCATTTTCAAGAACAGGCTTTCCGGCCTGTTCTGTCAAAGAGTGAATTTGATTGTGGGATGGGCAGGAGAGCCCGTCCCTAAAAAGCTTATGGAAAAGGGTGCAAGATATAAGTAAAACGAAGTGCCGCCCCGCCGAAAATCTGAGAAAGCTCGATCGACCAATTAATTTCCGATACAAATCACAGAAAATTTTATTTGGACTCGCTACACTTCGACTCCCAGGCCGTCTCTGACCACGAATTTCTTCATGTGGTACTCGCCACGTGATTTATCCGTGGAATCAATCCCAAATCGAAAATCCTCAAGAAAGAGCATTTATCTCGCGCAAGTCAATTCTAAAATCTAAAATCTAAAATCTAAAATCTAAAATCGATTGACCGATCGGCTTATTGATTGAACCGACCCAAAATGTCTTAAAATATACAATACGGTGAGCTGCTGCACAGCCCGCATATATTAAAATCAAGCGCCAACTTGCAATAATTCTTTAAAATAAAGGTACAGCACCGGCGATCCCTAACTCTTCCCCCTCAGAAAGGGTAGGGTTTAGCAGAATTGAAGACGATCGTCTATGGTGACATCCAGTAAAGCCCGTGCAGTTGCTTTAGTCTCAGCTTTATTCAGGTTATTGGGAACCAGTTACGAGGAGATTTGACCCGCCGTGCTCCAACGCATCAAACAAGACTTAAAAAACGACCTGATCGCAGGACTATTGGTAGTGATACCCTTAGCTACCACCATCTGGCTGACAATTACCGTCGCCAGTTGGGTGATCAATTTTCTCACCAAAATTCCCAAGCAGATCAACCCTTTTGACGGACTCCACCCGATTTTGGTGAATCTGCTCAATCTTTTAGTAGGGCTGGCTGTACCCCTGCTGAGCATCTTAGTCATCGGCTTAATGGCCCGCAACATTTTCGGTAAGTGGCTGCTAGACTTTGGCGAACGGGTGTTGCAGGCAATTCCCCTAGCCGGTTCGGTTTACAAAACCCTCAAACAACTGCTGGGAACCCTCCTCAAATCAAACGACAAATTTCGCCGCGTGGTGTTAGTGGAATATCCGCGGCGGGGAATCTGGACTTTAGCATTTGTGACCGGTACGATCGAGAGTAACGACATCCCACCTCACCTTTCCGGTGAAACCCCGATCGGCATTTTCATCCCCACCACTCCCAACCCCACTACCGGATGGTACGCTATAGTGCCGGAGGCAGATTTAGTCAACTTGTCAATGTCGATCGAAGATGCCTTTAAAGTCATCATCTCCGGCGGCATCGTCAACCCCAACAACTCAATTGCAGTAACCCCCGAAAACATCAAGGGCAAAACACTCGAACCCTTTGTATCCGAATCAAGATACCAGCCTGTCCCAGTCGAAGAAGATTGAACCAAGACATCTTTAGGATCGCGAATTAAATAACTTACAATTTTAATTGTTATTGTGGGATGGGCGTCCCGCCCGTCCACTCATGACGGGCGGGACGCCCATCCCACTTTCAAGAGTGGAAGTTATTTAATTCTCATTCCTTAGTCGCCCGTAAGGCAGTGTAAACTTTCCCCATAGCAGATAATATTTCGACAAAACCAGCCCAAACCGAGAAAGCCTAAACTCAGAAACCCGGTTTCAAGGATAAATCTTGGGTTTGACAGCGAAGTATCTGTAAACTACCCGCCGCTGGCGAGTCAGACTGTCGGTCTGGTAGAGCTTTTAGTCGAGTTTTCTGCTAAAGTTCAAGTCCGCGCGCGATCGAAAAACTTCCTAAATTCTCAATTCCTATCTAAAAATTATGAAAAAAGCCCGCGAAACAGCACGCGAACTCGCACTCCTCGGCATCAGCCAACTGCCGACGAATCCAGAACTCTTAGAAGCCAAGAAACTGCAAGATGTTCTCCTCGCCGCCATCCGCACCCTGACAACAGAAGTTCAAGAATCCTTAGAAGCAGCAGCATCCGAAGTGCAGCGGAGTAGCGACAAACTGCTTGCCAGCGAAATCCGCGCCGCCGATATACAAAGTGCTAGAGCAATGGTGCGGGAAGCAGTCGAACTCACCCAAACCGCAATCAACCGTCTCGGTTCAGCAATGGAGTTTCCAGAACTGATCCAGCTAGCCAACCAGCAAGATGTCCGCACCTACGCTTTGCAAATCCTGACGAAAGTCAGCGCCAACCGTGTTCAAATTGATGAATTGCTCTCGGAAGCGCTAGTAGACTGGCAAATAGAACGGTTGGCCCGGATCGATCGAGATATCATGAGAATCGCCATCGCCGAAATGCTATATCTCGGCTTACCCGAACAAGTCAGCGTCAACGAAGCAGTCCAACTGGCAAAACGCTACAGCGGTGACGATGGACATCGCTTCATCAACGGAGTCCTCCGCCGAGTAGTCGATAAAATCAATGCAGAAGTTGTTAGTCAGTAGTCGATAGTCAGCAGTCATTAGTCATCAGTCATTGGTCAATAGCGATCGGCAATCTGCGATCGGCAATCCGCTCTACACTAAGAACTGATGACTAATGACTATAGTCCTGGACGCACGGGTAGTCAGAAACCGGGTTTTTTACGAAAATCCTTCGTTATAGTCCACAGTAAGATAAAAAACCCGGTTTCTCTGGCCTTAAGGCGTCCAGGACTGGACTAATAACTCTTCTCTATTCCCCATTTACTTTTATGGTTTTTAATTGGTTTCGTCGCCAGTACAGCGAAAATAAATCTTCTGAAACAGAAGCAACCCCCGAACAGCCGCAAGATGAGTCGGCAAAATCCGCACCGGTTGAGCCTCAAACAGATGCAACGGAGCAAGGCTCTCCTGCTGTAGCCGAAGATTATCTCAATTGGGCGAAAGCTGCTTACAAAAATATTCAAAAACAGCAAAAACCCGAAACAGAAGTTTCCGAGACAGCAGCGGCTGAAGTTCCAGCAGCCGAAGCAGAAATCGCGACAGTGGCAGAAGTTGCAGAACCCGCGACTATTGAAGCAACGGAGCCGATCGAACTTGAACCAGCACCCACAGCACCAACTGTTGCAGAAGTTCCAGAAGTTGCAGCACCAGCAACAGTTGAAGCAACCGAGGCGATAGAAATCGATGCAACAGAACCCGCAGAAATTCCAGAAACTCTGCAACCAACAGCCGGGGCGATCGACATTGCACCTATAGCTCAACAATTAGAAGTTACAGCAGAAAATATAGAAATTGCCGAACCTGCAACTGAGGTTGTAGAAACCGAATCACTCGCATCCGACGGCGAAGTAGCGGAAGCCCTGCCGTTTTGGGCCAGAGCTCAGGCCGATCGCATGGAGCGCATCGAACGCCTCAAAGAAACCGCCCTTGAAGAACCAGAGGTAATTGCAGCCGCCGCCGAGAGAGCGGCAATTATCGAAGAAATTCCCGGTTTCGCCTTTGACGAAGGCTTCCTGTGGTCTTCAGAAATCTTAGCCAGTCAAGGCCGCCGCCCAGACCAAGTATCCGTTGAAGAAATCACTTGGCTGCAAAAACTGCGGAAAGGCTTAGAAAGAACTCGTCGCAGCTTAATTAATCGACTCAAGGCGATCGTCGGTCAAGGCCCGCTCAATCAAGACGCAGTAGCCGAAATTGAGACTTTGCTGCTACAAGCCGATGTCGGAGTCGCAGCCACCGACATCATTATCAGTCGCCTCCAAGAAAGACTCAAACAAGAAGTGCTGCCGCCTGAACAGGCTCTAGCCTACCTGAAAACCATCCTGCGCGACATTCTGGACGCTCCCTGTGCCGAAACCGCCGCCGGTAATCCCGCCTACAGCCTGACATTTGCCCCGGAAAAAGAGACTTTTAACATCTGGTTAATCGTAGGAGTCAACGGTGCGGGCAAAACTACGACTATCGGCAAACTTGCCCACATTGCCCAAAAATCCGGCTACAAAACCCTAATTGCCGCCGCCGACACTTTCCGGGCCGCCGCCGTCGAACAGGTGAAAGTTTGGGGTTCCCGCAGCGGCGTCGAAATTATTGCCAACCCAGGGAAAAATACCGATCCGGCTGCTGTCGTGTTTGATGCGATCGCCGCCGCCACCGCCCGCGGCACAGAACTGCTGATCGTAGACACCGCAGGCCGCCTGCAAAACAAAAAAAATCTGATGGACGAATTAAGTAAAATCCGTCGCATTGTAGATAAGAAAGCCCCCGGCGCTACCGTAGAATCTCTACTGGTCTTGGATGCCACACTGGGTCAAAATGGTTTGCGACAGGCAGAAGTGTTCGCAGAATCGGCCAAATTAAGTGGAGTAGTATTGACAAAACTCGACGGTTCTGCTAAAGGTGGTGTTGCCCTAGCAGTAGTGCAGCAGCTTGGTCTGCCCATCCGCTTTATTGGAGTTGGGGAAAGCATCGAAGACTTGCGCCCGTTTTCTAGTTACGAATTTGTGGAAGCCCTACTCGATTTTAGATTTTAGATTTTAGATTTTAGATGGATGAAGTATCTCTATCCGCCTCCAAAAATCGGGACGGGTAGAGAGCTTCAAAATCTCCAATCCTTAACCTCAAACTAGCATCGCACTCCTCTACTAAACAGAAAAAAAACCGGGTTTGGGTTCACTGGCGTGTAACTCCTCAATCAAATATCCTCTTTCTAAGATCGAAAATCACAAATCTAAAATGACCTGTGAATTTCTTCATGTGGTACCCGCCACGTGATTTATCCGTCGAATCAATCCAAAATCTAAAATCTAAAATCCTTGCGTCCCCCGAATTTATCCGTCGAATCAATCCAAAATCTAAAATCTAAAATCTAAAATCGAATGACTGCTGTGCCTTTGCCTCGCCCCTCACCTCAACCTGCTGACCGCCCTTCGGGTCGCAATTCCACCGACGCGACGCCAGTATTTGCCCTCAAAGAACTGGTGGCGCGTTTGCACCGATATCAGCACAACGTTCAAGATATGTTGGGTTCGCTGGGATTTGCCCTGCGAAGTTTTAACAATCTCAACCAATTTTTGGAGTTGGTTCCTTTGGTGGCGACTCGCGTTACGGACGCGGACGGGGGAGCTTTAGTGCTGTTCAAACCCAACGGTCAAGTCAGGTTCCAGCAGTTGCATTGTCAGGAAGGACGGCAGTGCCAAGATATGCGAAAAGCGCTGGAAATAGCCACCAGGCAAGCTACAGCAGGTGCGGGCGCTACTGCTGGAACGTTTTCGGAAACCTCTGGGCAAACTTCTAGTCTCGACCTGCAAGTTGGTCGTTATTTGGGCCCGGATGTTCATTTGTTTGGGGCGCCAATTTTGGTCAACAATTTGGAACGCGGGCGGCTTTATGTTTTTAGCAGTGATCCGCAATATATCTGGACTCCCAGCAGACAGAAATTAGTTCGGTTGGTGGCGGATCAAACTGCTGTGGCTATTTGCAAAGACGAACTTACTGTTAAGTTGGCGGAAAAAGACCGCTTAGACAGAGAGTTAGAAATCGGGGCGGAAATTCAATTGCGACTGCAACCCCGCAGTTGTCCGAAAATTCCCGGCCTTGACGTGGCCGCCCGCTGCCAAACTGCTAGCAGAGTCGGCGGAGATTATTATGATTTTATTCCGGCTGACTATGACCCGATCGGCAAGGAGAATGAGGGAGAACACCCCCCATCCCTAATTAAAAATCTCAAGTCCAAAATCGACAAGGGCCGCTGGAGCATTGTGATCGGCGACGTGATGGGCAAAGGAGTACCGGCTGGCCTGTTGATGACGATGACACGGGGTATGCTCCGGGCGGAGGTTTTGAACCGCCACTCGCCGTCGAGAATTTTGCAACATTTAAACCGGGTTATGCACGCGGATTTGGAAAATTCCCACCGTTTTGTGACTCTGTTTTATTCGGAGTATGACCCGAAAACTCGCGTTTTGTCTTACAGCAATGCTGCTCACCACCCGCCTTTGCTGTGGCAAGCTGCAACTAATTCGATTCTTCAGCTTGATACTTTGGAGGGGATGTTAATTGGGCTGGATGCTGATTCGCATTACCAAGAAGCAAGCGTGCAATTGCAGCCCGGAGATACTATTATTTATTACACAGACGGATTTACTGATGCTTCTAATCAAAGGGGCGATCGCTTTGATGAGGATAACTTGACCTCGGCTTTTCAGTGGGCCTGTCAAAATTACCAGCAGTCTGAAGAAATTTTGGATTATTTGTTCGATCGCGTTCACCAGTTTATCGGCATCGGCAATCGTAACGAAGATGACATGACACTGGTTGTTCTGAGGGTAACACCTTTAGCAGGAGAAAATCACCATGATAGTTAATTTAATCCCGGAAATTACTGCTGGATTAACCAGTTCGATTACTTGGAACGATGTCGCTCACGTGGTAGTTTTGAAATCTCATTTGAGTTCGACGGTGTTTTTGGGTCAAAGTTACGAAATTTTTACGAATTTCCAGAAAGCTTGGAACAATTTTGTTTCGACTGGTCAAATAGGAGCTTTTTTTATAGGTATTTTTGTTGGCTGGTTCTTGAAAGGGATTTTTCGTTAGAGTTATTGTCCAAGAAGTTATCTGGAACGGATTTAAAATGTTTTTAGCCAACAAAACTTCACTTCTTTCTGATGCAGCAAAACTTTCACAATTTTGTAGTCCAGACTTCAGTTTTTTCGGGTCAAAAGATGTATAAAAAGTGGGTAGTCAGGAGTTAAGTTTTTTATTGCCGAGTTGGGAATGGAGGACTAAAGTCCTGACTACAAACCGCAGGAAGGACTTTAGTCTTTGCTAAAAATCGGTTTTTATAGACTTCTGCAACAGAGATATAATCTAGTTTTAGCTTCAGCAATGACAACACAACAAAAAACTTGGAGTCAAAGATTTGAATCGGCGCTGCACCCGGCGATCGCCCGATTCAATGCTAGTATTGGCTTCGATATTGAATTGATTGAGTATGACTTGACTGGTTCTGTCGCTCACGCTAAAATGCTGGCAAAAACGGGGATTATTTCCGCAGCAGAAGGCGAACAGTTAGTCAATGGTTTGGAACAGATCCGCCGCGAATACCGCCAAGGACTTTTTGTTCCGGGAGTTGATGCAGAAGACGTTCACTTCGCTGTAGAGAAGCGGCTGACGGAGATTGTGGGGGATGCTGGGAAAAAGTTGCACACAGCCCGATCGCGCAACGATCAAGCAGGTACTGATACTCGGTTGTATTTGCGCGATCGCATCGCCGAAATTCGAGATCAATTGCGGGAATTTCAAGGGGTTTTGCTCGATCTTGCCGATCGTAACGTGGAAACTTTAATTCCCGGTTACACTCATTTGCAGCGCGCTCAGCCGATCAGTCTGGCTCATTACCTGTTAGCTTATTTTGAAATGACCGATCGCGATTGGGAACGCCTCGGCGATATCTCCAAGCGGGTGAATGTTTCGCCTTTGGGTTGTGGTGCGCTGGCGGGGACGACTTTCCCGATCGACCGACATTATACGGCAGAAATATTGCAATTTGACAAGGTTTATGCTAATAGCTTAGATGGAGTGAGCGATCGAGATTTTGCGATCGAATTTCTCGCTGCAGCCAGCTTGATTCTGGTACACCTGAGCCGCTTGTCAGAAGAAATGATTTTGTGGTCTTCTCACGAATTTGGATTTATTACGCTCAAAGATAGCTGCGCTACGGGTTCTAGCATCATGCCCCAGAAAAAAAATCCCGACGTGCCGGAGTTGGTGCGGGGCAAAGCGGGGCGGGTGTTCGGTAACTTGCAAGCCTTGTTGGTAGTAGTGAAGGGACTTCCTTTGGCCTACAACAAAGATTTACAAGAAGATAAAGAGGCTTTGTTTGATACCGTAAGAACGGTACAGGGTTGCTTGGAAGCAATGACCATTTTGTTGCGGGAAGGCATCGAGTTTAATGGCGATCGCCTCGCTGCTGCTGTTACGGAAGACTTTTCTAATGCTACAGACGTAGCAGACTACTTGGCCGCCAAAGGCGTTCCCTTCCGGGAAGCTTACAACCTTGTCGGCAAAGTCGTCAAAACTTGCCTTTCGGGGGGCAAACTCCTCAAAGATTTGACACTTGAGGAGTGGAAAGACTTGCACCCAGCCTTTGAGACAGACATTTACAGCGCGATCGCGCCTCAGCAAGTGGTGGCGGCTCGCAATAGTTACGGGGGTACCGGGTTTGAACAAGTGAGAAAATCACTTATCGCTGCGCGCGATCGACTCGCCTAAACATCTGGCCTAAACATCGTTGAATTATTGGACAAATTCCGGCTGGCTATCTCTCCTTAGAACTATCGTGTTTTCCACTCTGGTTCTAAGTTCGGCAGATAGCCTGAATCAATTAATCTTCAGCAGCAGCCATGTCTTTGTCTCTGCCGCCACCGCTCATGGCGCCCATGCCACCGCCGTTACCGCCGTCAAATCGCCTTCTCTTGTTGGAGAACATATCTTGATTTCTCCGCTTGCGAAACTTGCGAGCGTATGCTTGATTTCGTTGTGCCTTCTCTTTCTTGAGATTGCGGCGCTTAGCCATTCTGACCTCACTAATAAACATTGACAGTCCCCGGGCTTTCACGCACGGGGATTCTTAAGTTTGACACTCTGTGCACTCTTGGTGACTGAGATTCTTGGTTCAGCGAATTCACTTGCTTGTGACAGGATTTCTCCAGCCAAAATATAGGTGTCTTCTCCCCAAGCGTAAATTCCGGTATGTCCTACCGTACTCGATCGGTTCTCTTTCTGTAGCTAGGTTTTCTTCAAATTTAGCTTTCGTGACGCTGCCACAACAATCGCAAGCGATATGGTTTAGGCTTCTGAGTCCTGTTAAGGAGATCGAGAACTTCCTTCAAGGTACTCCCATCGTTTCCCTCTACGGCGTTTTAAAGTGAGGAACACGTCCAGCCCCACTGATATTATAAAAAGGAATTGGTTCGTCTCGTTGTCCACCTCTCCACGGCTCAAAGCTATGCTTTTGAGATTATGAACGGGTGGAATCAGGAGTTTGACGCGCCTTTTATCCCACACTAACCTTTGATCGGTATAGTGTGGGGATTCCTGTCTGCCTAGCTAAACCGCAACACCGTTAGGTGAGACTACGCACTCAACTAATGCAGTTAAGTTTTTACGTTGGCTAGTTATACTCAATTTTAGACCGATGACGATCATAGCACACCCGGTACAAGACCCAGAAAAAAGAACACGGGGATTCAAGTCGCTGGGAATCTGGGTTTGATCGGGACGCAATGTTGTCAATCTTGCAGAAGATTTCTATAAACTCTTGACAAATACGACCAATGACTATAAATCCCGGTGACGTAGCTCCTGTCTTCAGCCTGCCCGACGCGCAAGGCAATATCGTCAGCCTTGCAGATTTTCGAGGGCGGCGAGTTGTACTGTATTTTTACCCTAGGGACAATACCCCTGGCTGTACCAAAGAAGCTTGCGGCTTTCGCGACATTTACTTAGACTACCAGTCGCGCAATATAGCAGTTCTCGGCGTCAGTACAGACGGGGCCGGGGCCCACGCCAAGTTTGCAGCTAAATATCAACTACCTTTTCCCTTGCTGTGCGACTTAAACGCTGAAGTTGCTACCGCCTACGGCTGTTACGGACTCAAAAAGTTTATGGGAAAAGAATTTATGGGAATTACTCGATCGACCTTCGCGATCGACCGTGATGGTAGGATTGAAAAGGTTTACCGCAAAGTCAAACCAGAATCTCACGCAGCGGAGATATTAGCAGATTTGCCAGACCTCTGGCCTGAATGAAAAATTAAAAATTAAGACTCCGGAGCTGCGAGCTAGGAGCCCTGAAATTACTATCTCCTAAACAAGCTTTTGAGTTTATGCGTCGATTGTGGCAAATTGTACAAACTGTGCTGGGACTGATTTTTCGACATCCCGTCACTGGTACTGCGGTGATTCCTGTATTGCCTGACGGGCGAATTGTGTTAATTCGCCGCCGCGACAACGGTCGCTGGGGACTGCCGGGAGGTATGGTGGATTGGGGAGAGGATATTCCCACAACTGTGCGCCGGGAATTAGCGGAGGAAACAGGACTCGAGTTAGTCAAAATCCATCGCTTGGTGGGCGTTTATTCGGCTGCCGATAGAGACCCTCGCCTGCACTCGATTTGTATCGTGGTGGCGGCAGAGGTGCAGGGCAAGATGCAAGTTCAGGATACGCTTGAAGTCAGCGAGGTTGAGGCTTTTTTACCCGCATCGCTGCCGGAGGGCCAGCTCAGCCACGATAACGACCAACACTTACAGGACTATTTTCAAGGCCGAACAACTTTGGCGTAAATCGGCAGGGCATCCAAATTTGAGAAAAGTCGGAAATTACCTCGCGGTCAAAAATTGTCTGTTATGAATGTGGAATTAATTTTCACTGTTTTCCTACTTTTATTCACAATCTCTGAACATTAAATTAATCATCTTTTTATTACTAAATATTTAACCGGATGTACTCACCGCTACGCAATTCTAGGGTAAAACTCTCTGTAGGGCAAATCTTTTGGCACGAAGTCGGTCAAGGCCCGAATTTAGTATTTTTGCACGGTTCTTGGCACGACAGCAGTCAGTGGCTGAGGACGATCGAACATTTGAGCCCCTACTACCACTGCTTCGCACCGGATTTGCTGGGGTTTGGCGACTCGGAACGCCCGAATCTTCATTATTCGATCGACTTGGAAGTAGAGTGTCTCGCCCAATACCTCGATACTTTGAAGCTGCGAGAGGTTTATTTAATCGCTCACTCTCTGGGTGGCTGGGTGGCCACCAGCTACGCTATCAAATATCCCGATCGAGTTCAGGGTTTGGTGTTGTTGGCCCCAGAAGGCGTCAAGGTTGGCAACCGGCGGGGGCGGTGGCAGACAGCTAGCTGGCTGATCGGTCAACCACCGCTGGCTTTGTGGTGGCTGCGATCGATCTATCCAATTGCTAAGTTGCTGGGTAGCCAAAAAAAGATTGACGGATTGCTCAACTTCAGACAGCAGTTGATGGAGTCCCCTGTTGCTGTGCAGTTGCTGTTCGGGCGGCGGCGGGCTGAAATTACAGCGGAATTAGTTGATGAGAATTTGCCTTTGCTGAAAGCGCCTGTTTTGCTGTTGCACGGTTCTGAAGAGACTCCCGCAGCTTCTTCTCTGTGTCAATCCTATGCTGCTCTGGCTCCTAATGCCGAACTACAATTAGTCAGTCCGGGGGAAAGCAATTTGCCCCAGGAAGTCCCGGATGTTGTTGCTAACTATATTCGCGAGTTTGCTAGGTGAATTGGTCATTGGTCATTGGTCATTGGTCATTGGTCATTGATAAAATGACAACAGTCAACAGTCAACAGTCAACAGTCAACATTTAACAGGCTAATTCCCCAAAAAATAGCCTCTGGTGCGTCAATTAAGCCGGAGGCTGTATCAGGAAAGGCTGCGGTGAGGTATTTTAAAAGCATAGTGCGATCGCCCCCCGTGACCGCAATTTTGCTATCAGGAAACCAACCCCGCCAATCTTCAATAAAATCCCTAACTCCTGCCACCGTCGCATACACAACTCCGCTTTGAATTGCCCCAGCAGTGTCTGTCGCCCAGCGGTATGGCAAATTTTGTGGTAAAGTGATTAAAGGTAATCCAGCAGTTTTTTTACCTAACGACGATAACTGCAAACCCAAACCTGGTAAGATTGCGCCCCCAACTAAATACCTATTGACATCAGCCCCAGTAAATGTTAAAGCTGTACCAGCATCTATAAGTAAAATTGGCCAACCCAATTGGTTGCCAGCGCCCACTACAGCCAAAGCTCTGTCAATTCCCAGGGTAGGATAGAGTCCCCCGATCGGCAACTGGTCTAAAGTAATAATTCGGACATCTGGATAACTCTGCCAAATTGCTGTTTGCTGGGGAACTACTGAAGCCAAAATTAGAGGCAGTGGCACGAAAGAAAGTGTGTGAGGATTAGAAAAAGCGGGAGTAGCAGGAAGACAAAGGAGATTTTGAGCAGATATTTCCTCGATCGACCTCATTACTGTTTGCACCAAATATTCTGCCTTTTCCTGCTCCGAGAGCGAGGAAACAGTATCAGCATTGAGATGCTCTGTATCCCATGTTTTCTTCAGAGTTTTGCCCGCAAATAATCCCCAGTGCAGTCGGGAGTTGCCGATCGCCAAAGCTATTTTAATCTGGGCTTTACCTGTCAATCCAGAAGTAATGTTGTCGGTGCTTGCTGGCGAACGAAAATTGTCGGGAATTGAGTTTTCCATGTTGAGCTAGCCGGCGCAAACATTGAACTAAAGATAGAGTTTAGATTAATTTTATTCGCTTAAGCGGGCGGTTAACTCTATTTGACATCTGACCAACTTCCATGCCATGCGCCAAATAGTATTGTCGGCGGCAGAGGGCAGAGTTGCTAAATATAAATATTTGTAAAGCAAATAATTGCTTTGCTCAGGCGGCATCCTTTATAATGTCTTAAGATATTCCAAAAGTCCTGGTAGCTGCGATGGGGCTGTTGGCGGGGTAAGCACAGGTTTATAAAACCAGACTCAATCAAAATACTGTACAACTGCTGAGTAAATATGTCTTTACAAATACAAGAACACGAAAACCCCTGGCACAGAGTAACTTCGCGGTTGCCTGAATCTGAAAACTGGATGCAGCAAGAAAGTCTTTCGCTGCCGGAAGTAGACCAACAAAAAGCCATAATTGTACAGATGCAGCAGCAAGTTCAGTTATCAAACTTGCTGAACCAAATTAATAACGAAATTCGCAGTACACTTGACATAGAAGAAATTTTGACATCAGCCTGCAGATTGCTGGGACAAGCGCTACAGGCAAGTCGCGTGAGCATTTTGGTCAAAGAATCAAATACAGAAAAAACTTTAGTCACGCGCGGAGAGTACAACGCGGGGGACTATCCGATTCAACTGGGAATGAAAGTACCGATGAGTGACAACCCGCATTTGGCTGCCGTCGTGTCTCAGCAAGAGTCCCTAGCACTGACGAACTTTCTCGATTTTCCGGGATTGAACCCACAAACCCGAAAAATTGTCGAAGCTTTGGAGATTAAGTCAATGCTGGCAGTAGCTACTCGCTATCAAGGTGAAGTGAATGGCATAATTGGCTTGCATCAGTGCGATCGCGAACGGGAATGGACTGATTGGGAAAGGCAGCTTTTAGAAGGGGTAGGATCGCAATTGGCGATCGCGATTAATCAAGCCAAACTATATAGCAAAACCAGGCGTCAAGCCGAACGAGAATCGCTGCTACGGCTGATCGGCAATCAAATTCGCAGTACCCTGGATCTGGGAACTATCCTGGAAACAGCGGTGAGGGAAGTCCGCCAAATGTTGCAGTGCGATCGAGTAATTATCTATCAGTTTCAAGACAACTGGCAAGGAAAAGTTGTTGTTGAAAATATGACAGTTCCTTGGCCTTCAATTTTAGGAGATATGGGGGCTGATAAGTGTTTCCGGGGAGATTACGCCGATCTTTACCAGCAAGGGCGAGTCAAAGCAATTAATGATATTTTTAATGCTGGTTTAGAGCCTTGTCATGTAGATTTCTTAGATAGTTTGCAGGTAAAAGCTAATCTGATAGTGCCAATTGTTACAGCAAGAACTGAAGAAAATACCTCCGACACAGCCGGAAACTATAATCCTAAATTTCCCGGTAGGCTGTGGGGTTTGCTGATTGCTCACGAGTGCCGAGATACCCGCAATTGGCAGTGGCAAGAAATGGAGTTGCTCTCTCAGATAGCCAACCAAATGGCGATCGCCATTCAGCAAGCAGAACTTTACAGCCAAGTCCAAGATGCTGCGGTAAAATCTCAAGCTCAAACCCAGCAGTTGCAAGCTGCGTTAGAAGAATTGCGATCGGCACAGCAGCAATTGATTCAAAGCGAAAAAATGTCAGGTTTGGGGCAAATGGTAGCGGGAATTGCTCATGAAATTAACAACGCCAACAATTTCATCCACGCTAACTTGTTTCACGCTCAAGAATATTTTAAAGCCTTGAACGAAGCTCTAGAACAGGTCAGAAATGCCTACCCGGAAGCGACAGAGGCAATTGTCAGAATCAATGAAGAACTAGAACTCGATTACATTCGAGAAGACTTTGGTAAACTGCTCAATTCAATGCGAGAAGGCAGCGGGAGGATTCGCTCGATCGTGATGACGCTGCGAAATTTTTCTCGTTTAGACCACGCTGAATTAAAACCAGTAGATTTGAATGAAGGTTTAGAAAGCAGTTTCTTAATGCTGCAAAATAAGCGAAAAACTCATATCAAAATAGACAAGCAATACGGCAGCTTGCCCCCCGTCCAATGTCATGCGAGTCAAATTAACCAAGTATTTTATAATTTGATTGACAATGCCTTAGACGCGCTTCAGTCAACGAGCAAACCGGGGGAATTAACTATCCGCAGTTGGCAAAGCGAGCCGGACTGGGTAACAATCTCTGTCCGCGACACGGGAAGTGGAATTCCTGCAGAAATTCAAGACAAGATTTTTGACCCATTTTTTACTACTAAACCTGTGGGTAAAGGCACTGGTTTGGGACTTTCCGTGTGCTATCAGGTAATTGTCCAAGCTCACGGTGGCAAGATCCGTTGCGTCAGTCAGGTTGGCGAAGGAACTGAGTTTATTGTAGAGTTGCCGCTGAAAAATCAGAGGGTAAGTGCATAATTCGTGCTTTAGTCAGATTAACTCTGTTTTGTCACTCTGACAGTAGTATAGAACTCATTTGACATCTTGATGGCGATCGTCAGTCACATGACGGAGCACCAATAAACTTGGTTTTTTAGCGATGCCTGCGGCCAGCTTCGCTAACGCATTTTTAATAAAATCAGATTTAATATCACTTCGGGTTAAACCGTCCGTGACAGTTGACAGTTGACTGTAGAAGGAAGGCTCGAAAAGCTCAATAGTTGAGTGTTAACTGTTGACTCGATTTTATGATTCCCATGCAACTGGGAACGATTTAACTTACGCCCGAACCCTAATTTTCAGAAAGTCCCAACAGGGTTATGCGTATACATATAAAATTTTGAGTATTTTTACTCATCAAAGTCTCTCTTGATTAACTTTTGCTCGCTGAAGCAGTGAAAGCTGGTGCTTGGGGGAAGGGAATCTGGGATTTAAGCTCTCCTCTACAGATGTGGAAAACCCGCTTTTTATAGGGCTGAAACAAAGATCGCAATTTTTCCGGATAAAACTTATTGATGATGAAAGTTAAGTATCTCTATCTAAATAGGTGTAAGTATTTACACTCAACATTCTATCGGGTGCAATCATACCTTCAGATGCTTATTGGGCAAGCATTTTTACTTGATTTACCTGCACGTATGAGGAAAGTTTTCTTGTAGATATCATGTGCGATCGATTAACCATAATATCTCGGTCGGGGCGGGTTTTTGAGATTGTCAGTTGTTGGCAGGTATTGTTGGCGAACCCTCCCCTACAAAAATCGCGGTCGATCGACCGGACATGATATGACAAATCGCTACAAGAAAGCCCAACCTCTGGTTTTCAGTCAATTCTAATCCTTCATTACTCATCATCAAAGGAGAAGCTATGGCCACTTCATTCAATGGTTCTTTGGGTACAACCACTAATTACAGCAGCATCAGTGACCTAATTACACAATGGCCTACTGCCGCCCAGAATCAAGGCATCCAACTGTCTGGGATAGCTTTTGATGGCGTGGAAACGAACTACACTACCCCTGAATCCATCGCCAACCTCACCTTAGCAACGAACGAAAACCCTAAAAGCTGGTTGAGTTACGGCGCTGTGGCTGGTGTTGGTGTCCCATCCTCTTATGATGGTTGGTTCACGGATGTCAATAAAGTGCGGGCGGAAATCAACTATGACCCCAACACCAATAAATCTCAGGTGCTGAAGGTGAAATGGGCAGATAACAAAGACATTACTAGCGCCACGATCGGTCTGAGTGGATTACTTCCCAAATCAAGTTCTACTACAGTGAACGATCAAGGCGATGAAGTTGGTTTGCTGCAACTGTTTAAGGATGGGACGCCGGTATCGGCAAGCAATTTTACGATTACTCGCCTCAGTGCTCCAGTCCCTCCAAAACCCATCACTGCGGGTTCAGATGGAGTGACTTTCACTGGCGATCGTACCGATGGCAACTTCACATTCCAGATAGTAGGAGACTCTCTCACCGGCGTTACTTTTGACGAACTGCGGTTCTCCGCCAAAGCCTACACGAACCCCACCGCTGCCTACGCCGCTAGCTCCTTCAAAAGCGATAGTTCCGACTACCTAGTGCGGAGTATTCAATATCAAGGCATTGATGTGACGCCAACGCCAACGCCGACGCCGACCCCAACGCCGACGCCCACTCCGACCCCAACTCCGACATCTCCAAGTATCTTCCAGTTCACCCAACCAAATTACACGGTGGCTGAAGGCGGCGTGGTTACGAT
>NZ_JAUBUY010000023.1:93432-120931 GCF_036705565.1 Microcoleus sp. AT8-B5
ACGCCGACGCCGACTCCAACTCCGACATCTCCAAGTATCTTCCAGTTCACCCAACCAAATTACACGGTGGCTGAAGGTGGCGTGGTTACGATTGACGTTACTCGCACCGGCGGCACGGAGGCTGCATCGATTAACTACTCTACTCTCGACGGTTCGGCAAGTTCAACAGGCAGTGCACCTGATTACACTGGAACGGCGGCGGGGGTATTGAATTTTGCTGCGGGGCAAACTACCGCTAGTTTCACGGTGACGGCTTTGACTGATTCGATTTTGGAATCGCCGGAAACGGTCAATTTGGTGCTCTTCGGTGGCAATGTCGGCAGTAGTCCGTCAATTTTGACGATTAATGATGTGGCGACCCCAACGCCGACGCCGACGCCGACTCCAACTCCAGCAACATCAACAGCAACCCAGTTTGTTTTTAGTGCGGCTACTTTCACCACTCCAGAATCATCTGGCTTTGCTACGGTGACAGTCAATCGCATCGGCGCCACTACGGCTGCCGCAAGCATTGGCTACGGTACTCTTGACGGCACCGCCCTATCAACTGGAGGAAGTGCGGCTGATTATGCGTCTACTGCTGGTGTACTCAACTTTGCCCCTGGGGTAACTTCCACGACGTTCAACATCTTTGTCAATGCTGATACTGTGCCTGAAATGACTGAGATTGTTAACCTATTTCTCAACAGCGGCCCCGTCGGCACTCCGTCAACAGCACAACTACAGATTATTGACGGTAGCAGCAGTGCATCTGGCAATATCTTCGAGTATAGTGCGTCTAATTACGGATCGATCGCCACTCAGGGGGGCAACACAACGGTTACAGTTACCCGCTCAAGCGGCTTAGGTGCAGCATCGATTGATTATATTATTCTGGCGGGTACTCCAGGCGCCGGCCCTGCACCTGTATATGGTACCGACTACCTGCTTAACCCGGGCGGCCCCACTGGCGGCACGTTGTCCTTCGCCAACGGCCAACTCAGCCAAACCTTTACTATTGAAGACAACCCATTTAGTACCAATAATGGGATTGTGCGCTTAGGTCTTGCTAACCCCACTGCGGGCTACAGTTTCGGCAGTACAGCGGCAACAAGTATCACTCTCATCTAAGGCTGTTAGTAGGGCGAGCAATCCTTGCTCTACTAATATGTCCCGCAAGTAGTTAAATGCTTTTTATCAGTCTGATTCCTCACTACAGCTTTTTTCAAGAAAGCGAGGTACGCGGGTAAAATCTTCGCTGTGGGACAGTCGCTGGCACTGACAACTAATGGGATTCACCCACAGGGTCGATTGTGGGAGGTCTCGACCCGAATCCCATTGCTGGTGCTAGTTTCGTTGCCTTCAACCCATTGCTTAATTGGGTCTGATAGAACCATTTCAAGGTCGTACTCTTAGATGCTGCGCGCGTTATTCGAGTACGACCTTGAACCCTTGTATGTGGAAAGAATTAGATGGCGATTTGCCCTTGGGTGGGGGTTTTTGAGATTGTCGGTTTTTGGCAATAATTTTTGATAAAACCTGCCCCTAGAATTATTGATTGGATATTATTGTTTTTTTCCGCTTACCTACTTAATCCTTAATTTTTTGATAAGCTTGCTGACACTGTTCAAAGATTGAGGCGTCAGCTTCTCTATTCCCAAAATATAGTTGCTGATGTATTTTTATCAAAGTTTCGTAAGGCGCTGGCTGGGGTAATTGCTCGATTAATTGCAAATATTCGCCATCAGTGCGGCTGGGTTGGTGAATCGCGGTTCCCGCATCATTTAACCGCTGCAACCGCCATGTAAAGCAAGCAGCAAGCTTGGTGGTATTTCCCTTGCTGCTGCAACTTTTGCGATCGCAACAACAACTCTGCTACGGATAAATCTTTAATTGTTGTTTTGCACTGCCATCAGTTGTTTTATTCCTATTTTTGAAATTATGAATATAAAAACGCGACAGTTGCCAAATCCGCCAACTCGCCCAGACTGCGAGCAATGCTAAGATTAACCAAAAGGCTGCTTTAGCGATCGCCCCCAAGATGGGGGAATCAAACCAAGATGGCAATTAGACATTCGGTATATTTTGGGCAGTTTTTAGTTCCCACCACTCCTGCAATCGTTGTTGCGACTGTCCTAATTGCCAACCCAAATTAGTTTTATCAAAGGAACTTTCGGACATAGCTTTACTTCACTGAATCGATTTTGCCCTGTGGATTTGGGCTTTTTTTATTCGATCGTCTTACTGCACATTTTGTACAGCTTTTAAGTTGGTACTAACTAAGGAATGAGAATTAAATAACTTCCACTCTTGAAAGTGGGATGGGCGTCCCGCCCGTCATGAGTGGACGGGCGGGACGCCCATCCCACAATAACAATTAAAATTGTAAGTTATTTAATTCGCGATCCTAACTGACTGCTCGATCACAATTTCCATGCAAAACCAAGTTCGATCGGTTGGGCGATCGAACTTGGTTTCCATAGCACACATATTAGGTTTTTGTCAATACATAGAGATCAGTTTTGGGATGCTTAACTGAGTGATAGGAAATTTTATAAAGATTTACAAAAAAAACGTGTCAGAATGAAGACAATAAGGTAATGGGTAAAAGACAAGGAGGCACTGATGGTAGCGCTGACTGAACGAGTCCAACGCAGATTGACGGTGGAAAAAGTCGAAATTGCCTCTGACACAACGGCAATTCGATGCCTGGATTGGGATAGAGACCGCTTTGACATCGAATTCGGACTCAAAAACGGTACAACATACAACTCATTCATCATTCGCGGTGAAAAAACGGCCCTCGTGGATACCTCGCACGAGAAGTTTCGCCAGCAATACATGGAAACTCTAACGGGCGAAATTGACCCCAAAGAGATTGACTATCTAATTATCAGCCACACCGAACCAGACCACAGCGGTTTAGTCAAAGACGTGCTGGCGCTGGCACCCCAAGCGATTGTCGTGGGGGCGAAAGTAGCAATTCAATTTTTAGAAAACCTTGTACACCAACCATTTGAGCGATTGGTGGTCAAAAACGGGGACAAACTAGATTTAGGAAACGGCCACATTATCGAATTCGTATCGGCGCCGAACTTGCACTGGCCTGATACTATTTTCAGCTACGACAGCAAAACTCAAGTGCTGTTTACCTGCGACGCTTTCGGGATGCACTACTGTTCCGACAGCACCTTCGATGACGATTTAGCAGCAATTGAGGAAGATTACCACTTTTATTATGAGTGTTTGATGGGTCCCAATGCTCGATCGGTACTCGCTGCGATGAAGCGGATGGCAGAATTGGGAGAAATCGGTACAGTTGCGACCGGTCACGGGCCGCTGCTGCGGCACAATGTGGTGGAACTTACCGGACGCTACAAAAAGTGGAGCCAAGCGCAAGCTAAGGCAGAAACCACTGTAGCGGTATTTTACACCTCCGACTACGGATTTAGCGATCGACTCAGCCAAGCGATCGCCCACGGTATCACCAAAACAGGTGTCGCTGTGGAAATGATGGATTTGAGAATCGCCGACTTACAAGAAGTTGCGGAACTTGTCAGTAATGCTGCCGGTATCGTAATTTGTTCGCCACCGAGTGGCGGTACTGCTGCTGTAAATGCCGAAGCCGCAATCAACACAATTTTAGTTGCAGCTAACAACAAACAATCTTTCGGTTTGTGTGAATCCGGCGGCGGCGATGACGCATCGATTTACCCGCTGCGAAACAAGTTCAAAGAGTTGGGTTTAAAAGAAGCATTTCCCAACATTTTAATTAAAGAATCACCGACTGAAGCGAGTTATCAACTTTGCGACGAAGCCGGCACTGACTTAGGACAGTGGCTGACGCGGGACAAAGCAGTCAAACAGATGAAATCCCTCGACAGCGACCTCGATAAAGCTTTGGGAAGAATCAGCGGCGGACTGTACATCATTACCGCTCAAAAAGGCGAGGTTAGCGGTGCGATGCTAGCTTCTTGGGTAACGCAAGCCAGCTTTAAACCGCTGGGTTTAACAATAGCAGTTGCGAAGGATCGGGCGATCGAATCGATGATGCGCGCGGGAGATAAATTTGTTCTCAACGTGCTGGAAGAAGGCAATTATCAAACTTTGATGAGGCACTTTTTAAAGCGTTTTGCTCCTGGTGCCGATCGATTTGCCGGAGTTAAAACTCAACCAGCAACCAACGGTTCTCCAATTCTGACAGATGCTTTAGCTTACATGGAATGCGAAGTAGTCAGCCGGATGGAACTTTCGGATCATCATATCGTATATGCGATCGTTGATAGCGGCCGCGTATCCAATCCCGATGCACTGCCTGCTGTTCACCACCGCAAAGTGGGAAATCACTATTAGGAAGTCAGTTGACGGTTGACAGTTGTCAGTTGATAGTTGACAGTTGACTGTTGTCAGGTGCAAAGGGGAAATTCAACGATATATTGATTGACTGTCTGAGTCAACATACCCCAAACGTATTAGTAAGGTGCGTCAGCCGATGTTTTATTCGACTTCATCATCGACTATCTACTGACGCACCCTACAATTACAGTCCAGGACACAACTGGCTAGCCAAAAACTCTCAACTTTGGGTGCTTGTGGCGCACCTTACCGGCTTCTGGGTGTTGGGTGCGCCACCAGCAGCAAACCGGGCAAACCGTTGTCATTTAGACTTCATTTTAATAGGGGAATTGCCAATGCCTGCCAATCTTTTAGAAGACCGAGATTACACAATTATTATTGCCAGAAGCGATGCCAGCAGAGACCCTCACCATCCTTGGTACGAGGATTGGGTAGAAGCACAGGCATCTCTGATCGACTTAGCAAAAAAATGTCAGCAATTTGACAGCGACGGCATCACCGTTTACGAAGCTTCTACTCCTATGTGGAAGTATCAAAATTCCAATGTTGCGCGGTTAGCTCAAATTTTGCAGCGACAAAATACGGAACCGGATTCAGAAAACCCCACTGCAATTAATTTGGAAGAAGCTCTGAAAGCAACTTTTAGTGATTATTTTGCAAGCAAACCAAATGCCAAAGGGAAAAACGGAACAATAATTGTTGCAGTTTTAGATCAAAAACCCGAAAATACCGCTGCTGTTGCCGAAATTCTTGTAAGTGCGGCAAATAAAATAGATAAAGATGAAGAAATTGGAGTGAGCTTTATCCAAATTGGCGACGATTTGAAAACCAGGGAATTTCTGATTGACCTGGATACCAATTTACAGGGTAGAGGTGCAAGGTTTGACATTGTAGATACCAAGTTTTGGCACGAAATCAAAAGAAGTTCTGTAGTTCAGTTTCTCATAGGTGCAATAAATGACTAATACTTTGACTCCTAGACTCGCATCGGATGCCAAACCCCGCGATGTGCAGTTTATCCCGATCGCACTCGATACTTTTATTGTGCGATCGCGCACTTGGGACAGACTCAAATTTGAAGTCGAGTATTCGCTGCAAAAGGGGACGACAGCCAATAGCTATATTATTCAAGCTGACAAAACTGCTTTGTTCGATCCGCCGGGGGAATCTTTTACTCAAAATTACATCGATTTTTTACAGCAACGGGTGGACTTGACCAAGCTGGATTACATAATTTTGGGGCATTTCAATGCTAACAGATCAGTAACAATTAAAGCTCTGTTAGAATTAGCTCCTGAAGCAGCTTTGGTTTGCACGAATCCAGCAGCAATTAGTTTGCGCGCCGCTTTCCCCGACCAAGAATTAAACATTATGGTCGTTCGGGGAGAGGAAACTCTCAACTTAGGAAAAGGTCACGCCTTAAAATTCATCGCGACTCCGACTCCCCGCTGGCCTGACCAACTTTGCACCTACGATCCGCACACTCGAATCGTGTTCACTGACAAACTATTTGGAGCTCACGTTTGCGGCGACCAAGTATTTGATGAAGGGTGGAGCGTTTACAGCGAAGATCGGCGCTATTATTACGATTCCCTGCACGCATCTCAGGCAAAACAAGTGCTGACGGCAATGGATAAATTCGCCGATTTACCCGCAGCATTTTATGCTCCCGGTCACGGCCCGATCGTCCGTTACGGCCTTAATGAACTGAGCAATTTGTATCGGGAATGGAGCCAGCAACAAAATTCAAAAGACTTGACAGTTGCTTTGATTTATGCTTCGGCTTACGGAAATACGGCTACTTTAGCACAGGCGATCGCCAAAGGAATTACGAAAGCCGGCGTGGCGGTGGAAAGTATCAACTGCGAATTTGCAGAACCCGGAGAAATTCAAGAGGCGATCGAAAAATGCGCGGGATTTATCATCGGAACTCCCACGCTAGCAGGACACGCTCCGACGCAAATTCAAACTGCTTTGGGAATTGTTTTATCTACAGCAACTAAGAGCAAACTAGCGGGGGTTTTCGGTTCTTTTGGCTGGAGTGGAGAGGCGATCGACTTAGTGGAAAATAAGCTGAAAGATGCTGGGTATCGAATTGGATTTGAGCCGATTCGAGCCAAATTTAAGCCGACGGCGGCGACAATTCACGAGTGCAAAGAAGCGGGAACGGATTTTGCTCAAGCTTTGATTCGATCGCAAAAATTGCGGGCACCGAAACCGCAGTTAGCAGCAGGGAGCGATCGCACTGAACAAGCAGTAGGGAGATTGGTTGGTTCGCTGTGCGTACTCTCGGCGAAGCGGGGGGAAGTCGCCAGTGCGATGCTGGCTTCGTGGGTGTCGCAAGCAACATTTAATCCGCCCGGTGTGACGATTGCGGTGGCGAAAGATCGATCGATCGAAGCTTTGATGTACGCCGGAGATAAGTTTGTGCTGAATATCTTAGCCGAAGGGCGACAGTTGCGGAAGTATTTCATGAAAAACTTTGCTCCGGGAGAAGACAGATTTGCGGGAGTCGAAACAATGGAAGCTAGCAACGGCTGTCCGGTGTTGACTGATGCTCTAGCTTATCTGGAATGCCAAGTGATAAGTCGGATGGAATGTGGCGATCACTGGGTAGTTTATGCGGCGATTGAAAACGGTCATTTGCTCAATAATGACGGCGTGACAGCGGTGCACTACCGGAAATCAGGGAGTCATTATTAAGCTACGGCTAGGACACGGCATTGCCGTGTCCCTACAACAAATACAGCAGATTGCAGGTTGATCGAGTATAGATCCGAAACCCGGAATCAGAGTAGGCACTCATAGACACCGCCCCTACAGAAACTGGTTTATTTGTGCTTCACTTACCTGAAAGGTGCTGTAAGTGCTTTATTAACAAAGAATAATGGGTTCAACAAAATAAGCTCAATGCCAGAACACTCGCCAGAAGAACTTTGCAAAATAATGTTTGGGCTAGACTACACGAAGCTAGTAGCAGCGAATCCATCGTGGAAAGATACTTTTCAAAAAATTTTAGATCGGAGAACAGTACCGCAAGAACTATCTGGAGATAAATCATCAGGCTACGTGAGTGACAGTTCAGCAAAAGAATGTCTAACTCCCTTTGAGCAGATAGAGATACATAACATTCGGGGAATAAAAGCATGGGGAGACATTCTCCGATCTGCCTTTCCTTGGGAAAAGACGCTATCAGTATTAGACCCTATACTAGGATGTTTAAAAATGAACAAGCACTCTATCCAAATTCATAGGCTAGAGAAAGACTTAGTTTATTTGACTGCCATGAGCATTGATAAAGGAGCTCAAATTTTTATTAGCTTTCCCGTTTCTCCTATTTCTTTAGGAATCTTAGCAGTCACATATTGGGCTCATCTGCTTAGGGAAGAAAGAGATATTTATCGGACTCATCATGCAGAGGCAGCAAAGGACTTTGCTATTTGGATTAGACCCAAGGATCGTGGTAAAATCTCGCATTTGAGAACTACTAAGGCATTTAACCTGATAGATAATGAATATACTAAACGCAATCTAAATAAGCGAATTGCTTGTTTACCTATCCATAAGTTTGATGAATCATTCAAAAGTAAACATCTGAGAGTCTTTATGGCGCGATCGCTCTCTGAAGCCGTTGACTTATTGAAGACCTCTAAAAATTGCTCTCTAGTTGTCATTGACGATCCATCAGGACGCACTTATCCATCTCCCTCTGCCTATGGAAGCCAAGCCTTTGGCTTGGCTAGCCTTTGTCGGCAAAAACGAATCCCTATGGTAGGTATTGTTCCTCCTTGGACTCTGCAAGATATTGAGTACCATGAAACCAATACTTCACAGGGAATTCTTCTTTGGCCTATCGACTTCTTCGCTCTGCGCTCTTATCCCGCCGAGCTGGGTATTTCTGCTAAAAACAGGGAACAGCTTCATCCTATAGAGGAAAGCTATTTGCTACTTGAAAGAAAACGCCAATCTCTCAATGAAACACAGGTAACAATTAAAACTTTTAACTTTGATACAGAAGATGAAGAAAAAATTGCGGAGCTTTTTCAAGAATCATCAAATTTACTGCTAGATTTAGCCAAACAGCCTCACTGTCGTGGTGTTTGGGGTACAGGATGGAAAATATGGCGATATCTCGCAGCTCCTGTCTTACCTTTTTATCTGCTCTGGGCACAGTTTATTGAAGGCGCACTTAAGCAACTAAATTCTGCTGTTAACCAATCTAAAGATTCCCAAGCAAAAATTTTATATAATCTCCTCTCCTCTCTGGCGCTGAGGCTACAGAAACTTAAAGCTAATCCATTCATTCAAATCATTAAATCAGCCGAGCCAGAAACTATTGTAGCTGTTGAAAATGCAGAAATAGCCAACGCCTTAGAACAGTTTTTAATGGGAAAGCGCAGTTGTTTATCAACTCCTAAAATTTTACCAATCAGCGAGGTGCGGGGTTTAGGCGGAGAAAAGTTGATAGTTATAGGTCAGCCCAAGGCTTGTCACCGTGACATCTTGCAAACGACTTTATTTAGCAAAATAGATGTGTTGCTGTGGTCTGTCTTGGCTGAACGTGCCGAACGTTGGTGGAGCAATTTAGAGGTAGATGCTAGAGAATGGCATCGAAAAACATGGCGCAAGCTAACTGAAAAAGAGGAGGTAGGATGTTATAGCTTTAGCCTTCACCAACCAGAGGTTAAGATAATTAATTCCGGAAAGTTAAGGCTGTCCAAGAGAATTAATTTATCGAAACTTGAGGAAAATTTTAATTCTTTGGTTGGTGGAACAGATTATGAGGGGGAATTGAACGGAGATATTGCGAGAAATTTAGAATCTCATTATCTAGTAAAGTTTGAGATAGGATTAAAAATTAGGGTAGCACTGGGATGCGAATTCTTAGTATTATCGGGTAGACAAGCTCTGGTTGTTGCTATCAGAGATATTGCTGCTGGGACAAAGGTTGTATTGTTTGATGGCATGAACCGAGATGAGTTATTCGCTCAGAAAGCGGGTTTGCTTGAGGATACTAAAGTTAACTACCTCTATCGCATACAGTTAGACGCTTGGCGTGCAATACTGAAGCAGCACGTAAAAAACTCAGATTTACAAACAGTTCGTCGAGAACTCTCGATTGATACAGGTCTAGATATTAGTCAAGAAACAATTGAGTATAACTGGATGAGCGGTGATGACCTTCTTAGCCTCCCCCGTGAGAAAGAGCATTTTTTTTGGTTTATACCGCCACTAGCTCGTTCTGGTTTTGAAGAGTTTTGGCAACAGGCTAATGAATTAAGGATTAAGCGTAGACAACTCGGTCAGGTAATCTCTGCTTGCGCTCAAGAAGGATGGAAAGATCGAAAATTAGATGAAATTGTCTTTCGCTATCAGCAAGTTTTTATTACAGTTGGTGAATTGAAAGATGCCATGCAGATACTAACGGTACAGTCACCACCTCAACTAATTTCTCAAGTACCCGAATATCCTATTAATCGCCTTTTTAGGGCATGAAATGTCTTTTACCAAAGCCACCCATTGACAGTAACCTATGGGATGGCTCCTACCCTAATGGGCGTTTTTGTAGGACACATACAGAAAATAGCACTGTGCGTATAATTCGTGAACAGATTAGCTTGACTTAAAAATCAATATCTACTATACTGTTTTCCAAGGTAAGCTGTATAAAGACCATACAGGAGTATGATGGAACCGGAATCTATCCTAACTGACCAGGGGTTGAATGTATCTGACTCTCCGAGACAAGAAGAACATTTGCAATTTATTGAAAGCTTTTACAGGCGCATACGGGGTCATGTCACGGGGACATCGGAGCACCGAAGCTCAATTCAAGGTTCCACTGAGCCGCGACGCTTAATGCCCACCGCATATCTCTCGCCCCAGTCACCTCCAGCCGCTGTGCCATCCAGCAGCCAGCAGCAGAATAATTTTCGCCCTAGCAACTGCGGTTTAGCTATTAACTTAGCACCGGATTGGGAAAAACAACAGTTGCCTATTGAATTGAAAGTTCGCTTTAGTGTTTTCCTGCCTAAAATCCAAGTTACCGAGAAATCGCTGCGCCCTATGTGGCAGCGTTTTAATATCTCTGCGGCTATCACTTCAAATATTCAAGACTTAGTTACAGAACAGTCACCTTCCCTTTCACAACTAAAGCAGGATATTGACCATCAGATAAAAAAGG
Source organism: Microcoleus sp. AT8-B5 (assembly GCF_036705565.1). Lineage (NCBI taxonomy): Bacteria > Bacillati > Cyanobacteriota > Cyanophyceae > Oscillatoriales > Microcoleaceae > Microcoleus > Microcoleus sp. AT8-B5. Next base: position 103,952 of record NZ_JAUBUY010000023.1, read on the forward strand.
TAATAGAGGCACATAAAAAAGACCCCCTCGCTTGGTTGTTTGGACTCAATCGGACTCTTGATAATTTAACCGACAAAGAAGTTACATTTGCCAAGGAAAATCCCCAACAACTTCAGGCTGAACTGCGTCAACGAATTATTAACAAAAAGAATACAAAAAAGAAGGAAAATACCTCTACAGATGTGGAAACTCAGCCGGGGCAAGTTGCTCCAGTTGAATTTCAAATTACCGTAGAAGTTCAAAAGCGAGTTATGGGCAACCAGACCCGAATCCGCCTATTTCTCAGAAACAAGAGCGAACAGAGTGGTGGGTTTGACGATCCCAGAGATACAGGTTTATTTGGGGCTTACCTAGAAATTAATTTGCCCCAAGCAATGTGGCATCCTGTAGAACTATCTCGCTTTCAGATATCTTATCAAGTTGACTCTACGGTTCCCGCGCAGGGAATTAACTGTACGCCAGGATTAGAACTTGAACAAACTCAGGATAAGGTTCGCATTTGGACTGAGTTTCTCCCCATTTATTGGCAAAAAAGACTTTATACGGCTGGAATTCAAGCCCCTTTTAAGGATTTAGCCACGGCAACGAATGATGCTGACCTTCTGGTACTCAAAACTATTTGTCAAAGGATGCGGGATTACCGAGATAGCTGGCAAACCTTGATTGAGCAACAGCATCAGCAGACTGGGGGAACAAAATATAACTCAGAAGCTCAGCAAGATTTGGACAATTTTAAAAAAGAAATAGAGCGCTTTGAGTTAGGAATTAAAGTTCTGAAAGCTCCGTGCTACGCGATGCTTCGACAAGCTTTTAACCTGATGAACCAGACGTTTGTCGATATCGATGAAAAGCGGAACCATCGGGGCAAGACTGCTTATGAAAACTGGCGACCTTTTCAGATTGTCTACATCGTTTCTAACTTAGCAGCACTAGCAGCACGACAATGGCCTCAAGAGTTTGCTAACAATCTTCTAGCCCAGATTAATCATGCCGCTGTAGTTCACTTCCCCACAGGTGGCGGTAAATCTGAGGCGGTTATGGGAATTATTTTGACTCAAGCTTTTTTCGATCGCCTCCGGGGTCGAGATTGGGGCATAGTTGCTTGGTTGCGCTATCCCTTGCGGTTGCTAACTTACCAACAGCTTCAGCGTTTTCTGGATACGCTAGTCGCTGCCGATGAAGTTAGAAAGAAGCAACCAAAATTAGCAAAAACCCGTGAATTTACAGTAGGCTATTACGGGGGTCGAGCTAACAGCCCTAATTCTCTAAAGTCTGTTCCTGATGAAGTTCAGAATTCAACACGACAGGCTCGCGAAAAAATGCAGGCCGATCTGGGAAAAGTTCCCAGGTATCTGACTTTAGCTGATGTCGGATACTACGTTCCTGAATCAATCCAGCAATACAGGATGGTGATGCGCTGTCCTTACTGCGGACTAGAGGAAGTCCACACTTTTATTCATAGAGCCACCAATGAACTCCGGCATCGTTGTGGCCCTCTCAATCAGCCTTTACCCACTGGCGCTTGCGGTCGTGAAATTCCACTCTATATCGTTGATGAGGATATCTACAGCCAATTGCCAACTTTATTAGTAGGAACTCTCGACAAAATTGCAAACATCACTTTCCGTCCAGCCAGTCGCACTTTATTTGGGGCTGTATCTGATATTTGCTCCGTACATGGCTTTGTTGCTAATAATACTTGTCACAAGCAGGACTCAGTTGGCGGATGTACTCGCAGACAACTTAAACCTCTCTCCACGCCACCCGTTGACCCCGGCATTCCTCTAGTTTTTCAAGATGAACTGCACCTACTCCGCGAGGAACTGGGTACATTTGACGGTCATTATGAAGCTCTCATCGATGCCATTCACCAAGAGCGGGGAGCGATACGTCCAAAAGTTTTGGCGGCTACTGCTACGATTGAGGGAGCAGAACAACAGACAAGACATCTTTATTGGCGAGAACTTTCTCAATTTCCAGTGCGCGGGCCTGCTCAGGACCGCAGTTTCTACGCCAACGCTCACAGCAGATATGTCACAAGAGGCTTTGTTGGTTTGCGTCCTACTTCTGCTAATCCACTTGATGCAGCAATGGCTTTGATTCAGGCACTTCGGACTGAGTTAGAAATTATTCGCAGCAATCCTGCTAAGTTCAAATTAGAGTATGGATTGGGAAATTTAACAGATGATTCTTTCCTGCAACTGGTTGACGAGCATGACCTTTGTTGTACCTATGTCAACTCCAAAAATGATGGCTCTGATATTCGACGCTCCATTAATGAACAAGTAAAAGCCGGCCTTCGGGAAGAGTTTGGGGAAGAGCGAGCCAATGCGATGCTGCCAGAGGCAATTACCCTCACTGGAGATGACGGCATTGAGGATGTTAAAAAAGTTCTAAAACAGATGGAGACATCTCAGCTCAACCCCAATTTGAGCGAATCAGAGCGACTATCAGATGTGGTTGCCACCAGCCTAATTTCTCACGGTGTTGATATTGACAGACTCAATTTGATGCTATTTTACGGCTGGCCTAACACAACCGCTGAATACATTCAAGCTTCGAGTCGTGCAGGACGTACTATGCCTGGATTAGTGTTTATTTTATTTCGCCCTCAACGCGCTCGCGAACGGGCAATTTTCGACTATTTTGTCAAAACTCACGAATATTTGGATCAGATGGTAGAAGCTGTCCCCATTGACCGCTTCGCTCACAATGCTCTCTACCGAACTGCTTTTGGTTTGCTGTTAGGTCGGTTACTTCACATAGATGGTCCTGTAGCTCGATCGGGAAATCAGGTGAGCGACTTAGCACAACTGGACAAGATTGACAAATTGCGGGAGCTAATTTATGGCACAGGACAAGGGCGATCGCCCATCGACTTGAAAGCTATTGTCGCCAAAATTCACACAACTATTAATCCTGACGGGTTGCCGGAAGGACAGGTTTTTGATACACCGCTCGATTTAGTAGAAGATGCTTTTGTGTCTCAGGTCGATCGCATCGTACAAGACCCTAATGAACGCAAAGATGTCACGAGCGGTCTGACAAAAGATGATATCGCTCATAATTTCCGCTTGCTGCTGTCTCTTCGAGATGTCGATGCAGGCATTGAAATTAATGGATACTAACTACTTTAAATAAATTGGAGAACACATGAGTAAACAATCGCGCACCTTTTCTAAAGGCAAAGTATTGCACAGCGTTGAACCAGGAAGTGTTGCTACAATTCCTGTCGGCACTATTGAAGTTAACTGTCACTTTGCCCGCAGGGTAGTTGACCTCAGTAAAGATGTGGAGGAGGCTGTACGTCAAGAACTCACTCGATGGAAGCATTTAGATGCTCAAATGGAAGCTTTCCGCAGACATACAGCAGAGTTTGTTCCTGTACTCACTCAATCGGTTAAAGGTCGCAGGTTGAAAGCCAGAGAGTGCGCTAAGTGCGGAGCTATTCGCTACATGGGTCAGTGGAAGGGAGATTCAGATGCTCCCTGTCATAATTGTAACCATCCAACTCTCAATGAAATTCCGTTTGTTTTTGCCCATGTAGATGGCACAATGCTCCAGTTATTCCCCATTGACTGTCCTCAACACAGTTATCAGTATTTAGTTAAAGAAAGGGGTGTTTATCCGCGTTGGCGGTGTAAAGTTAGTGGCTGCACTCATGCAGCTCCAATTGTTCGCCCTCTTCCCCCACAATCCATTATGAAGCGCACAGAAGTTGTTCAATCAATAGAATCTGCTACCGGAAATTCTCCCAATCCGATGATGCGTCTTACCACTATTTCTGATAACAAGCTTCAGGTAGTTCATTCCATTTCTCGGATCAACCCAACTTCCAATGTAGAGAAGTTTTTAGCATTACCTGAGTCTCTCGGTACTCTTCTAGCAATACATCTAGATTACTTCGATAGTCAAAGCAGAAGTCTGTCTGAGCTGACAGAAGTCCTTCGCGTCCTCGGTCAAGGCACTCAAGAAGACCAGAAAGATTTGGAGCAACTTATTAAAACATTAAAATTGAGTGGCTTAGATGACGAAACAATCCAAACTATCTTGACTAACAAACGACAAGTTCAGGAGAGTGATGCGGGTGGCACAGTTGTGGCAGAATTAAGAAAAGCTCTAGCGCGTTTTTCCGAAAATAACGCATTGCAACTTCTAGGAGATGCTCAGGCAGAAAGAGAAACTCGCGATCGCAAAGAAAATCTAACATCAGATCAAAAAAATGCTGGCACCCTTCGAGAGCAACTGAGCGATCGTGCTGTTCTCATGGATTTGCAGCGTGAAAGCCTCGATGATGCTGTGAAGCGCCTCAATAAAATTAGCTCTCCTTTCCATGCCAATCTCTCAGATGCCGGGACTTTAATGCGTAAAAGTTTAGGTATTAGCCAGGTCACAGTCATTCAAGATTTGCCTGTCTTGCATCTTGCCTATGGATATACTCGGCTTTCTCATCAGCCTGAAGCTGCTGTCCTGTGGGCTTTTGACAAGAAAGGTTTTGATTTGGCTGGTGAACAACCCAAAGGAAATTGGATTCCTATGCCCACCTACAGGCTCAAAACTGAAGCACTTTTCTTTCAGTTTGATGCTAAACGGATTGTTAAATGGCTTTATGCTAACGTAAGGATTCAGGTCTAAAAACTTGCGGCTCCAACGCTTGTCTGGCAAGGGTTTTAGGGCAAACTAAGGGTTTTTGTCTTTCGTGGTTAATTGTCAATAAACGAGGATAAGTGACAGTTTTTCGTGGTTTATTGAGAATAGAGATTGATTTAGTATCAAGCTCCATATCTAAAGTCTTTGCCCAGCAAGGAGTTCAGTGACCTGAATCCTTACATGCTAACAATCTAGCTCCCGAGCCCGCTACTATTGCCGAACCTACATTTTGGGTTCTAAATCATCACAGCCAAATCACCAGTCGCAGCGGCCCTGCCTTTGACGATCGCCTTTCTCCAGCTTTTCTGATTCCCTGGCTGGTTGGTTCGGCTCTACACAGCGCTAATCATCTTTTAATTAAAGCGATCGCAGACCAAAGTAGCTTTGGTGAAACGGCTATTTCTGAGCATCTCCTGCTAAGCCTCAACCAAACCATCATCTTTGTCAATCGCCTTCAAGAGTTTTCACTGGGAGGACTGAAAACCTTCTTCGAGCAGCGTTTAGACCAGGCCTTCAAGAGTCTTCTACAAGAGCGGGGAGACTGTATGTTCGACCCCGACTGCGAAGAAAGGCTAGGCGGAGCTTGTGCTGGATGCTTGCACCTACCAGAAGTCGTCTGTCGCCTCTTTAACAACGCTCTTAGCCGCATCTTGCTTTACGGCGGTGAAATTGGTACTAACATGGAGGGAGTCGAAAAAACCCTCTGGCCGGATTTAGCTTCTGTTGTTAAGAGTGACCAGTTTATCGGCCTGTGGGATAGTCGTTTGGATTAAGCTTTGGTTTTGATCAACCGTGGTTGGGATTGAGCCGATCAATACCGTTGGCAAATTCAAAAACAGGTCTATTGAGGCGTTCGCTGGCCTCGAAGTTTTTTATTTGCGTTAATCCGCGTTCATCTACGGCTTAAAAAACCGATTTACTTGTCCTCAGCAGTCTTTTCCGGCCACAGATAAATAGCGCCAGAAATCAAAGTTAAAGCCACAGAAACCCAAAAAGCAATTAATGCGGGAAAATTCCACGCTTCCGACAGAGGAGCAATTAAAAGTGCGATCGCCACAATCTGACTCACCGTCTTCAACTTCCCCCAAATATTAGCTCCCGAAATCGTAGTTTTATTAACACGCCACCCCGCAATTGTCAACTCCCGACCAAAAATCAAAAACACTCCCCAAGCCGGGATTTTCCCCAACTCAATCAACACTAAAAGCGGCGCGAGAACCAACAATTTATCCACCAAAGGATCGAGAAACTTACCCAAATCGGTAATTTGATTCAGCTTCCTAGCCAAATAGCCGTCCAGCCAATCAGTAGCCGCAGCTACCACAAAAATCGCGGTGCAAATCCAGCGGCTTTGCGCGCTTGGGTCGTACAAACCGTAGAGCAGAAAAGGCACTCCCAGTAAGCGAGAAAAAGTAATCAAATTAGGCAAATTCATAATAGATACGGCTAAGGCAAACTGGAAAATTAAACAAAGGTATGTAGTTGCGCTTTAGCGCTCTTAGCTTAAGAAAGAGCGCCCAAGCGCAACTACATACATAAAATTTAACCCTATTTGTGACAGTTGGCCTTAATCTTAATAGAAAGAAGTTCGGCAACGCGCCGTGAATGCGGATTTAACGGATGTAACAGATATCAGGAAGAAGTCAATCGATTTTAGATTTTAGATTTTAGATTTTAGATTTTAGAATTGAAGCATTGACCCCACGAATAAATACGTTCGGCAAGTTTCATCGGATACAGGTTTTTTATTTCTGGACGGATGAATCACGTGGCGGGTATCCTGGATGCTTTCGGTCAGAAGTCGATCGTGCAATTCATTAACTGTCGATCCAGTTCTATGATATAATCTCTGCCATAAGATTGATTTTCTAATCCTTGTACCAGATTTTCTGGCAGGTCTTGGGCAATTTCACTGCTACAGGAACCAGCCGCTAAAGCAATAGTGGCTACTGTATCCACATCTCCAGAAAAGGCAATGCAATCTTGGAGCAGTTTGCTCATACTATCATTTCGCATGATCGCAGTAATAGCTGCTCTAACACAGACCAAACCTTTAACGCTGACTTGTCCTTGCCAAGGTATCGACCACTCACCAGCTACGTGCTTTTCTAGAAAATTTCCCAAATTCTTCTTTAAACCTAGCTGATAAATAAAGTAATGGGACATCAAAGCTGCCGCTATAGCTGCTTTAATGCCATCGGGAGTGTTGTGAGTAATTGCAGCTTGAACGGTAGCATTTTCAATGACTTTTTCAATAGTAGGAAAAATGCCAATGGGGCCTGCTCGCATCGCAGAGCCGCTTTTATCGCTAGCAGAGTGAATTTTTTCTAAGAATTCTTTTCCGCCTTGAACTTGTAGCAAAAAATTGTAAAATTTTCCAGCATAACCAAATCGCCGATCGCGGTGAAAAGCTGCAACAAATTTGCTCGCTAAAAGTTCCGGTGTCCAAGGTTCTCGGCTGACGATAGCTTCTGCAACGGCTAAACTCATCTGCGTATCGTCTGTGTAACATCCAGGCGGGATATCGTGACGGGGATGCTTGATGTAACCGTTGAGATTGTTGTACAATTCGATCGTCTGCTGGTCAACAAATTCAAAACCCGCACCGTAAGCGTCACCAATCGCTAATTCTATTAACATATATTTAATGTGTTTCCTACTATTTCATCCCGTGTTTTTTCCTAAATTTTAAAATCAAAAAACAACCCAAAACAGCAAGTCTATTAACACGCACCATTTTTGCTGAAGACAACCAAAATTGTTTTGCAAATCAGAGTGATGTCGTAGACAATAGACCACTTGCCCTGATAGTCGAGATCCATGCGGACAATCTCGTCAAAGTCTTTAACTCTAGACCGTCCGTTGACTTGCCACTCCCCAGTCAGACCGGGTTTGACATTTAAACGTTGCCAGTGGAACTCGTCATAGGCAGCCACTTCATCGGGAGTTGGCGGTCGAGTTCCCACTAAACTCATGTCGCCAACTAACACATTCCAGAATTGAGGTAACTCGTCCAAACTCGTGTTCCGCAAGAAGCGGCCGACGCGGGTAATTCGCGGGTCATTTTCATTCTTAAAAATGTGACCCTTGGCTTGGTTGCTAACTAAATGTTTGAGATTTTCTGCACCGACAACCATCGATCGAAATTTCCATATTCTGAAATGTCGCCCTTTGAAGCTGCAGCGGACTTGACTGTACAGCAGCGGGCCCGGATTGTCCAACAGCATCGCCACAGCCACCGGCACCGCCACCACAGCAGCAATTGCCAGTCCCAGCAGCGCACCCAAAATATCGATCGACCGTTTTACCTTGCTCGTTACGGATCGGTGAGCGTGTTGTTTTGATACACAGACATTGTAAGTAGATTCTGGAAAACATAACGACATCATTTCTGATAATAATGATTTCGACGAGGCACCCATCGGAAATTTCATATCATTTGTCTCAACTTTAACGATCTCTTACGTCCATCTTATTAGCCATCCCAAATCTGCTGAACCTGAAATACTCAGCTTTGCACAATCTTTAAAAAGCAATCACACTTTTATAAAGTTTCTATGTATTTTTTATAAAAACGTATAAAGTTTCTGTAAACTTACGTAAATTTACAGAAAAAAGTTAGTCCGGGACGCAAAAAAACCTGGTTTCGGCTAGGACTCTTCCCGGAAGACAGGGAGGATTCTACTGAGAAACCGGGTTTTTTGCCGTTTAGCGATAAATATCGGTGCGAACATCCCAAGCAAGTGTTAGCGGTTCTAACAATTTTTGCTGGCTGCTAGAGGCGAGTTTGCTTAAATATTTGCGAACAACAAAGGCGTGTTCGAGATTCAAACGATAACCGCGTGAGACATCTTCAAAGAAAAGCGGCTCAGCCCAAATTTCTTCCCAATCAGGATTTTGCCTTGACTCCTCGGCAAGCAGGATGAAATCTTCCTCCGCAGGCACAAGTCCCGCCGGCAAATTTCCTTCCAAAATCCGCAAAATCCGGGGTTCGCAGGTGCGGGTATTCACGCCTTGGCCCTCCAACAACTGCAAAATTTCCTGAAAGCTCAAAGTTTCCCCGCCCAAAACCTTCATTAATTCCCACAGCAGAAAAAAGTCGCTGTACTGCTGCTGCGACACATCCAAAATGTGAGGATAGAGAGCCAAACTCGCTAACCCGCAGGCAACTCGACCAATTTTTTGGGAATTTGTACTTTGAGATACAGAATTTAATGCAGAATTGTGAATCTCAAAAATATCTCGATCGCCCTGCAATTCCTGGTCTTGAACCACGATCGCATTCGGCAACTTCTGCCGCAACCAGCGGGCAATCGCAGGCCAAGCACCCATACCCCCCGCACAAATCGCCTGATTAATCCCCGCCGGCGACATTCCCGCGCGGCTGAGCAAAGCATTCAATTCACGGTTCAACTGCTGCACAAAAGGCACTAAAACCAGACTTTCTACATCTTTGCGCTTCACATCCCAATGCTGCTGACCAATATCCAAAGCAAAACTTTTTTGATGTTGCAAAATAACTTTTATTTGCCTTGCCGCCTCTAACAATTGCAGGCCAAAAGCAGAACCTTGTAACCGCTGCTGCAATTGATAGCGACTCGGCAAATCGGGATGGCCAGGACGTGGCAAATCGATCGACATTCCCCAAGTTTCATTTTTAGCCAACAACTGACAGATAATATCCTGATCGAAAGCATCGCCAGCCGCATCAAAACTGTGGCAAGTAAAATCAGCACGAGTTAAATCTTGAAGATTAGACGGCAACTCAACTAAAGCTAATTCCACCGTCGCCGCCCCCGCATTCAAAATCAAAGTTCCCCCGCTAAAAGACGAAGCATTCACAGTCAGCGGTGCAGCTTCTTCAGTGCCCTTAGCAGAATCCACGGCTGACGACTCGACTTCCATGCGATTTTTCACAGGAGTTACAGCAGCAAGCAAAGTGGCGATCGCATCTTCCACCACAAAAATTTGCGAACCAGAAGCCACCAGAGACGCACCCAAAACCGCCTCCCGCAGATTAAACCGATAAACATCCGACCAGCCGGCCGGAGTCCCCAAAATTACACCCTGCAAGTCTAAAAGCGCCGCATCAAGAGTTTCTGGCGTCAGTCCCGAAGCCCTACAAATTAAATTAGAAACTGGCAATCCTGCAAAATTCGCCCTTGGTGCAGAATCCAAAATTTCCCCCGATTCGGCAAATTTTTGTCCCCGCAAACTCGGATTCAAAGTAGCCAGCAGCGCCCGCACACATTGCAGCGGCAAGGCGATCGAAAAAGCCTGCAAGGGATCCCACTGCAACAGCGGTTCGTACATCCCAGCAGCCTCCCGCTGATAAGGAATGCCCACCTTTAAAGGCAATTTAAAATTTTCCAGTAAAAATTCTCCTGCAGGCAAAGCCTGGGGTCGGAATCCCACCGACTTGACTGTCACCTCTGACCCTGGGCTACCTGGGGATGTTTGGGTCAGCACCGCAGCCGAGGGAATCCGACAACTGGCGTCTGCTGGCCAAGCCTCAGCCTGCGATGCTTCCCAGTAAATCGGGTGCAATTCGCCACTGGTGCGATCGAGCAAAGCCGCAGACAGGCCGCTGGAACCAAAATCAATCCCCAAATACCAGCTAGAATTTCGGCGTTGTCGGGATGGGGCGATCGCACCTGCTGCAGAATGCCCAGCCGCCTCTTGCTGCTGTGTTTCGGCAAACTCGCTAAAATCGGTTTTCCCCTCAACAACTCCTGCTTTACTCTCTGTCGAAATTAGGTTTTTTTTTTGACTTTCTGGAGGACTCGATCGCAGTTCGTTAGTTTCGGCAGTTTCTGGAGGGGGAGAATCAGTCAAAGGTCGATCGGTTTCGGTCAAACTAGCCAAAATCTCGTCTAGCGTCAAATTCGAGTCGTCTTCCTCAGCCAACAAATCATCCTCAAGTTCGTCTTCCAAAACAAAAGGTTGATCATCCGAGGATAGTTCCAAAACATCGGAGAACAAATCCTCCAGCGTGCCGAGTTCTTCCTCTGCCACCTCGGCAAAGGGATTGTTTGCAATGCCTTCGGGGGAACTCGCCGATAAATCCAAGGTGTTAGCGACTGAGAAATTCGATCGCCGGGAGCTAGTATTTTCCACTTCCTCCAGATTGTAGAGGTCTGCCTCCAAAAGTTCCAGAGTGTTGTTGTCCAAATTTAGAGCTCGATCGAGGTCATCTTCTAATTCCTCGATCGGCAGCAAATCCTCGTCCGGCGAAGCTTGGATGTACTCCTCATCGAGTCGCTGCGACGAAGTGCCGGACTCGCCAGTTTGAACCTCACCGATACTTGGCACATGAGACTCGGCACTGGGGAGGTTTGGGCTAATTTCGGCTGGCGTTCTCAACGGCAAAGGTGGCGATTCAGGCATCGCAGCGTCGAACTGCTCACCTTGGTTTTGACCCGTTTCTAGATTTTCTCGATCGTCCCCGTCAATTTTCACCTCAGCAGTTGAGGGTGGTGGTGCTGAAACTTGAGGTACTTTTGCCACTTGCGGTTCAAATAAATCTGCACTATCTAAAGTTAGAGACTCTACAGAATTCCCCATTACAAATTCTGAATCTTCATCTCCTAAAATCTCTTCCAAAGATTCGCCTTCATCCAGCAGATTTACAAACAAATCTTCGGTCATTTTTAGCGATTCGGCAGTTTCCCGATCCGTCGTCGCTTGGTATTCTAAACCTTCAGTTTGGGTCTCAATTTCAGTATTTTCTACAGGGAAACTTTCAACTTGTAATTCTACTTCAGGAACCGCTTCTCCCGCGAACAAACTTGCATACAAATCCTCAATTTCTTCGTCTGTTTCTGTAAACCTATTGTCCGATTCTTCCCCCGTATCTAGAGTTGAATTTTGAGATGTTTCGGGTGTAGAACCCAACAAATTATCTTCCAACTCCGGGAGCATAATTGGGGCTTGAATGCGATCGCGTTCGCGCCTCAACTGTCTGAATTGCGGAGAAATTTCTGTACCGGCGTAGGGAAATCTGTCTTGTTCTCCGAATTCGCCGGTGCGAATGGACTGCACCGAGTCTCCCGTCTGAGTCTCTGGGGCTGAGTGTTCGATCGGAGTATTTGAAAGGGCGGGAGCGACAGAAGATCGATCGGCTGCGGTTGGGGTGACGGTTTCGAGATTATTTGCTAAATCGATCGGCTGTTGAACGTAGGAAGACGCTTCTCGCCCCAACTGTGAGGCCAAGTGGTTGACCAAAGCCGCGAACATCGCCTCGCTCTGCTGGCTCAAACCGTACATATTTTCGAGTTCTTGTCTCAAGGAAGCTTGATAGCTTTGCAGATTTGCTTGCAAAGCCTCGAACACGATAGCCATCCTCGAATCGAGGCTCATCAGCAGACTGTCAGCATGAGATTGGAAAAGTTGCATTTGCTCCAACCTCTGAGCCGGCGTCAGCAGCGGGTGTTCTTCTGAGGTTTGTCGGTGAAGTGTTACGTCAATAGCCGATTCTTCATCAGGCGCACTGCCCAAAGAGTATGGTGCTGAGATACTTTGCAATAACTGATTTTCTAGGGAATTTAGAATTTGGGAGAAATCGCTAGTCAAGGTTTCTTCCAAGCGGGCACTCAGTACCTGCAAAAATTCAGCAATGATTTGCTGTTGGTTGGCTTGTTGCTGAGCTAGGGATTGTTGCTGCTGCCGTTTTGCTTCTAGCTGTTTGATTTCTTGAATGAGAGCTTGCTGCTCTTGCCGCAGAGCTTCTATGTCTTCTTGGAGCGGCCCTGTCAGGCTGGAACGCAGGTGGCTGATTTCTCCGGTTACCGCCAGCATGATTTGCTCTGCTGCTGAGGGGCCAGGGGGGGGCAGAGGCACTTTGGGTACTGGAACTGGTTCGGGGCGGACATTTTGGCGGGCCGCGGCCTTTGGGGCCGTTAGCTTTGAGTCTGAGGAAACCAGATAAGCGCGAACTCGCTCTAAAAGTTGGCGCTGGTGGACAGTATCAAGAGAACCCGTCCAAGGCAAGCGGGGTGCGGGCTTGCTGAGTACCTCGTCTATCTCAGCAATCAGTGCTTGAATTTTGTACTTCTGAGAATTCAAGGGCGGAACCTCTGGGAATGCGGCTTGGGAGAAACTTTACCGACAAAAGACTGAAGTCAATCGATTTTAGATTTTAGATTTTAGATTTTAGATTGAAGCATTGACTTGCGCGAGATAAATACGTTCGGCAAGTTTCTCGGATACAGGTTTTTTATTTCTGGACGGATGAATCCGGGGGCTTGTATCCTGGATGCTTTCGCTCAATAATTCACTAATATTTTCTGACAACAGTTAATTAACCTTTTGTCTTCGGATAACTTCTATTGCCTATCATAGGTTAACCGGTACTTCCGCACCAAATGCCCGCTTCTATCAATTGCAAGTGCTTTCAAATTCTGCGACTCAGGGGCGAGTTTCCTGACCCGGAGGCTGATTCCTGCTCGGAATAGCTGTGATCCCGACCAACTTTTGCCTTCACCCGCTTGAACAAAGAGCCCCACACTGTCACCGCGAGTTTCGTTAGGATGTCTGCGCGCCACTGTCTCTTCATTTTTCACCGACTTGGAAAAAACCTCAAACAATTTGCGATTTGGGATACCGAGATTCGGGATTATCCCCGTATACTGGATTTGAGTAACCTTTAATTATAGCCTATTATCTGTATTCATGGCTAGATACTAATGGTACAATAATCTTGGGTAGCAGAAAATTTTGCTGGGAAGTGGGAGGGTTTCGCTCGCCAAGAGCGCCAGTATTTAGGCTTGCAATGGCTGTGGATTTTGCCGATCGTGCTGACATTGGCCAGATTCTAGGCAGTTGCTCGGATTTGGGATCTGTCTGCCGTGGCACCCCTTGCGATCGTGGATTCTGCCTTCTCGAAAGCAAGGCCGAGTGACAACAAATCTCTCAGCAGTGTTAAGCTTGTCTTCGCGAAGTGCTTTCAAAGGTAATTCGATCGGCTCAGTCGTTTGCCACATAGCTAAAATTTTGTTAATAAAATTTGCTCAGTGGTATGTATCTAAAAAATTATGGTATATTCTTTAGTTTCTAGCTCCCAATCAGAGCTTGAGGCTATTAATTACCATATTGAGCCTTTGACCGCAAAACTTTAGAGGTAAAATTGCCGATTTTAGATCCTTGTTTCTCAAATCTGGAATCTCAAATCGAATGACTCGGCTGCAAGCTATTTGTAACTGCCCAGCGCAGCTCAAGCGCATAAATTAAAATGATGGCCTCATGGAAGACCGCTTTAACACCCGAGACCCGAATTCTAATATAAATCAATTGATAGTTTCTACTCCTTTTTTTGCAGGATTACCCGATCCTGTAATCGAGAGAGCAACTGTCCACATCGTTACCCGAAGTCATCCGTCAAATCAAGTGATTTTACTCGAAAATGACTGGGGAACATCAGTGTATTTTATATTGGATGGTTGGGTGAAAATTCGCACCTACAACCTAGACGGAAAAGAAGTAACACTGAATATTTTAGGGAAAGGAGAATTATTCGGGGAAATGGCCGCGATCGAAGAAGCACCGCGATCGACAGATGTGATCACCCTAGCCCCGACACTGATCGGCAATATGCCATCTCAGGATTTTGTGCAGCTCATTCATACCGAGCCTCTAGCAGGCATTCGCCTAGCTCAACTGATGGCGCGTCGCCTGCGACAAGTCAACCGCCGCCTGCGTTTACGAGAGTCCGACAGTACCTCGCGAGTAGCAGATATTCTCTTATTTTTGGCCGAAGGGCAAGGCAAAAAAATCCTGGAAACAGGAGGTACAGAAATACCGAACCTGCCACACAGAGAATTAAGCAGCCTCAGCGGGCTGGCTCGCGAAACAGTAACGCGAGTGCTCAGCAAGCTGGAAAAAAAAGGAACTATTCAGCGCGAACGTGACGTTTTGTGCATTCCCGACCTGCACGCCTTAGAGCGTCTGTTAGTCTAGAAGTATCAGAGTTTGCTTTTATTGAATCTAATTCAAAAGCACTCTCTGTTAACTAAGTGATATTAATGATTTCCTGCAGGAGGTAAAGCTGTGAGTTTTAAGAAAATTTTCGCCGCCTTAGATGATTCTGAACTGGGCCACCGTGTTTTCACGCAAGCTTTAGAATTAGCTCTGAACGATCGCGCCCAGGTGATGCTATTTAACTGCGTTACTGTCAGCACGCTGGGGGAGACGGCAGTGCCAATTCCGGTAGATTTGGGCATGAATGTCGAGTTAATGGATCAAGCTTATCAAGCTCAACGTTTGCGGCTGGAAAGCGACGTAAAACACGCTTCGGGTTTGCTAAAAAATTACTGCGACGCTGCAGCAAAAAAAGGATTGCAGGTAGAATTTGACTGCAAAAAGGACGGCGATCCGGGGCATTGTATCTGTGAAGCAGCCGAAAATTGGGGCGCAGATTTAATAGTATTGGGGAGGCGCGGCCGCACGGGGTTCGCAGAAGCTTTCCTCGGCAGTGTCAGCAATTATGTCGTTCACCACGCATCTTGTTCGGTTTTGGTAATCCAGGAAGGCAAAATTGAAAAATAATGCTGCTGAAAATGTTTGCTGAAAAAATCGATCGAAAATACAGCACTTTCCAGGTAAGTGAAGTACAGAGAAACCGGGTTTCTTGAATAAAACCGATTTCTGGCGAGAAATCCAGAAGAAACCCGGTTTCTGGGGTGTACTTTATAAACCTGGAATCCGCTGTAAGACTTCCGCTCCTGGCTGATTCCCGGTTTCTGCGAGCAATATTAAATTTGGCGGCGAGGCATCCAAACACTGAAACCGGGAATCAGCCGTATCGGGGGCCAGTCCCGTAAAATCTAAAATCTAAAATCTAAAATCGGATGAGTGATTTTTTGTCAGCAGATGCTGCGTCTAATTCGGGTAGTTCACCCAGTACAAATAACGAGCCCCAAACCGCCGATATTTCAGCAATGACTGGCGATCGCCCAAATCCCGATCCGGGGAAGCACATCTCTGGGGAAGCGCCTTTAAGGCTGGTAGAAACGGCTTTTTTGGCAAGTACCGCTAGCTTAATTTGGCTGGTAAATTATTACTTTCCGCTGGGGCCTTTGCTGCGGGTTTTTTTTCCGATACCCATCGCCCTGGTTTACTTGCGCTGGGGCAACCGAGCAGCTTGGATGGCAGCTTTGGTATCGGGTTTGCTGCTGTCGGTACTCATGGGCCCGACGCGGAGCATTTTATACGTGATGCCTTTTGGAATTATGGGAGTTGCGCTGGGAGGACTTTGGAGGCGCAAAGCGAGTTGGTCACTCTCTATTAGTGTGGGCGCTCTCATTGGTACTGTCGGCTTCTTTTTTCGGTTTTGGCTGCTATCAGCGTTGGTGGGTCAGGATCTATGGGTTTACGTAACGGCCCAGGTAACAGAGATGGTGGAATGGGTGTTTGTGAAGCTGGGCTGGCTTAATGTACCGAGTTTGAACACAATTGGGGCGATCGCAGCCGGGATGATTTTAGTTAACAATATTGTCTATTTATTTGTAGTGCATTTAGTAGCTTTGCTGCTATTAGATCGTTTGGGAAACCCAATTCCGCGCCCACCAAGCTGGGTGGAAGTTTTGATCGATTATAACGATCAAGCATGAAAACCCCGTGACTTTAGTCCGGGGAAGAAAAACAGAAGGAGGCTAAAGCCTCCCATTTCCTTTGTTAGAACCAAGTTTTTACGACTAACTTTATAGTATACGAAACTTACGTGTAAAGCTTTGTGAACAACTCAAGCGATATTAAGCCGATGTTGTTAGCATAAGAAAAACGTGATGAGGTCGAAGTCATGCTAGTTTTTGAATTCAAAGCATACGGAAAAAAGCAGCAATTTGCCGCTGTAGACGAAGCAATTAGAACAGTACAATTCATCCGTAACAAAGCATTGCGCTTTTGGATGGAAAACCAAAAAGTCAACAAGTATGACTTGAATAAGTACAGTGCTGTTTTAGCTAAAGAATGGACGTTTTGCGATGAACTCAACAGCATGGCTCGACAATCAAGCGCAGAAAGAGCGTGGTCGGCAATCGCCCGATTTTACGACAACTGTAAAAATAAAATTACCGGGAAAAAGGGTTTTCCGCAGTTTCAGAAAGACAATCGGTCGGTCGAATATAAAACGACCGGGTGGCGGATGGCAACTGACCGAAAATCTATCACTTTTACCGATAAAAAAGGCATCGGAAAACTTAAGCTGAAAGGGACGCGCGACTTACATTTTTATCAGCTTACCCAGATTAAGCGAGTACGCTTAGTCAAACGAGCCGATGGATACTACATCCAGTTTTGCGTTCAAGTTGACCGTTCCGAGAAGATTGAAGTTAC
>NZ_JAUBUY010000104.1:0-4883 GCF_036705565.1 Microcoleus sp. AT8-B5
GACGAGGGAGAGATTGAGGAATTGAAACTGAGGGCAATCAAGGCAGATGTAGAGGATGAAATCAGCACCAGCGTCTACGTTTCACAGCAACAAAGACAGCAGGAAGCTGAACTTATCCTGACTTCCCCTGGTGTTGACGTGGAAGCCAGCCGTCAAGCACTGGAAGCTATATACAGCAGTGACTTACAGGAAACCGCTTCCCCTTCCGACTCTCCTGATTACCCTATATACTTGGAAGTTTGTAAGTCGATGGAAGCGGGTAAGTCTGTGACTTGGATTGTTGAGAATGTACTCAAAATGGGGGGACGTAAATTCTCAGAAGGCAAGGTCAAATTGCAAAATCTACTCAATCAGTTTGAGGGGAAAAGTAATGACTAAACAGCCAAACATCCCAACCACAGCAGCCCTAAGATTGACTGGTACCAAGTCAGAAATAGAGTTAGTTTTGGCAGTTCTGCGAGGCAAGGACTTCTTTTGGAAAACTAACGGCAAGTTCTACCCGCAACGGGGGGAGGACAATCAGTACGCTTACTACCTCAATGACCTGCAATTGCCTCAGCTTGGGGTAGCAGTCCCGGCAACACCAGGGGAACCACAACCTCGACCGTGGGATGCAGTTTTAGGTGGTCAGGGCGATAGGTAGTAGCCGAACAAATTCATCGGTGTAAGGTTTTGCCGAACCCTAGGGCTCGGCAAAATATTTTACTTCTCAAAGCTAGACTAGAAGAGACTTTGACGCTACTAGGTATACGCACAACCCTAGGGTTGGTTCGTTGCACTATCACCTATGAACTTAATCTTTTACCCCCAACTGGGAACTCGCAGCAAGCGGGCCCTTACCCGCCGCACTCGGCAAACTCATAAGGGCTCGCAGTCTCACACTTACCGACCCAAGGGAACTCTACTAACTAGACTTGCCCGTGAATCTGGAATGACTATCAACCAGGTACACTCTCAGCTCCAGAAAGAGCGGGAATATCTCTTAAGCCAGGACTCTCTATCCCTGTAAAATTGGTTCTCATGAACAAGTGGTTGATTCGACAAATCCGCCCATCAACTAGAAATATGGCTCCGCAATCGGCAGCCGCACTTGTTCGCATGATTGAATCCCGAACGCGAGGGGCAAAGACTAGGCAAGAAGCGATAGAGAAAGTAGCAGAGCTTGTACAGGACACCATTAATGCCTTCCGGAAGCGAGGACTCTCTGAAGAGCGTATTGTTGCCCGAATAGAAATAATTGTTACCTTTGCAAGCAATTGGATTGACCTTACCTTCGCCCTACTGCTAGCTTCCTTCAGCCCTGCAATACTTCTGCTAATTTGTCTAGCATCAACCCTAGACAACAATCTAGTACCTGAACGCCGGGACTTTACCTTTGAAGAGATAAAGCAAAGTCTCCTAGACCGACATTGGCCGCCACAGAGACAGCGTTGTGATTTCGTAGCTGCGTCCGCTTACTAAAGTTTGCGGAGCGGTACCTCCTATGCTCTAAATTTTCAGCAAATTCTAGACACCAAAAAACCGCTGCCTTCAATTGGTACCTGAGCGCAACGGTTTTGAGGATTCATCCACATTCAACTCGCCGTAGGGGCGAGCCAAATTTATGTACGACAATTCTACTCCGAACAACGACCAAACTTCAAGCACCCCCAAAAAATTCGACATCCGCGACCATCTGGACAAGCTGGAACCAGGCAAAGCCAAAAATTACTATATTTGCCCTGTCTGCGAAGGTCATAGCTTAGGGATTGACCACAAGAACGGTAAGTACCAGTGCTGGACAAACGCTTGCTCAACCGCTGATATTCGGGAAGCTATCCGACCACTGGCTGAATTTTTGGCAGAGTGCAAAAAAGAGGACAATCCCGCGCCACCGGCAAAAAAACCAAAAGCCAAAAAGAAGGAATATCGACCCGTACCAGTTCCGATCGGCGCGAAACTTCTGAGATTACCCGCACCCGGAAAACCACCTCGCACCGAACAACCCAAATACGTTCCCAAAGGCGTTCCCGACAGTGCCACACAAATCACCTACGCCTACAGCGACACTCAAAAGGTTTTGCGGTTTGATTGGCCCGATGCAAGTAAGCCAAAGGGACGCGACAAAACTTGCCGCCAAATTCACATAGACCCTAGCGGCAAGGAAGTCTGGAGCAAGGGTGATGCTCGCTGGCCAGCATATCGGATTGATGAAGTTATCGAACTACTAGAAGCACTACCAGACGGTGAACCCGTTCTCGTTCTGATGCTTGAAGGGGAAAATAACGTAGAACTTGCACGGGGCATCGGCACAGCGGCCCTGACTCTGCAAGGTTCCAATTGGAGTCATCCCGAAATTCAGATAATGCTCGAAACTCTGCAAGCGACAGGCAAAAACGTCAGTGTTACAGTGTTGCGCGATAACGATGACGCGGGTATCAAGAAGGGTCAAGAAGTTTGGCTGGTTGCCCGTCACATCCAGTTCCCTTGTGTGGTTGTTGACCCATGTGACATCTACTCAGACATCCCAGAAG
This sequence comes from Microcoleus sp. AT8-B5, assembly GCF_036705565.1. Classification (NCBI taxonomy): domain Bacteria; kingdom Bacillati; phylum Cyanobacteriota; class Cyanophyceae; order Oscillatoriales; family Microcoleaceae; genus Microcoleus; species Microcoleus sp. AT8-B5. The sequence continues at coordinate 2,514 of NZ_JAUBUY010000104.1, forward strand.
CGGGAGACATCAGAGAAATCTTGGAAGCCATAGATAGCGAGGAATTCATCCGACTGGTAGAGGAAGTAGTCAACGACGCTGCAACGGAATTAACTCCTAATATTTCTTTAACTCCTCACCCGCGCACGCGAGAAGAAGTAGTATGCCAGAAGTATGACAGTAGTGGAAGCGACTACATCCCAGACACTGCACCGACTCCAGAGCAAAACTACGTGCAGAAAGCTGTGGACGCGCTGTACTCTGACACGCCCTGGGCCTCAATAGCAGGACAACTTTTTGAGTTCATCGGGACTCATTACGAACTGCGCTCGGAAGCTATTGAGAAGCGGCGTATTCTTGACTGGCTGAGCACTTACTCTGAATTGGTCAAAGGGAAATATCGCTGCAACCGTGCAAACACTGCCAGTGTCAATGAAGTCTACAGTTATATGCTCTTAGCTGTGGCCGTAGACCCTAATACCATCAATCCTGATGGGTTGAACACGACTAAAGGGGTAGTGAAAATTAACCCTGACGGTTCTCACTCGCTTGTTCCACATGACCCTAACCAGGTCTATACCTATGTTGGCTGCACGTATGACCCTGACATTGACGCGACGGACTGCGATCGCCTTTTAGAATGCTTGGAGCCGTCGCAGCGTGAGGTATTTTTGCGGACTGCTGCTGCTGCGTTGAATTTGAAGCTTGTTCGCTCCAAGCTGACGGGACGGGGCGTTAAAGGTTTGCTATGCCACGGCGAGGGGTCTAATGGCAAAGATACATTGCGAGCTGTGTTGGCCGCTGTTTTGGGGAGGGGAATGACTAACAAGTCGTTGTCAGACTTCAAATCCTATGACAATGGCCGCAAGTTCAATCTGTCCGGTCTGCTAGGGGGGCTCTGTAATTGGGCTTTTGAGAACACTGCAAAAGTAGACCTCGACAATATTCAGAGTCTCAAACAGTTCATCACTGGCGACCCGATCGACATTGAACCTAAAGGTAAGGACAGCTACGAATACAAACCTGCGGCCATCTTTTTAGCCAACTGCAACAAACTACCCTCTATCACTGGAGGGACGGCCGCTATTGATGACCGCTACGGCATCCTGAGTTTCAAGAAAACTTACAAGCATAATGCTGACCCGTCTCAGGGTGAATTAGAGGCTGACCCGCGCTTTAAGGATGATGAGAACTTTATCCTTGAGCGGATTGCGCCGGCGATGCTCAACAAGATGTTGGAGCGGTTGCCACTGCTACTGAAAGAGGGGATTGACTACAAGGCAACTCGTGAGGCGATGCGGGAAGCTCAAGAGGAAAGCCGGCACTTGTGGCAGTTTGTGAGGGACTTGGGGTATGAAGCTGGCAAGGGCGATCGCGTTTATGCCAAAGACTTATGGAGCGAGTTACAAGAGTGGTATCAAGAGGCGGGGATACTTGAGATTGAGTGGAACGAGAAGGGCAAGGACAAACTGGTTTGGAATGATTTACCTAACCAGTGGGACAAACCTGTGAAAGCTATCAACCAGTTATATGCCCGCCTTTGTGAGATTTTTCCCAAGCTGGAGAAGCATCGGCACACAGAACGGGGCTTTGAAGGTCAGCGGACAATGGGTGATTTTTACTATGTCGGCATCAGCAAACAAAAGTCTGAAAGAAGTGGAAAAAGTGCTCCAGCATCTCCAGCAGTAGACACAGCAAGGATATCGTCTCCAGCAGTGCTCCAGCAAGAAATTTCTGCTGGAGCACCGCTGGAGCAAACAATCCTTACGCAGAGCGCTGCTGGAGATGCTGGAGCACTAAACCCAACTTTGTTAGACTTTTGTAATTCTTTCTCCAAACTCTCGGATTCCGACAAGCAAAAATTGACAGAACTACTCACTGGCATCCCATGTTCTGACCCGCTCAAAGCATTCAGAGTCGGAGACAAAGTGGCTGGCAATAAGCCAGAGGACTCTAGCTACAACTGGCACGGCCGCATCGTTGAGATTCATACGAGCATCAGTTGCAAGGTTGACTGGCAAGAGCGCGAAAAACACAAGGGCGGCCGGATAATCTCCATGCTCTTCTGCGACCTGCGGAAAATTTAGCCACTGCCTGACAACTAACGGCTCAATTCCTCTCCCCCTTAATTGGGGGATTTTCGTGTCTACAAGTTTTGTAGACAAACTGTTGACACTGTAGACAGACATCAGTTATTGTAGACAAATACTGTATACAGGTGTCTACAATGAGTCAGAGTCAAGTCGTATCATTCAGGGCATCCGGTCACTTCCTGAACTGGATAGAAGCTCAGAAGCTAGACGGTGAGTCGCTTAGTCAAGCTGCACAACGCATTCTCAAGGAAGTCTCAGGCACGTCTACAGCGGTGGCTACAGAGAGTGACACAAGCCT
>NZ_JAUBUY010000105.1:0-4609 GCF_036705565.1 Microcoleus sp. AT8-B5
GATTTCTCGCCAGAAACCGGTTTTATTCAAGAAACCCGGTTTCTCTGTACTTCACTTACCTGGAAAGTGCTGTAATTGTTGCAATATTTTGGAGAATTCGTATAATTAATGCTGATGTCAATGGCTGAATGAATATCGGTATAAAAGTAACCGCCAAGGGGTTTCTCCGTCATCGGGGAGACACCCTTGTAGTTGCGGCAGTAAGGGTTAAACGGTATAAACAGAAGAATATGGTTTAAGGTAATATTTGACTATAATTTTCTGAACTATGTCTGAATTTGAAACCGGATTGCCCAGCGTTCGCTTAATACAAAGCTACATCAAAGACAAACAACAGGTGGAAATCAAACTCCTGACCGGCGACTTAGTAGCTGGCAGAATTTTTTGGCAGGATAATAGCTGCATTTGCCTCCTCGATCCATCAGAAACACAAATTCTGATCTCGCGACCAGCAATTGCTTATCTCAAACCCAACGGCTGAGGAGACAGAGAGTGGGAGAGGGGGAGACAGGGAGAGGGGGAGATTGGGAGATTGGGAGAGTGGGAGAGGGGAAAAATCTTCCCTCTTCCCTCGAACCTCTTCCAACTTCGGTCTTCCTGACCTCCGTTACATCCGTTACATCCGTTACATCCGTCGAGCGAATCCGTTGCCGAACTTCCCTAATCGCTAAACAGCTTTTCGATGACTTGGGCCTTGACCAAAGGCAGCTTTAAAGCTGGTTGTGGCACCCGCGGTGAGGCCGTCCGCTGCATCAAGCCGAGCTCGTAAAAGCCGCCACACAGCAGCAAACGATCGCCTTCTTGCAAATTGCTACTTCCGTCGGGCCAGCGAGTAAATTTCCCTTCCCGGCGGATAGCCCGCACCTGCACCCCGTACTGCGTCAGCACATCTACCTCTGACAGTTTTTGGCCCGCCCAAGGGCTGTTTGCTGGCAGTCTCAGCCACTGGCAAGAACTGTCCCCCTGCGGGACTGCAACTTCCCCCTTCGCCAGCAACTCAAAACTGATGAGTTCTTCCGGTTCTCCCACTACAAAAAGTCGATCGCCCGACTGCAAAGCTGTCTTCCCGTTAGGATAATCAATTTCCTCGCCATTCTCGCGGACGATCGCCATCACGCTGACCCCTGTCAACTGTCGCAAGTTAGTTTCTTCCAGAGTCATGCTGGCGATGGGAGAACCCGACGGCAAGTTGTACCACTCGCTGTTCATATCTCGAACCGCCACTTTCAAATCCCGCGAAACCGCCAAAGGTTCGCGCGGTGGCCGCAATTCCAGATAGCGGCTGCTGCGAATTTGCTGCACATCCCGCCCGATCGCCATTGCCGAAAGTCCCATGCCAGCCAGCAAGTGGGAAGACAGTTCTAAACTGGCCTCAAACTCCGGCTGCACAACTTCCCAGGCCCCCAATTGATAAAGCAGTTCGATGTCTTTATCTTGGTTCGCGCACACCACAATATCCAAATCCGGGACTAATTCTAAAGCCCGCTTCAGACACAAGCGAGTGCTCATGGGATCGGGAAGGGCGATCGCCATTGCTTTTGCCCGTTCCACCCGCGCGGCTTCCAATACGTGCCAACTGGCAGCATTCCCGTAAATGTAAGGAATTCCTTGCATTCTGCAATCTTGAATTCTACTTTCTGACTCATCGATCACCACAACAGAACAGTTGCGGCTTTGCAGCATTTTGACTAAAATTCTGCCGACTCGCCCGTAGCCGCAAACCACAACATAATTTTGTTCCGGCAAACTTTCAGCTATTGCCACAGGTTGAGATGTTTCGTCAAAATAGCGCTGCAAAGGCCCGAAATTTTCCGCCCATTTCAATAACTGGGGAACGCTTCTCAACACAAACGGAGTTAGCACGAGGGTGACTGCTGTCGTGCCTAAAATTAACAGGTAAACGTTGCGCGAAACCAGCCCCATAGCTTGGCCGGCACTAGCGAGTACAAAGGAGAATTCTCCTATTTGAGCTAAGCCCAAACCTGTGATTAATGCTGTTTTTAGCGGATAGCCAAATAGTCGGACGATCGGCGTTATAATCAAGAATTTGCCGACAAATACTATAAATACCAGTCCCAGAATTACTTCTAGATGGTTCCACAGAAACATCGGGTCAATTAACATTCCGATGGTGACAAAAAATAAGGATGCAAAAATATCTCGCAAAGGCTCGACATAAGTTAGAGTTTGGTCAGCATATTCCACCTCCGAAATCATTAAACCCGCCACAAATGCGCCCATCTCGATCGAAAAACCCAAATATTCTGTCAGCAGCGCAATCCCTAAAGCCAACACCACAACTCCCAGCAAAAACAGTTCCCGACTTTCTGTTTTCGCCAAATAGCGCAGCAACTGCGGTACCATCCAAATGCCCGCGACTACAGCACCGATCGCAAATAACCCGATCCGCAGCAGGGCCCACGCTACCGTCATGCCGATCTCTTCTGCTGGCTGATTGAGTGCCGGCAAAACTGCTAACATTAGCCCCAAAGCCAAATCTTGAACTACTAATATTCCCAGCATGACTTGACCGTGGGAAGTACCGGATTCATTGCGTTCCATCAAGCATTTCAGTACGACTGCGGTAGAGGAAAGTGACAGAATCGATCCTAAAAACACGCCTTGGGCGGGCGATTCTACCCAGCCTACAGCCAAGGAAATTGCAGTAGTAATGGCGATCGTCAGCACAATTTGCAAGCCCCCTCCGCCCAAACTAATGGCTTTTACTTTCTGGAGTTCGGCGAAAGAAAATTCCACTCCCAAGGCAAATAACAGAAAAGCAACCCCGAATTCCGCCAGGGTGTCTACCTGAATTAATTCTTTAATCAGCCCCAAACCGGCCGGCCCAACTACGATCCCTCCCAGGAGATAGCCGAGAATTACCGGCTGTCGCAATAGCGATGCAAAGAGTCCTCCTGCTGCGGCAGCAGCGAGAACTAGAACTAAGTCAACGATCAGTCGGAAGTCTTCTTGCACAACTTTATGAAAAAAGTATAAAGTTATATTATAGTGTCTAATGTGTTGACTATGTTTAGTGAGTTGACAGTAGTTGAGGAACAAGCACAACGGCCACCCTCGACTAAGGTATTTTTTCATTGCACAGAGTTCAACTTCTCACAAAAAGCTTAACCTCTGGCAAGTTGATCGAGGGATTGTGGGGGTATTAGTGGTAATGTTTCACCTCAACGAGATGAGCGCGGTGAGATTAAATCAAGTTACTTTTTTTAATTTATTTCAGGCTGGGTGGAGCGGTGTTGATTACTTTTTTGTATTGAGCGGTTTTCTCATGGTGTAGGTTCACCGATCGGCGAATGGTAAAAAGGATTAGTTAAAATTGTTTTTATTTATGCAAGCCCTGCTTGCAGATTTACCCTATCTACTGGATAATTACTCAGGCACTTTTGTATTTTTTTATAGTAATCCCCGGTTTTGCTAACAATAAAAATTTAGGTTTTAGACAAGTAATTTGGTTTAATCTTGATACCTCAAAATGACTTGCCCATTCGGGATGCAAGTTTGACAAAGCTGGCGTCGCACCTGTAAATACTGCCCTAGAGGCGATCGACTCCCTAACTGTCAGGTCAAACAGATATGGTATTACTTGCTAGAGAAATGCTGCGCGATCCTTATTGGCCGATGCGGGCTGCGAAGCAACTACGTCAATCGGTGCCTGCTCCAATTCAATACGATCGCGCTTGGTAATTAAGCGGATTTGCGATCGATTTTAGGTGAGCCGATTTAATCAATTAACAGGAGTGAATATGTCTGAGATTCAAAACAAGGTGGTCATCATTACTGGAGCAAGTAGCGGTTTAGGTGAAGCCACCGCTCATCGTTTAGCCGCCAGCGGAGCCAAACTCATGCTTGCTGCCCGCCGCGAAGATAGACTCAAGGACTTAGTTGCTGCAATCGAAAAAACAGGTGGCACAGTTGCCTATCGAGTCACCGATGTTGCCGAATAAATATAGCGGCTACTGTATTTCATCAATCACCGAATATGCTGTAATAAAACTGAGTATCGATTAGCAAGCAACTTTGCTGCATCCGGCTATCACGCAATAACAATGAAGAAATCGGAGAGATACATCGAAAAACATGGGCAATACAACTGCTGTAATTGTTTTTAATAACGCACTTATTTTAGATATATAGCCACCCTAAATCATTCGCCTAATTATTGTACGGGCAATCCCACGCCCGGTTGCCCCGATAGATAGGGGGTAGGCACGGGGAGTAGGGGTAGCACTACCCCTACAAATGTACCTGAATGATTTAGGATTGCTATAATAATCAATACTCCGGACAGTTTTTAAGCAGCCAAAGTACCATAAGACAAGACTGAAGGAAGATTAGGATGGTTTAAAATCAAATCCGGGTCTAAATCTAACTTATCAATAAAGGTACAAAGTAGATGCTTATTGAATTCCAGCCGTTTATAAGAAGCCATTGAAAACACAAACGACTTGGCAGATGAATGACAACTAGAGAGTTCATGTTTTGCTAAATTTAAGGCAATTAGACTGGCATTAAAATGAAAATCAAGCCGTGGTAAATGACGAGCTTGACAATCCGACAATCCCGTAAATTGCTTGGCATCACGAAAAATAAA
>NZ_JAUBUY010000024.1:0-110437 GCF_036705565.1 Microcoleus sp. AT8-B5
GTCCTTTTTGGACGGGCGGGACGCCCATCCCACAATAACAATTAAAATTGTAAGTTATTTAATTCGCGATCCTTAGTTTTACTCATTCCTTTCTCACTTCTAGCAATATGGCGACATTTTATGCAATGAGTTCTGAAAATGCGCTCGTCCTATCCTTCATCCGAATCTGAAAAAAGAGATTCCAAGTCGCGGTATCCATTCACTACGCGAACTACATCAATTCCATCTTCTCAGGGGTAATAAAAAACGATGTAATCATCGACAATAAATCCTCGCAAGCTGGGAGATAGCTGGCTATAATTTTTACCCATATTAGGAAAATCCGCCGTGACTTTACATCGTTCTCGAATCCTATCAAAAAGCTTACTGGCCGAACTGTAATTATTACCAGCAATAGAAGGAGCAAATGTCATCTAAATCTTGAATTGCATCATCTGAGAAAGAATAGCTGCTCATAATCCAGACTCAGAAATTGAGCGAATTTTTTCCTGCAATCTGGCAAAAACTACTTCACCATCAGTCACTTTTCCTTGAGCAATTTGCTCAGTGCCGCTAGCAATTTTTTGTCTGAGTTCTGCCAGACGCTGCTGTTTCAGTGCACGATTTCTTTCTTCTAGCAGTTGCAATGCTTCGCTAATTAGTTCCTGAACGCTGTCATAGTTGCCACCTTGTAATTGCGAGAGCACGTATTTTTCCTGTTCTGGTGTTAGGGTAACATTCATTGTCTGGGCCCCTCTCAAAAACCTTAAATCAATTATACTCCAATAATTTAATCATGGCCCGTCACCTCTCTAATCTTCAATCCGCAGTTGCCAAAGTTTAACAGTACCATTCTCTCCGCCACTGACGAGAGTTTCGCCCAAAAGCCCGATCGCCACCGCAGACACAGGGCTAGAATGTCCATCTAAAGTGTGCAGCAATTCGCCGCGAAAATTCCAAAGTCTAACAGTACCGTCAAAACACCCCACTGCAAAGTATTTCCCGTCGGGGCTAATTGCGGCGGCGGAAGTGATGCGAATTGCTGTTTGCAGCGAATGCAATAATTCGCCTGTTTGCAAATTCCAGAGTTTGATAGTTTGGCCACCATGATTGACAAGAATTTGGCTATCGGAAGAAATCGCTACATAATTTTCGCTGCCAAATGTTCGTCTCACTTCGCCTCCCGGCAATTCCCACAAAGTGACTGTGGCGCGACAGAAACCGCTGGCTGCATTGAGGCCGCTGGCTACTAGCATTTTTCCGTTGGGACTCAGGGCGATCGCACTTATGTCATCCCCTTGATAGCCTGCCAAAACTTGCAGCAGTTGGCCGCTGTTGAGGTGCTGAAGCTTGACAGTGCTGCGGGTGGTGCCGATCGCCAAAATTTGCCAGTCGGGGCTTACGGCGACGGATTCGTGGCGGTGTACCTCTGCCAAACGCTTCAGCAGTTGGCCGTTTTGCAGGTTCCAGAGTTTGACTGTACCCGCGCGCGATCGTGTCAGCAGCGTTTTGCTGGCGGGACTGAAAGCCACTAGCAATACGGCTGTTGAATGTCCGAAAATTGTCTGCTGCAGTTCCCCGCTGTGCAAACTCCAAATTTTCACTGTACTATCCTCTGATCCCGTTGCGAGGAATTGTCCGTCGGGACTGATAGCTGCAGACAAAATCCTGTCTGAATGGTGGAGAGTAGCTTTTAATATGGCGCCGGTTGAGGTTTTTGGCTGCGTTTTATATCCGGCTATTTCCAGCCAGTCGATCGCATCTCTCCAATTTTTAAGAGCATTTCGGGGCCGATTTGTCAATAATTCTATGTATCTGTACAAAGTTTTTGACAAGTCAACTTCTACACCTTTGATTTGTTTGTTGAGAAATACCGCAATTTCGGCTGGGCTGTAGCCGCACAACAAGCCGCAGAGGTGCCGCTTTTCTACAGGTGTCAGCCCTCTTCTGGTGTGGGGGGCGAATTGTTGTTTGGCATTTGCCAAGTCGGTGTAAAGCTTTTGGATGTCCCAGCCTTTGCTGGCGCGTGCAAATGGTTCTTCGGGTCGATCGAGGGTTGAGAGTATCATTTGCGGCAGTCGCGATCGAGTTCCTAGTCAAATTCCTAACCTAAATCCTAACATTCGCTGTGCGCGATCGAACTGTTGTCACCGCTAATCTATTTTTAACACAGCAAACAGGGGAAAGAGTTTCAGGTTGAAAATCCGCTCTTTTACAGTTGTCAAAATAAGTATACATCTACTGGAGAAATAGAAAATGCCGGGAATTGCGATCGCCTTATTTTTTATCCTAGGTTTAGTTTTAAGTCTTGTTGGCTATTTTTGGGGATTAGTTCAAGCTTTTGGAGAGGAAACTATTTGGGGAGTGCTTTACTTGCTTGTCCCATTGGCATCATTGGTTTTTTATATCAAAAATTGGAGCAATGAAAAAATTAGAAAAACCTTCTTAATTCAATGTGCTGGATTGTTGATGTTTGTATTGGGAGGCATTACTACTTCAGTATTTTATGGCAAAAATTTTGTAAAAATCTCTGGCTCTGGATCTAATGTAGAGCAGGGGTATAACGAGCAATCGCCCTCTTCTTTTCCTTCTGGTTTCAACACTTCTCCATCACCCAATCAAGAGTTATCTCCTGCTTTAGAGCCATCTCCTACTTCTGCTGCATCTGTAAATAATCCTAATTCTGCACGTGTTGCTGCTCAAAATTCTGACTTCAAACAATTGATGAAAGTCGGCTATATTTACTACGATCGGGGAGACTATCAAACCGCTTTAATCAATTTTAACAGAGCTTTACATATACGTCCCGGCGAGGCTTATGCTGTCAAGGCTGTTTACAACACCAAAAGTGCGATCGTCCAAAGCAGTGTCAAATAATAATCGGTGCAGTAAAAATTGCATACAGCGAATAGATAAGTGATTCACAGGGTTGTTAAAAATCTCACCTTAAATCATGAAAATCATCAAGCAAACGCCAAATAGATTAATAATTAAAACAGCCATCTTTTGGGATGGTTTGCTATTAATTTCTCCATTTATCGTTATGGGATTATTGCAGATTATTTTAGTATCAAATTGGATAGGTGGAGGTATCTTTCTGTTGTTTTCGCTGTCTTTGTTGGACGGGGCGATAGATGAAACATATATTTTTGATAAAACTCTTAGCAAAATGACCATTAAACGACGGGGTGTATGGCTTCATGATGTTACCGAATGCTCAACTCGCGATATTTCTGCGGTGGAATTAGAGGAAATAGGAGATAGCGAGGGAAATCGTAGTTATTATGTTGATTTGTGGATGTTCGGGGGCGATATCATCTGTTTAAGAAGCTATTCACTAACAGAACAATACAAAATGGCTGACTTGATTCGCAGCTATATCTCGATTAAGGATAATCGCACGGTTAGCAATGTATTTGCCCTACAAATCAGTGAACCCTAGCTATAGCAATCCTAAATATTCAGATAAATTGGTAGGGGTAGTGCTAAGAGTGCCTACCCCCTATCTATCGGGCAACCGGGCGTGGGATTGCCCCTACAATAATTATGCAAATGATGCGAGGATTGCTATATCGCGTAGGCAATCGCCCAAGTCCATCACCAGGGAGAAATGACGGAAAGCTATCTCAAAGCCACCCGCACCTATACTCGCTACAGTTATTGTGCGCGAGACATTTTAGTGCTAATATCTTAGCAAGATCAAAAGGCTCAGGTCATAGGACAAACTTCAAATAACATATAAGTTAACAATAGGGCGCATCCCAGCAAAGATAGGGCCTCTAATATCCTTTGTTTAATCTCAGGGTAAAATAAATGAAAATAATCGAGCAAACAGCGACTGAATTAAAAATTCAGACTCGTGGCGTATTTGATTTTTGGCTACCTAGCTGTTTGTTAATGGTATTTGGACTGAAATTGGCGGCGTTTGATTACAATTTGGCAAGCCTGTATTGTCACAGAGTGCAAGGAACACAAGGGAATTGTCAGTTGGTGCGATCGAGCTTGCTGGGATCGAAGATTCAAGAAATTCAGCTTGCTTCTTTGCAGGGAGCAAAAGTTGTCAGAGCGGCCTACACCAGCAAAGTTGTACTTCGGACTGATGCTGGCTATGTTCCTTTCACTGCTAACTCCCCTAATTGGGGAACCCAAGACGCTATTGCTTCGGACATCAATTCTTTTGTTAAAAATGCGGAGCGCAGATTGCTGGAATTAAAGCTACTCGACAGTTGGTTTCTAGGGATAGGAGCCATATTTGTGACAGCAGGGATAGCAGTAATAGCCTTCGGAAAAAAGGAAATTTATAGCTTTGATACAACTTTAAATGCCCTGACTGTTAAACAGCAGGGTTTGTTGGGAACTAAGCTAATTCAATACTCTCTGTGCGAGATTTATGGCGTGGAAGTCGAGCGAACAAAAGATCGGGAGCATGACATTTGGTACGAAGTTAGACTGTTAGTTTGTGGAGGCTCTCGCATCTCCCTACCCCGCACTATGAACCCATACCAGCAAGCAAAAATCGCCAAAGCGATTAACAACTATCTGCACCAGCAAAATAACCAAAAATAGCTGCTCGCGATCGACCCGATTTCTCAAGGTTGGAGACTTACGCAGAAACCGGGTTTTTTAGCAAAATCTCTCCTAGAGTGCGATCGCTTCTGTTATAAAAACCCGGTTTCTTTGGTATCGAGTGCGAAACTCGCAATTGGGTGGAAACTGATCATCTAAAAAGTGAACAATCGTTGACTTTTTAGGTTCTTTCGGAGCGCGAATTAAATAACTGACAATTTTAATTTTTATTGTGGGATGGGCGTCCCGCCCGTCCACTCATGACGGGCGGGACGCCCATCCCACTTTCAAGAGTGGAAGTTATTTAATTCTCATTCCTTCAACTTCCAACCTGGTTTGACAACTTGCCGGGAACGAGCCATTACTAAACAATCATTCGGCACATCTTCTGTCACCACAGAACCCGCCGCTACAGTAACATCTTCCCCCAAAGTTATCGGTGCAACCAGCACGCTGTTAGAACCCGTTTTACTCCGATCGCCTATTTGAGTTTTGTGCTTGTTTTTTCCGTCATAATTCGCCGTAATTGTCCCCGCACCGATGTTGACTTTTTCTCCCAAAGTCGCGTCGCCTAAATAAGACAAGTGAGCGACATTAGTTCGATCGCCTATTTGAGTATTTTTCAATTCTACAAAATTGCCGACGCGACAGTTAGCCCCAATTTCTGCGTGTCCCCGCAAATGTGCGTAAGGGCCAATTCGCGAATTTTCAGCAACCATACTGTCAGAAACCACTGAATAAAGCACAGTCACATTTTCCCCAATCTGACTGTTTTCGATCAAACTGCCGGGGCCGATGCGACTCCCGGAGGCGATCGAAGTATTTCCCCGCAAGTGAGTTTGCGGTTCAATTACGACATCCGGCTGCAACTCTACGGTATCGTCGATCGTGATGCTGTTGGGATCGAGCAGCGTCACTCCCGCCGTCATCCACTTGTCCTTTATCCGCGTTTGCAAAATATCGCAAGCTGTGGCTAAATGTTTGCGATCGTTAATTCCCAATATTTCTTGATAATCTTCCACATCCACCGCCATCACCGGGCTGAGGAAATTTACCGTATCAGTTAGGTAATATTCTTTTTGGTCATTATCTGCCTTCAATTCTGGCAAAATTTTCTCTAAATCCGGCCAGTGAAAGCAGTAAACACCTGCATTAATTCGGTGATTTTGCTTTTGAGCTTGTGTGCAGTCGCGGTGTTCGACAATTTGCTGGACTAAGTTTTGACTGTCGGTAAATACTCGTCCGTACCCTTGGGGATTCGGTAAATTAGCTGTCAATAAAGTAGCAGAGTTTTTGTGCTGTTTGTGAATGGCCATCAATTGTTTGATAGTTTCTGCCCTCAGCAAAGGTACATCCCCATTTAAGACCAGCAAGTCTCCTTGAAATCCCTCTAAGTGAGGCAGCAATTGTTGGATGGCATGACCGGTTCCCAATTGTTCGGTTTGTTCGACAAATTCTAGGGGAGGAGATTGAGGATTTTTTCCTGATCTTTCTTGACCTCGAATCAGGGATTCTTTAACGAGTTCACCTCGATAACCGACGATGACAAGTCGCCTGGTAATTTGAATTTCTTGACAACTTTGGAGGACTCTCTCAACTAGCGATCGACCGCCTAATTCGTGTAGAACTTTAGGCAAGTCAGATTTCATGCGCGTGCCGCGTCCAGCCGCTAAAATTGCTATTGCTACCATTGTGCGATCGAGTTATTTGCTATAAAAAATTGAATATTGACTAAATGATGATATCACTCGCTGTCCGCCGATGGCACTGCGATCGCACAATTTTTTAATCTCAAATCTCGAATCCGCGCGATCGAGCATTTTTCCAGCCGGATGCTGGTTGTAGGGGCGACGCTGGCAATATCTGGACTGGCGCGCCCGGTATCAAAAACCTGGTTGCAGCAGCAGTATTTGGCGGCTGAGCAAGACGACTTGCATTCCTCACTACAAACCTGAGTTCGGCTTAAAGCCAAGCAATGCAAGTCATTCCCCAAGGGATGCCAGGGGGAGCGAGAGTGAGAATTTGCATCTTTGGGCTGGGATTTGCCGCGATATATTATACTATTCATTGAATTTCAGTTAGGGTGTTTTTAACTTAAAAAAACTATTTATGAATTTTTCATTCCTTCTGCATTATCAGGTGTCCAGCTATGACAGAGCTTAATTTTCAGGAACTTGCCAAGCAGGGAGATATTGCCACTGCGATCGCATCTTGGCTCAACAGCCAGTTGCAATCTGAAGGCATCACAGCCTCCGCTAATCTCGACGGCGACTGTTTGGATGTAATTCTTGAGGCCGAGCAGGTACCCATAGAAAATACATTAGTTGATTTTGTTCGCACCGAGCTGACGAATTTGCAGCCGGATTCGATTCGCAAAGTGAAGGTTGAGGGCCGAGAAAGCGGTCAGATTGCTGCTGCTTGGAGTCAAGAGTTTAGTTGGGAGAATAGCACTTTTGAACCACAGAGCTTTGGAGGAGAATCTGTACCAAATACTGCTGTGGTTAATATGGACGATCGCACAGAGATGGAGAACAATATTGAGGAGGAAAAACCGTCGGAACTTGCTGCATTTGAGAACCGACTGCGATCGACTTTCATTGTAGTCGGGCTAGTAACGGGTATGTTGGCGATCGCCGTGGTGGCGTTTGTCGGTAAAATTTTGAACCAGCCAGCAGCAACTGCGGGGAATAATCCGGGTGAAACAGCAGATTTAGCAACTGCACCGGATGCTGCACCAGATACTTTTCGAGAAGCCGTTAACAGCGCACTCAAAGCAGCAGAATTAGGGCGATCGGCAAAAACCAAGGAAGATTGGAGTACAGTTATCGATCGTTGGCAAGAAGCCGTCTCATTAATGAGAAGAGTACCAGTTTCTAGCCCCAACCATCAACTAGCTCAAGCAAAAGTAATCGAGTATCAGAAATATCTGCTTTACGCTCAAGAAGCAGCAGTAACTCCCCCTCAGCCAACTCCAACTCCCGCACCAGCCGAAAAATCACCTTCGGAAAAAGCAACTCCTAAAAAATCCAATTCTGAAAAAAGAGCTTCGGAGAAACAAACTTCTAAAAAATCTCGTACCGATAAAGCAGAACCAGAGAAAAAAGCTCCTTCCCGATAAATGTTAAAATATAGATTTGAATACTTATGACTGACAACACTTTAATCGTTTCTCCTGAATGGTTAGCCACCAATACCGACAATCCGCAAGTGGTAATCATTGACTGTCGTTTTTCCCTTGCCGACCCTGAATTGGGACAAAAACAATATCAAGAAAGTCACATTCCCGGAGCTTTCTATTTAGATTTAAACCGCGATCTCGCGAGTGCTGTGGGCAAACACGGCGGTAGACATCCGCTGCCAAACATTGAAGAATTAGCTGATAAATTGAGCGCGATCGGCATTAATTCACCAGAAACTTTAGTCGTCGCCTATGACGATTCGCGACTGGCTTTTGCAGCTCGCTTGTGGTGGCTGCTGCGATATATGGGACACAGCAAAGTCGCTTTGTTAGACGGCGGTTTCAGCGGCTGGAAAGCGGCGGGCTATCCGGTAACAAATATTTTGCCAGACGCCCGCGAGGGTAAATTTGTTGCTCAATTGCAGCCGGATTTGGCGGTAGATATTGAGGCGGTAAAAGCGCGTAAAGACTTGCCGGGAAAGATTTTGGTTGATTCGCGAGAAAGCGAGAGATATGAAGGTTTGCGGGAGCCGATCGACCCCATTGCAGGTCACATTCCGGGTGCGGTTAACTATCCGTGGCAAGGGGTGACGGATGAAACTGGAAAAGTGCGATCGGCATCCGAACAAAAACAGCGGTGGACAGAATTAGAAAAAGCTGAAGAAATTATTGTTTATTGCGGTTCCGGGGTGACGGCTTGCGTCAATTTACTGTCTTTAGAAATTGCCGGAATTCCCGATGCTAAACTTTATGTAGGTAGCTGGAGTGACTGGTGTTCTTATCAGTTGTAGGGTAGCGGGCATTGATGTCAACTTAACGTTAAACCCTCAGTCCGGCAGCGGTTGAAACAAGAGCCTCAAAGCGAAATTCCTCGCGATGAGGACTAATGAGTTCTTCAGTCCTCTTTGAGAGGACTTTAGCTATGAGACAGGGAATTCATTCCCTGGCGGACTATTGGGTGAGCGGGAGGACTGGCGAACAAAAAGCTTAAGTTGACACTAATAGGTAGCGGGGAATCACTTCGACTGACATCTTGCACCATTCTCAAGAACAGGCTTTCCGGCCTGTTCCACAAGAAAATCTACTCTT
Source organism: Microcoleus sp. AT8-B5 (assembly GCF_036705565.1). Lineage (NCBI taxonomy): Bacteria > Bacillati > Cyanobacteriota > Cyanophyceae > Oscillatoriales > Microcoleaceae > Microcoleus > Microcoleus sp. AT8-B5. The sequence goes on from NZ_JAUBUY010000024.1 coordinate 8,813, forward strand.
TGTGGAACAGACCGGAAAGCCTGTTCAGAAGGCGACTTAAATAATACCCTAAAAATCAAAATAAATATAAGGCAAACCGCCTTCGGGAGCCAACACCCAAACCGCATACAAACAAAGCGGCACTAACACCAATTTCATCGGCCAATTTAACTCTAATTTCAAACCCCGACTCAACGCATAATTCCCCAGCATCGCCACAGCCAAAGCAGCCAAAATCCAAGCTAAACTCACTCTATCTAAACCCAAAGCTTCTACATAAACTTTCTCAGCAAACTGCACGTCAGCAGTGTGTCCCCACAAATGCGAAATCGCCCATCCAGAATCCTTTAAATCGGGAAGTCGGAAAAATATCCAACTACCAAAAACCATCGCCTGAGTCAACAGCCAACCGATCGCAATCCCGATCGGATTTTCCCACAAAAACTCGATCCGCCACCGCTTAAACAGCACATCACTCAGCCTGTGAACCGCCAAAGCTAAACCGTGTAAAACCCCCCACACAATAAATCCCCAAGCCGCCCCGTGCCAAATTCCCGCAATTAACATGACAATAGACAAATTCAGACAAGTGCGCCACAAACCGACTCGCGAACCGCCCAAAGGAAAATACAAATAATTGCGTAGCCAATCGCCTAAAGTCATGTGCCAGCGTCGCCAAAAATCAGCTATGCTGGCACTAAAATAAGGAAAATCAAAATTTGGTGGCAAATACCAACCCAGCAGCAAAGCAGTACCGCGCGCCATGTCAACATAGCCACTAAAATCGAGATAAAGTTGCAGCCCGTAAGCCAAAATCGCCAGCCACAAATCCTCGCTACCCGCCCGCTGTAAATTGGTAAAGCTTAAATCGACATAAATTCCCAAGTTATCTGCGAAAAGACCTTTTTTTACTGCACCAAAGGCGATCGTCCAAAGTCCCTCAGAAATGCGATCGGGCGTTGGAAATTGTTGGGTTTTCAGTTGATATATCAAGTTGTGATACCGAGTAATCGGGCCGGAAATCAGTTTGGGAAAAAACAACTTGTAAGCAGCAAAGTGCAGCAGCGAAGTAGCAGCAGGCGCGCCTCGGTACACGTCAATCAAATAAGCAATGCACTCAAAGCAAAAGAAACTCAATCCCAGGGGTGCGATGACGTGACTTTTCACCCAGTCAGCCCCGTCGATAGCTACAGGCCAATTGAACAAAGTGCCGATCGAACTCAATAAAAAAGGCACATACTTAAAGCCCAGAAGCAGCAACACATTCAGGCAGATGCCTATCCACAGCAGCAACAAACGGCGGCGGTTCCAAGATTCATTAGCAATCCGCCAATCCAGAGGTTCCCCAATCGCCATCCCCAAGCAGTAATTAAACAAAGCAGCGACTAACAGCAAAGGAATGTACCAAATTTGCAGCGAAGCGTAAAAAATCAAACTACCCGCCAACATGATGAACAGTCGCCACCACTGCAGCGGAACCAACCAGTAAGCCCCGAACAAAACTAACAGAAACAGCGCATATTGAAGCGAGATGAAAGTCATACCATTTTAGATTTTAGATTTTAGATTTTAGAATTGGGAATGGCTTATTTTGTATGGGTTTGGATTCCGGGTCTACTGTTGCATTATTTTTATTAATCGAGACTTTGCTAAGAACAAGATTTATCCTGGATTTTAGCCGATCGCCCACACGAAAACAGGCCATCGGTAAGTCCCTACTATATAGTCGGCAACTGAGAACTGCTACATTTTACAGCACAAAGGTTAAATTCTGTTGCAAATTAAATAAATCTTGCCTGCTATAAATTAACTCTCTGAGGAATGAGAATTAAATAACTTCCACAAGTTTGTGGGATGGGCGTCCCGCCCGTCCGTTTTGGACGGGCGTCCCGCCCATCCCACAATAACAATTAAAATTGTAAGTTATTTAATTCGCGATCCTTACGAACCATATAAAATTCGGTGAAAAAATATAATTAGGTTTGCAGCATCGGACTTCAGTGCTCAAAAGCTACAATTCCTGATATCGTTTCCCTTCGCATCGGAATAATATTTTTTATCGTGAAATCCTAGCATCCCGCACAGCAAAAAAGTGATGTAACCCAAAATGTTTGGAATTCATCACGATAGCAGGTATTTGACAAGTAGTTCGATCGCCTTTCAACTCTTCCAAAACGTCAAATTCAGTCAATCGATTTTAGATTTTAGATTTTAGATTTTAGAATTGAAGCATTGACTTGCGCGAGATAAATACGTTCGGCCAGTTTCATCGGATACAGGTTTTTTATTTTTCCACGGATGAATCACGTGGCGGGTATCCTGGATGCTTTCAGTGAGTATCATAATGTCGATAAAAATTGCTTGCGGTTGCTCAAAGAGCAGCCGAACCCAACCTTCAGCGCCGTCGGCGACCTATATCGCAGTACAATGAATTTCTCCCAGCAAGTTTTTCAGCAAATACCGAAAAACTATCTTCATCCTCCTCAATCAAAACTTTGGCTGCTGAATCCGCCGCTGGCGATCGCCCGCAACCCCGCAAGCTACGAGAATTTGCGTTTGCCAGCGGTATTTCATCTCCCTTAGCAGGGGACATTTCCAAAGGGTTTTCTTCCTCCCCAGGATACAGAATTGGCAGTGTGACAAAAAAAGTCGAACCCACTCCGGGTGAACTTGTGATTTCAATACTTCCCCCCAGAAATTCCGCCAGTTTTTTGCACAGAGACAATCCCAATCCCGTGCCTTTGACGCCATTCTGCAAGGGGTTTTCGAGTTGGACAAATTCTTCAAAAATCCGCCTTTGGTCGGCTGGAGGAATTCCTATGCCCGTATCTGCTACTGAAAAAGTAACTGTTCCCTCCTCTCCTATTTCCGCAGCAACTCTAACTTCACCTGCTGCGGTAAATTTGAGGGCATTAGAAATCAGATTTCGCAAAATCTGAGAAACTTTTCCCTCGTCGGTTGTGAGGATTGGAAGTTCGAGAGGATCTTCAAAAATTATAGAAACGGCAGAGTTTTGGGGAAGCAGGGGGCGCATCATTCCTCGCAGGGCGCTGAACAAATCTTCGACTTCAAAATCAGCCAAGCGAACAGTTAGTTTTCCGGCTTCCACTTTGGCTAAATCTAACGAGTCGTTGACAAGTTCTGCGAGAGACTCGGCGGATTTGTAAATGTAATTTACTTGCTTGTCCTGTTCGGCTGAAAGTTCTCCGTCGAGGCGATTTAACAATATTTCCGAAAGGCTCATAATTGCCGTTAGGGGAGTGCGAAACTCGTGGCTCATATTGGAGAGAAAGCTGGTTTTGAGTTCGCTGGCGCGCCGGAGAGATTCGGCTTTGTCGTTCAATTCAGCGTAAAGTGCTAGGACTCCGCGATTGGTATCTTCTAGCTGTTGATTTAATTGTACGAGTTCTTCTTGACGCTGGCGGAGTTCGTCTAAAGTACGTAGTAATTCTTGATTTTGCTGCTGAATTTCGGCATAGGGATCTTCGGGAATTTGGCGCGCTAGTTTGTCAACTAATTGATTTAGTTCGATCGCACTCAGCGCAGGCATATTTTTGGAAAACTGTTTAATTAATTGTACAGCCGTTCCGCGATCGGGCCGAGAGTCGATTTTCACTTCGTCCATCAACCGTTTCGCTGCTGCTAAACCGAGTCCCGCGCCGGTTTGCGATCGAAAATTGGGGCTTAACACAGCCGCTAAATCAGCAATTCCCGGCCCCGTGTCAGAAATCCGAGTCCGAAAAACTTGGGGCGATTCCCCTTCCACAATGAATTCTACTTTGCCACCGCCTGCATATTTGAAAGCATTGCGGGCAATTTCGGAAACTGCTGTGGCGATGCGGGTTTGTACTTGGGAATCGAATCCCAGCCCTTTAGCAATTTGGCGAGCTCTTTGGCGTACTTGTACGATGTCTTGTTCAAAGCGGACTTCCGTCGTCAGGATTGGATAACTCACGCTGCTTCTCTTACCTTGGCTACTATAACTGTCATGTCATCGCGAGTGCGTTTGAAGTCCCGGTAGAGCACGGCTGCGATTAAAGCAGGATGTCTGGAGGCTAAACCCGGGTAGCGGTTTAAATTCCACTGCGCCGCCAAACCGTCGGAGTGCATGATGAGTAGGGACTGCTGCGACCAAGGATAAACAAATTCTGCTACTTTTCGCATCATATGTCCAACTGTGCCATTGTAGGAAACCATGGTGCGGCTTTGGTTATCTGTGACCACTACACCGCTGATGTTGCCAATTCCGGCAAAACAAACTGTTTGTTGGGTACGATCGATTTGGGCGATCGCCGCAGCCGCTCCTCTGGTATTTTTTAAAGCAGCGTGCGCCTTCTCTAAAATTGCTTTCGGCCCGAGTTTGGCGTTTTCCTCAAATACCCGCACTGCTTCGCCAGACGCTTCCTGGGCCAAATCCCCGTAGCCGAGCCCGTCTGCAACTAAAATCAGGTTTTTCTCACCGTGATTTTCTGCCGCCCACGAATCCCCGCAAATTTGCTCTCCTACTTTCGGCAAGTGGATTACCCCAAATTCCAAGTAATTGCTGTTTTGGGATGCTTCCCGGCTATTTTGGGTCGGTTCCAGCCGCATTAATAAGGCTGTCCCCAGTTTTGGTACAGAATGAATATCAAAAAAAGTAGAGAGGCGTTTAATTGCCCCCAGTCCAGTTCCAGGGCTTCCCGCTGTAGAAAAACCGTCCCGCAGACACAGCGCGACATTTGCCATTCCCTGCCCCCGGTCTAGCGCTACTATTTCAATGCTATATCCTGCGGCTGTTTTTAATGTTCGCAGCAAAATTTCTCCTTCGCGGGCGTGCTTGACCACGTTTTTTGCTGCTTCGGTGGTAACAATTGCCACTTTACCGCGATCGGTCTCGTTAAATCCGACTTCGGCCGCGAGGGCGACTGCGATTCGGCGCGCTTCTCCCACTTGACTTTCTTCTGTTACGGGCAGGGCTACGGCATCTATCATTATTTTGTAGTTCTCATCTTAAGCTGGCGCGCATTTAAAAAGTCATTAGTCATTAGTCATTAGTCATTAGTTCTTAGTTTAGTTAGCCATCGCGCGATCGACCTCAGAAACCGGGTTTCTACTGAGATTTCTCGTTACCCAACCCAAAACTCATAGAAACCCGGTTTCTCATTAGTCATTTGTAGCGCGCGATCGACCTCAGAAACCGGGTTTCTACTGAGATTTCTCGTTACCCAACCCAAAACTCATAGAAACCCGGTTTCTCATTAGTCATTTGTAGCGCGCGCGACTCCACTCTCTCCCAATCTCCCACTCTCCTTACTCCTCACCGCCAGCGGACGATCGCAATTTTAGTCCCCTTACCCACTATCGATTTTAGATTTTAGATTTTAGATTTTAGATTTTAGAATTGAAGCATTAACTTGCGCGAGATTCATCCGGGGGCTTGTATCCTGGATACTTTCGGTCATTCCCAATGGTTTAATCAAAAATCTCAACTCTCAAATCCTATTACTGGTTCACCGCCAGCGGACGATCGCAATTTTAGTCCCCTTACCCACTTTAGAAACAATCTCAAATTCGTGCATCAACCGCTTGGAACCACTGAGCCCCAAACCCAAACCCTGATTAGAAGTATAACCGTCAGTCATTGCCAATTCGATGTCGGGAATTCCCGGCCCCTTGTCTTCAAATATCAGCTTCAGTCCTTTGCGGGTTCCTAATTGCAGCGTTTCGAGAGTTACAGTTCCCCCTTTGCCGTACTCTACAGTATTGCGGGCAAGTTCGCTGGCTGCGGTAACGATTTTCGTTTGGTCTAGTAAACCGAATCCCATTGCTACAGCCCAAGTTCGCACTTGCTGTCGGACGTGGACTATATCGGATGACGATCGGATTTCTAGTGTCTCACGTTTTGACATAGCGGCTACTGTACCAAAATAGAACTTCTCCACAAAATATAGGACTTACGCTGGTCAACTTAGTTTCTCCTAATAGGACTTACGCACTTACTACGATTTTCTCTCAATAGAGAACCTAGTGAAGCAATCTCAAACCCTTGATTTAACCCCCTTGAGTGCGTAAGCCCTGTCCTCAGAAATCTTCTTCAGTTTGTCAACAAGGTATCTACAAACAAACTAGGTTCTTGACTGCCTGTGCCTCAGTTATGGGACAATTGATCAACTGCTCGCGCATTCTCGTGAGGATAAAAACCCAAGGATTTTCGCAACAAAATCATGCCCTTTTCAACGCTTAAAGCTGTGCGAACTCCTGTCAGGGAAAGCCCCAACTCAACGAGCGTAATAGCAACCGCTGGCTGCATTCCGACCACAACTGTTTCCGCATCTAAAATTCGAGACATACTAGCGATATTGTTGATAATACGACCGATAAAAGAATCAACTATTTCTAGAGAAGAAATTTCTATCAACACACCTTTAACACCTGTTTTGACGATGCGGTTCGTCAGGTCATCTTGCAGCGTCATTGCTAAGCGATCGTGCATATCTACTTGAATTGTTACTAGCAAAAATTCTCCCATTTGAAGAATCGGTATTCGTTCCACAAATTCACCTCTTTGTTAAGTTGTACTAGATTTCTTTTGTCAGAATGCAATATGTTTATCTGTCCTCGTTAAGATTTTTTATAGTTAAACCTTGGCGCTGCAACGCGACTTTAAAAGCATCGGCTAAAGTCGCTTTTGTGAGAATATCCTGCAAGTCAACTCCCAAGTGAACTATGGTTTGAGCTATTTGCGGGCGAATGCCACTGATGATGCACTCAGTACCCATTAAACGGGCGGCGGCTACAGTTTTTAATAAATGTTGAGCAACTAAAGTGTCAACAGTCGGCACGCCTGTAATGTCTAAAATCGCAAATTCTGAGCCAGTTTCCATGATTTCTTGCAACAGAGTTTCCATTACTATTTGAGTGCGGGCACTGTCGAGAGTCCCGATCATGGGTAAAGCGAGAATGCCTTGCCAAAGTTTGACTACGGGTGTTGACAATTCGAGCATTTCTTGCTGCTGGCGTTCGATTACTTCTTCGCGAGCTTTGAGAAAGATTTCTGTCACCCACAGGCCTAGCTGGTCTAATAAACTGGTGGAAAGCCAAAGTTGTTCGACAAGTGCGTCGCGGTTTTGTGTCAGTTCATGACAAAGCCGATCGAACAATGGCTTTTTGAAGCATAAAATGAAACTCGCTATCTCTGAGGGAGTAAAGCCTCTCTGAACACGAGATCGCGAAACTTCTGCTAGCAACACCCGCATATTTTCCCATTCGGGTGTCTGGATGTCGCTAAAATTACCGTGCCCGACTGCAATGTGGAGTAATTGCAGGAACTCTTGACACTCCGAGCGCAATTCTTTGGCTCTCATCAAGTCGTCCCGCCGCAGCCCGGTATTTTGCAGTTCTTTGAGCCAGTCTGCTAGTAACTCTGCTTTGTGTCTTTGTAGGATTTCCGCGATCGTGTTATTGCTTGTGAGTTCCATTAAAATTATCTCCTGCTTAGCAATTGGAATGAAATTGTACGAGCGATTCCCTACGGGATAGCTTCGCACGCGCGTACTTTAGCATTTTTTGATGGGGCAACTTCTGAGTTTAGCTCACTGTTTGCTGTTTGCGATCGAGGGTTAAGTACCTAATTGTAAAATGCGTTTGACGATCGCACTGGTAGAACTCGGAACTTCTATTTCGATCAAGGAAATCTTGCCACCTCCGGCGATAACCGCCGGTGCTTCCGGCAGAGTTTCGACTTGATAGTCGCCTCCTTTAACGTATATATCAGGCTTCAGGATATTTATCAGTTTAGTTGCTGTAATCTCGGAAAAAATTACTACGGCGTCTACTGGTTTGAGAGCGGCTAACACTTCGGCTCGCTGATTTTCCGGTACGATCGGGCGGGGTGGCAATCCCGGCTGCTGCGGTTTGATAGCTTGCACGCTGGCGTCGCTATTCAATCCCACCACCAGCGATCGCCCCAAATTTTTTGCCGCCTGCAAATAGCGGACGTGACCGCAGTGCAGGATATCGAAGCACCCGTTAGTAAACACGAGCGGACGCCACTTGTCCGGATCGGATGCGATCGATCTTTCAAGTTCTCTCAACGTATAAACATCAGAAATCATTGCAGTCCTTACCACCCAATTTGAACAGCGATCAAAATTATCCTACCAAAAAATGTGATTCCTTGCACTTTCGTTATTTAAAAATATATCCTTCAATTTTTCCACTAATTAATAGTTGCCTTTGAGCAAACATTAATTAGCAACTGGTAACTTTTTAGCCAGAAAAGATAACTAAAGATCACCGAGGCTCAAGCAGATTTTCAAAATATAATTTCTAGGTAAAAAACAGCTAATATTTTATAGGTAACTGCCATATCCTGCTGTTGGTAATTGGAGGTAAAAAAGGTTGGTAAACAATTATTTATTCCCGCCCTCTCTTATATCAATTACTATAAGACAAGGGATGAGAGTTCCACCGCATCGGGCAGGCGATCGGGGAGTGAGAGCCCTAGGGGGTGAAACCCAACGAAACGCGCTCCTCCTGTGTCTATAATTTCTGACACCGCCGCGCGAGCGAAAGCTAGTTAAAAGCACCGAACCCAAGCGTGCAGAGCTCATCTTTACGCTGGATTCGTCAGACTATAGAAGAAGCCAGCAGTTGCTTGCTGCCGTTTCTGGGCGCAATCTTGACCAAGCTTTACAGCCAACCCAGAAGCGCACAGCCTCCTGTGTCCAACTGTATATAGCTGTGCAGAAACTCGACCTTTGGGTCGCAACCGCAGCCTGTGAAAACCCAGAGGAAAGTCGAGTTCGGTACCCGAAGCAGCTATTTTGGTGGAAAATAGCTAAACTCGTTCAACAAAATCCACTCAACTACCCCCTTGAATCTAACGGTGTAGAATTATCTAACACGAATTATGAAAGCAAGTAATAGCCGTCAATTTTCTTCAGTAGCTGCTCGAACTCTCAAAGTAGTCGGGATTATCTTAATTCTGTCTGCTTTGCTTGACTGCATTGTTCTGTCGCTGCCGGGAGAAACTTCAGACCTTCTCAATCGAGGCTGGCAGTTGACTGCTGCAACTCAGATAGTTGACAAGGGCATTATTCCTTTGATCGGTATCGCCCTCCTGATGACTGGCTTTTGGGTGGACAGCAGCAGTGGAGTCTCTATTGAGCGACGCAACGTTTGGCTGGACTTGCGATTCTGGGCGCTGTTGATTTCCAGCTTGTTAGGTCTAGTTTACCTATCTCTGGTTCCCGTTCACCTCAACAATACTCGTTTGGAACTCAAGGATGCTCTGGCTCAAGTCGATCAAGAAGCGGGACAAGCGGAAGGTCAACTTGAGGCACAACTTAAAAGCCCTCAATTTAAAGCTCAGGTAGAACAGCTCAAAAGCCAGCGTCGCAGCCAGATAGGAGCGCTGCTGGAAGACGACGGGAAGCTGCAAGAAGCACTCAAGAGTCCAGAGGTTCCCAAGGAATTGAAAGCTGTGCTTGAGCAGTCGAAAAATGACCCGAAAGCCCTCGACAAGTTCCTGGAACAGCAAGCTCAATCACTTCCCACTCAAGCTCGCAACGAGATTCGCACCCGCAAGCAACAAAAAGAGAAAGAGTTAAGAACTCGATCGAGAAATTCGAGTTTGCAGACGGGAATCAACAGTTTGTTGTTAGCGATCGGCTACATTACTGTTGGTTGGACGGGATTGAGAAGCATGGGAATTCTGCGGTTCGGCCGCCGCAAAAATTGACCAGCGCTGGCAGGGATCGCGCTGGTCGAGACATCCCTGAGAAATAGTTTGTTTACCCAATAGTTTGCCCTTACTGAAAGCTGGGAATGTTCTCAATTTATATTCTGACTTACAACGAAGAGATTGATATCGCCGCTTGCATTGAATCGGCACTGCTTTGTGACGATATCATTGTAGTTGATTCTTTCAGCACCGATCGCACCCTTGAGATTGTTCAGAACTATGCCGTGCAAACAGTACAGCACCGCTTTGAAACTCACGGACGCCAGCGGACTTGGATGCTCCAAGAAGTCCCGTGCAAATACGAATGGGTTTACATCCTCGAAGCTGACGAGCGGATGACGCCTGCACTGTTTGCTGAATGCTTAAAGGCGATCGAAACTCAAGAATATATCGGCTATTACGTAGCTGAAAAAGTAATATTTATGGAGCGCTGGATTCGCCGCAGCACTCAATATCCCCGTTATCAAATGCGTCTCTTTCGCAAAGACCGAGTGTGGTTTACGGATTACGGTCACACTGAACGGGAAGTCTGCAACGGGCCTACTCACTTTTTGAAGGAAACTTACCCTCACTATACTTGCAGCAAAGGTCTTTCCCGCTGGATTGAAAAGCACAACCGCTACTCGACTGACGAGGCGGCTGAAACTCTCCGCCAATTAGAAGCGGGTCAAGTAAATTGGTGGGGTTTATTGTTTGGCGCGTCGGAGGTGGAAAGGCGCCGCGCTTTGAAAGATTTTTCTTTGCGCTTGCCTTTGCGGCCTGTGGTGCGCTTTTTCTATATGTATATTTTACTCGGCGGATTTCTTGACGGCCAAGCGGGATTGGCTTGGTGCACGCTGCAAGCTTTTTATGAATATCTAATTTTGCTGAAAGTTTGGGAAATGAAGCATCTACCACTGCCAGCTTTAGAGGTAGCGACAGAACAATCTCTTTCAGAAGTAGTAACAGTTGAGCAGTCAAAAGTTTCTTATAATCTTGGCGCTTCCGATACTCGAAATTAAAAATTGGTAAGAGGTACGCTCGCCTAGCGGTAGTATTTGGAACTTATACCCTCGCCGTTCCCCGCCGATCGGACTCGATGGGTAGCCTAAGTATTTAGAAGAGTTATTATATCCTTTCCCTGTGCATCGAAATTATTCATCTCTCTCTTCTCTTCCTCTGCGATCTCTGCGTACTCTGCGGTTAAATCATTCCGATGCAACCGGAATTAATATTAAACTCCTTAAATCCTAAGAAAGCGAATCCGTTGCAGAACTTCCTTTTTTCGCAACAACAAAACAGAAAAAACCCGGTTTGTCCAAAAAACCGGGTTTCTAAATACCCTCAAAGCTTTAGGTTTAATAAAGCTTTGATTCTTAACTCAAAACTATCACCACTCCCAACTTAAAACTGTTGAGATTTTGCTGTTGTTTTTGCCCGATCGAGCTTTAAGATCAACACCCCCAAAGGTGGCAAACACAAGTCGATCGAATAAGCACTGTTGTGGAACCACCACTCCTCAGTCCACTTGCCTCCCAAATTCCCCATATTGCTGCCGCCGTATTCCCGCGCGTCGCTGTTAAACAACTCCGTATAGAAACCAGGTTCCGGCACTCCTACGCGATAGTGAGAGTGCGGCTGCGGGGTAAAATTGCATACTGTCACCACAAACTCGTCGCCATCCTTCTCTCGGCGCACAAATGCCACGACACTGTGTCGGTTGTCGCTGCAATCAATCCACTCAAACCCATCCTCAGCAAAATCTTGACTGTAAAGTGCCGTTTCGCTGCGGTACAAATTGTTCAAATCTTTAAAAAACAGCTTCAACTTTTGGTGCGGCTCGAATTGCAGCAACTGCCACTGCAAATCCCCCCAAACGTTCCACTCGTGCCACTGGCCGAACTCCATCCCCATAAAGATCGTTTTCTTTCCGGGATGAGTAAACATAAAAGTAAACAAACACCGCACGTTTGCAAACTTTTGCCATTCGTCTCCTGGCATTTTCCCGATGATGTGGGCTTTGCCGTGCACTACTTCATCGTGGGACAAAGCCAGCATGAAATTCTCGCTGTGGTTGTACCACATACTGAAAGTTATGTTGTTCTGGTGGAACTGGCGGAACCACGGGTCCATGTGGTAATAGTCGAGCATATCGTGCATCCAACCCATGTTCCACTTCAGGTTGAAGCCCAAACCCCCTACATAGGTCGGCCAAGATACCATCGGCCAAGAGGTAGATTCTTCGGCGATCGACAGCGCACCTGGGAAATAGCTAAAAATGACGTGATTCGCCTGACGCAGAAAATCTGCAGCCTCGATATTTTCCCGGCCCCCGTACTGGTTGGTCAGCCATTCTCCAGGTTCGCGACAGTAATCCAAATAAAGCATCGAGGCTACGGCATCTACGCGAATCCCGTCGATGTGGTACTTGTCAAACCAGAACAGAGCGTTTGATACTAGGAAATTCCGCACTTCGTTGCGGCCGTAGTTAAATACTAGGGTTCCCCACTCTTTGTGTTCGCCCTTGCGGGAGTCGGCGTGTTCGTACAAGTGAGTTCCATCAAAGAAAGCCAAGCCGTGGCCGTCTTTGGGGAAATGTCCCGGTACCCAGTCCACCAGTACGCCAATGCCGTTGGCGTGGCACTGGTCAACAAAATACATGAAATCTTCAGGTGTGCCGTAGCGGGAAGTTGGGGCGAAATAACCGGTGACTTGATAGCCCCAAGAACCGTCGAAAGGATGTTCGGCGATGGGCAGCATTTCGATGTGGGTGAATCCCAAATCTTTGACGTATGGTATCAGCCGATCGGCTAATTCCCGGTAAGTCAGAAAGCGCGCCCCCGGATTGAGTTCCGAAACCTGCACGGCGGGTTGTATTTCCCCATTTGGTAGCACGGCGGGTTCGTCAGTAGCGGCGTGCAGCCAAGAACCGATGTGGCATTCGTAAACCGAAACCGGCTGCGTCAGTGGGTCTGTGTGCCGCCGCTTTTCGATCCAAGCGCTGTCGTGCCAAGTGTAGGTATCTAAGTCGGTGACAATTGATGCTGTTTTGGGCCGCACTTCTTGCTGGAAACCGTAAGGATCGGACTTTTCGTAGGGATGTCCGTCTTGGTTTTTCACTTCGTATTTGTAGGAAGTTCCCACGGATAGTCCCGGAATAAATAATTCCCAGATGCCGTTTTGCGATTTCCGCATTTGATGTTTGCGGCCGTCCCAATAGTTGAAATCTCCTAAAACAGAGACATTGCGGGCATTCGGGGCCCAAACGGCAAAATATACTCCTGTGATGCCGTCTACTTCGGTGAGGTGCGCCCCCAATTTTTCATAAATCCGGTGATGATTGCCTTCTGAGAATAGGTGCTGGTCGAATTCTGTGAGTTTGGGCGATCGAAAGGCGTAGGGATCGTAGATGAAGCGCTCGTGTTCCCCTTCTTTGACCCGCAATTGATAGTTTGCTAGTTCTGGGGTGTCGATCGTACATTCAAAAAAGTGAGGGTGATGCTCTGATTTCATCGGGTATTGGGCCCTGGCCTCCGGCAAAACTACGGATACCGCATCCGCATTCGGCAGATAAGCTCGGACGACCCAGACTTTTTTGCCATTTTCTTCGATCGCATGAGGGCCTAGCACTTCAAATGGATCGTGGTGCTGATTCCAAACAATGCGGTCAATCTGTTCAAAGGGGACGGTCGCGGGCATAAAACTACTTACCTCAATCTTTTAACTAAATGGCTTTCAAAACCTAGAGCGGCGCTGCACTTTACATTTCGATACATTTTTGATTGCTGATCCTACCACTGATTAGCACGATCTTGACTGCTGCAGATCCAGCGCGCGTCCTTGCACACACAGCAGGCTGTTGCCTTGCCGACGGCCGAGCTGGGGTTTTACTGCTAACATCTAAGTATAGAAATAGTGAACGAACCTGACGGTCAACTGAGTACAGTTAGACCGCCGGCTTCTTTTTCCTTTTTTTCAAAGGCTTTTTTGAGTGACGGAGTTCCCCCGCCACTTTCGTAACTTAGACCAATTCTCTTTATAAGCTTAGCTGAGTTTTTATCTCGATCCAAAGATTCTCCGCATTGACAAGAATGCCAGCGCTCCGACAATTCTTTCGGTACTTTGTTGAGGCAATTCCAGCAATGTTGAGAAGTTCCTCTTGGAGAGACAAACAAAATGCTTTTACCCAATTTCCAGGCGACATATTTTAGGACGCTGGCGAATTGCCCATGAGCAGCATCAAGCATGGATTTATTCAAGCCACTTTTAGCTGACTGACCGTTCGGCAAATAAACCAAATTACCATTTTCAACATCTGTCTTGGGCTGGGCACGTCTAGTTAAATTTTTGACACTCAAGTCTTCAACAACTAAAACCTCACATTTACCGAATAGCTCATGTGCAGTTTTAAACTGAAAATCTAATCGGGATCTAGCTACAAACTGATGGAGTTGGGAAATCTTGTCCTTGATAATCTTCCAAGGCTTAGAACCCTTGACTCTATTAGCTAACTTCGCTTGAAGTTTTGCCAATTTCTGGGCAGAATTCCTCAAAAACCTAGGATTCTCAACTCTCTCGCCATTGGAAAGATAGACGTAATTAGTGATTCCCATATCGATGCCAACAGTATTTTCGACCGTCGGTTGAATTTCTGCAACCGTTACGGGAACTGTTTTATCTTCTAGCGTCAGGGAGATATACCACCCATCAGCTTCTCTGATAACTGTTCCCGTCTTAACTGTGAACCTTGTTGGTATTGGACGGTGGAAAACCATAGGTACTTGACCTATTTTTGCGAGGTCAATACAAATCCTATTTTCCTCGTCCTTGACAATATCAAGATTGTCTAGTTGAGGATAAGTGAAAGATTTGTAGTAATGAAGCCCTTTGAATCTGGGCTTGCCTCTACGATTGCCATTTGTGTCCGGCGTGGTGAAATTTGAAAAGGAAGTTTCCACCCTGTTGACGACATCTTGCAAGACCTGCGAATCTAACACTTTATAATCAGGGAATAACTTTTTTGTGTTTTTCAGGTCAGCCAGTTGTATGGTTTGCCACTGTACATATCCGCCTTCAATGTTCGAGAAAACATCACCTTTCCTGGTTAGAGGATTGCCTGACTCATCCTTTTTTCTACCATCCCTAGTTTGCACTCTCGTCAAAGAAATATTTTGATAAATTTCCTCAATCGGGACTATCGAAACAATCAAGGGGCAGGCGTTGATAGGTGTTCTCGTGGCTGACCACCACCTAAATCTATCGCCAAGTCGGTAGTTGTACTGCCGACGACAGAGCTCTAGGTGAGCCACCATCGTTGTTAGTTGGGCTTTTGTGGGTTTGAGGCGGTATTTGTAAGTGAGTTGCATTTTTTAACTTTCTTTTTTCGACCTTTGCATAGTATAGTTTGTGTATGTCCAAAATGCCACACCAAAGATTACCATTTCAACACTTAGGAAGTACATCGAAAATCAAGATACTTCCGAAGATTAATTCATAGTGGCTAAGTCTAATTGTCGGTTTCCGTCCCTCCACCCGACGCTTCTTTCCATCACGCGGGCGTAATTCCCAACGGGGTACTTCGCGCAGCGCTCAGATGTGTCCCCTCTAAATATACCGAGGGACTTCCCGGCTGGTAGTTCAAACAAATTGAAAAATTTATATTTTTTCCCAAATATCCTTGACTTATTTTTTTATATGTGATCGGGAGTTTTTATTAAACTCTTGTCGATTGGCGACTCCCGGAGGGTCAACCCTGTAAGTGTTGGGGAGCAGTTAATAGTTTACCTGGAATTTTCAGGCAGGGAGCATCGCCCGATCGGTAGACTTTCACATCTCGGAGGCGGGGTTTCCCCACAAAGTCCGTAAATTTGGGCAATACGCTCAAACGGCGAAGGATGCTTAACTCGGTATTGAGGAATCAAAGCTAAAGGACTCAGTCTTCGAGCATCCAAGTCTCTGCTTGCTTTCCTCTCGTCTGCGGGCCACAGCGGCGGGGATGGCAAGCGAGACTCCATAGAGTGCAAAATTTGCGTCGAGTCTCGCTTGCCTCCGGTTGATATTCAGTTGAAGCAGCAGCACTGGCAATGTCCTCAAACATCCTGTCACAGGCTTGAGTTTCAAAAGGTGCAGGCCGGGAGTCATTCGATTTTAGATTTTAGATTTTAGATTAAAGAATTGACACCACGGATAAATCCGGGGGCTTGAGGCTGCAAGGATTTTGGATTGATTCCACGGATAAATCACGTGGCCGGTACCATCAAGAAATTATTGGTCAAATTTTCTACTTGAAAGGGAATGCTCCTGTAACGCAGCGAATCAGCGGACTTTGCTGCGGTAACGGGACGTACTGAACTTTAGTAAAAGCAGCAGAGAATCACTAACACCCAACTTGAGACCTAGACCTATGAGATGAAAAAATGCGAGGAGCGAACGATTTTTCACCTGGAGGCTAGGCTCGTTGGGAACCAACTCCGAGATAGCCCTAGTTAGGGCTTTTTAGGAGCAGGGGCAGGGCTAGTAGTTGGAGTAGCCTTTGGAGATGGAGAAGAAACAGGAGGATTAGTAGTGCCAGCGCCCGGAGAGGGGCTAGGGGAGCTGGGGGTGGTGGTATCTCCTCCGCAGGCGCCGAGGGCTGCTGCCAAGCCCACGACCAAAGTCAAACGAATTAATCCTTTGTTCATAAAAACTCCTTAAGATTGAAAACCCATCGCAAGGAAGGGAAGAGTGTACTTGAGAAACAATGCTGGCACGAATAGCTCAACGATTCGCTCGTTGATTACAATACTGCATTTATTAATAAATTTCACATAGATTATCGCTAACCAGCAAAGATTTCTTTTTTTTGGCAAATCCTGAAGTCAAAGAGACCAGTGGTAGGATGGGTTGGTTGGCTTGTGAGGTATCCTTGGTAAGGATAACCGATCGAACGCAGATAGCCACTACTGGCGCTCTGGGAGACAAAAAACTCTTAACCTCAATCAAGCTGAAGCTACCCCACTTTACGTATTGGTGAACTTTATGACCGCTGCTATCAGATCCCCGGATTCTCCCCGCTCCCGATCGACCCGCAAGCCCGCTGCTGGCCCAGCCAAAAGCAAAGTTACTTCTATTGCCAAAGCTAGGCGGGCGAAGACAGGGCCGGTATTGCCCAACTACTCGCCAGCAGACGAACAGGCTCAGGTTCGGCAGTCCGCATCGGTGCTGAAAGTCTTGCCCAATCGCCAGCAGCAGCCAGTGTGGTTGCGCTCGCTCCTGCAGGCACAGCGCGCCTCCTCAGTGGTAGCAGTTATGCTTTTGGGCGGTGCTCTGAGTCTCTACGGCTTGACAGTTTACGGCGAGCAGCGCTGGAGTCAGGAGTATCAAAAACTGGAAACTCTGCGCCTCCGGGAACAACAATTGAGTGCTTCTAGTGAAGTCTTGAAACACCAACTTGCTAAAGAAGCCCAAAATCCCGAAACCGGTTTGGCTCCGCAGAATCCTGGGGACACGATTTTCTTGCAGCCGGCCCCTGAAACTCGATCGCCCGTTGCGGCACCAAATTCTGAGCCCGCTCTCCAGAATCGAGCCGGTGTGGAAACACCGCTGGGCTATTAAACCTGTGTCAAAGCGGAGAGCGCCCTCCGGGCATGAGTGTCCGAGGGCATGAGAATTTGAGGCTCTAATTTCCTTTTTGACTTTTTTCCAAGTCGCGATCGATTTTCAGTTTCCCACCGGAAGTTACAGATTAAAAATAATTAAGACCACTTCAAAAAACAGAATGCAACTTTAGGTGCGATCCAAACCCTGATAGGGACTGCTCATTCCCAAGCCGTGAATTTTATATTTTAAGATTTAAGTTATAAATTATCAATTATACAACGCTCTAACTTGCTATTGAATTTTTAATGCCATGAGCTACGACCCCCGTTTTGACCGCTACAGATCGCCGAATTTCAAACGCACAAAACAGGCGGGCGATTCCCTACGGGATAGCTTCGCCGCGCGTACTGGGTGGAAAAAATCAGCAAAACCTAGAGATTCCGGCAGTTTCGGCCGATCGCCACAACAGACGGCTGCATCTTGGGGGCGACCGGTGGAGCGTTTAAAGCGCAGCAAGTTCCGTTTGTGGGCGGTGTGGGCGGTGTTGATGCTGGGGGGGCTGGGGCTGGCTGTGAATTTGTTTTATTTGCAGGTGACGCGAGCTCCGGCGCTGCGTAAACAAGCTCTTCAGCAGCAAACTCTCAAAACGAAGCCGTTTGTACCGAGACGCCCGATAATTGACCGCGCAGGAAATGTTTTGGCGATCGACAGACAGGTGTACACGCTCTACGCTCACCCGAAGTTATTTAACCACTCGAAGGCGGAAATTGCTGCTAAGTTGGCTCCGATGCTGGCGATCGAACTGACTCCGGGCACTACGTCGGAAACTGAATTGATACGTAGGTTTAATCTTGCTGAAAGCGGTATTACAATTGCGGAGTCTCTACCTCAAGAGGTTGCCGATCGCGTCGCTGGGATGCAAATTAAAGAGAGTCTGGTGGATGGCTTGGAGTTGCTGCGTCAGCAGCAGCGTTTTTACCCACAGCAGGAGTTGGCGGCGGATATCCTCGGTTATGTGGATGGGGAACGGAAGGGACAAGCTGGGGTGGAATACAGCCAGCAGAATTTGTTGGAACGATCGATGCCGTCGATTCAGTTTAGCAGGTCGAGCAATGGGAATTGGGTTCCCGATCGGCTGACGGCGGGATTTGTGCAGCTTGATGACTTGAAATTGCAATTGACGATCGACAGTCGCTTGCAGCGGGCGGCCCGAAGTGCCCTCAAGGAAAAAATGAAGCAACACGATGCGAAGCGGGGCACAGTGATTGTGATGGATGCCAGTAACGGGGAATTGCTGTCAGTTGTGGCGGAACCTTCTTATGACCCGAATCAATATTTTAATTTCGATTTGTCGCGCTATAAAAATTGGGCTGTAACTGATGTTTATGAGCCTGGTTCGACTTTTAAAGCGATTAATGTGGCGATCGCTCTGGAAGCGGGTGCGGTGAAACCTAATACTGTGTTTAACGATGAAGGTCGGATTTACATGAATCCTTGGACTATCCAAAATTCCGATTACCAAAGAGCAGGCGCGCGCGGCCCTTCGACTGTTACTGAGATTTTGAAACATTCTAGTAATGTGGGGATGGTGCACATGATGAGAACCATGAAACCTTCTCTTTACTATCAAGCTTTAGAAAAACTTGGACTCGGACAAACAGCAGGAACTGATTTGCCTTTTGAAGTAAGCAGTCAACTTAAAAATCGAGAGCAATTTATTAACTCTCCTGTGGAAGTTGCTACTACGGCTTTTGGGCAAGGTTTTTCGATTACTCCGATGCAGTTGGTGCAGCTTAACGGCGCTTTGGCTAATGGTGGCAAGTTGGTGACTCCTCACGTTGTGCGGGGACTTTTTGATAGGGAAGGTGAAGCTTATTGGAAGCTTCCGAGGCCGGTTCCAAAGCAGGTTTTTTCGCCGGAAACTACTAAGCAGGTGTTAGAAATGATGGAAACTGTGGTTGATGGCGGTACGGGGAAAGCTGCACAAATTCCTGGGTATCGGATTGCTGGAAAAACGGGCACGGCTCAAAAAGCTAATGCTGGTGGGGGTTATTCTGACAAGGCGATTATTACTAGCTTTGTGGGGATCATGCCTGTGGAGGCTCCTCGGTATGTGGTTTTGGCGGTGATTGATGAGCCGAAGGAGGGTTCTTCGGGGGGTACGGTGGCGGCGCCGATTGTGGAGTCGGTGATGGAGGCGCTGATTTCTATTGAGAAAATTGCGCCGAGTAAGAAGTAGTTGATTATACAGCATATTCGGTGGTTGATGAAGTAAAGTAGCCGCTATATTTATGTTGTGTGATTTTAATATGTAGGGTGCGGATCTGCGACCTTTTAAATAGAACTTGCAGATTGACGGGTGTATCCGCACCTTACTTAGGAATGAGAATTAAATAACTCCCACTCTTGAAAGTGGGATGGGCGTCCCGCCCGTCCTTTTTGGACGGGCGGGACGCCCATTCCACAATAAAAATTAAAATTGTAAGTTATTTAATTCGCGATCCTTACTACAAGATTGTGTGTACTTCATGAACCTGGAATATGCTGTATCTGAGATGTTGCACCATTCTCAATAAGCCTTTTATGAACAGGCTTTTCTGCCTGTTCCACAAGAAAATTCACTCTTTGCGGAACAGGGCGAAAAGCCTGTTAAGCGAGAATGGTACTCTGGGCGTGAGTTAGATCGGAGATATTGCGTCAAGAATTGACATCGAATATAAGCATCGACAACAAGGCTATTGACGACGCGGTAATGCCGTTTCCCTAGCCCAAAATAATTGAGCGCCCTGTCAGTAACAATATCTTTTGTTGTCGTTGGGTTTTGATTGTCTTTGGGAGGTGCGTTTATGTCCTAGGAGAGTGGAGATGATGATGCAGCGTTGGCTGTTTCTTAAATTGGGATGATATAGTGTTAGGGTTCCTTTGGCTCTTATACTCGTTAGCGTGCAGTCGTGGTCGCTTCGAGATACGGGGCAACCTCTGTGGTTGAACATGACGCGCCGGATTGTGCCGTTTGTTTTTTGCTCGTTGCTGTCATTTACTTGGAGCACTGTTGTTTCATCTGGATCTATTTGAATTTGCGGTTCTAGGTTTTTCCATTGACTGGCTGGTATTTGGGCTGGGGGAATGTCGGCTGGATGGACTGCTACTTGTACGTTTTCTCCTACTTGTTTGAAGCTGGCTTGCCATGAAATTTTGGATCGTTTGGCGTTGCTGCGGGCAAGTTCCATTGCCCAATAAGCCCGATCGAGCGATACCTTTAAACGGTGGTTGTTGATAAACATTAGCCAAGAGGGGGCGACGATCGCACTAAATATTCCTATGATTAAAATAATTATCAATAGCTCAATCATGGTAAAACCTGGGGCAGGTGTAGTGGCTCTGCCTTTGAGCGTTTTATTTATTGACACGTAGATGCACTCCCTGATATTTAGCTGGACAAAAAAACAGCTAGGAGGAGCTATTTTTTATTGGGTATATTTTAACTTTGGGTTTGGCGAGTGTGTAGATCGGTATTTACTGAAAATTTATGCGACTTTAAAAAAACTGCGCCCGATCGCACCAGATCCCGAAGATATGTAGGGAGAATCTAAATGAAAGCAGCCAAGCTAGGAATTGGAGTTTTGAGGCAGGAGGGAGAAGAAAAAGCTCTCCTGAGTTTATGGCGTAAAATATAGCAATCAATACAGTGAGAGGGATGAATTTTTATTTATGAATGAGAATTAAATAACTTCCACTCTTGAAAGTCGGATGGGCTCTTATAGCCCGTCATGAGTGGACGGGCGGGACGCCCATCCCACAATAACAATTAAAATTATAAGTTATTTAATTCGCGATCCTTAGACTATCTATTAGACTTGGCTGGAGTCAAGGTGAAAACTTGTACTCAAATAGAGGGACAAGTTTACTTTCGATCCTCGTGTTTTAGCGTCAGGAATAGTTGGCTATCACGGCGAGAATTATACGGAAGAACTCCATCAGAATCGTGCACAGTTGTGGGCGATCGCGATCGGATATAATCATTGCCCGGTTGATTGTAGGGAAACGGCACTCCGGTGTCCTAATTTCGGGTAATATCAAATCTGTTAGCATCGAAATTATTCATCTATCTATTCTCGACCTCTGGGTAAATGGGCGTCAATCCCTTGTCCGGGGCGGTTAATACATTCTCTTTTTTTCACCGCAGATATCAGGGCTGTTTCATTCTCTTGTAGGGGCTGCCCCCCGTGGCAGCCCCCATGTCTCAAACGCCTGTGAAGTCGTCTCTAGGGGTAGGCATTCTTGGCACTACAAGAGTCAAAATCGGGATTTTCGCGAGAATGAAACCGCCCTGCCCTGCTTGAGGGAGGGATTACTTGTTATCTTGAGGTTTATTTAAAGAATTAAGATGATTGTTCATATCCTGCAAATATTTTGCTAAAACAGGATACTGTGAAGTTGCTAGCAGTGCATCTTTTTTCTGGCTGACTGTTGTTTCTAAGGGCAAAACGCGATAGTTAGTTTTATTGTTCTGAGTATAGCGGTGTACCCAAGTAGGATGTGTTTTTACATCGGTAATTTCTGTGGTTTTTTCGGGAAATTTTTTGCGAATATTTACTTGCAAAATCACGCCTAAGTCTGTATATTTTTTATTCTGACCGGAAATGAAGTTTCCCATTGAATAAATGGCTACAGCTTTGCGGGTTTTGCCATTTTTGCCGGGAAAATTAAAAATTTTGTAAGGTTGGACGACGTGGGGATGGCTGCCTAGAATGATGTCTGCACCGGCTTTTAATAGGTTTTCAACTAATTGTTTTTGTTGGGGGTTTGGCTGGCGCTGATATTCGTCGCCAAAATGCAGGGAAATTGCGATAATATCTGCTCCTTGTTTGCGGGCTTTGGCTATGTCTTTGACTATCTTTTTTTCGTCGATTAGGGAAACTAAGTAATCTTTGCCTTTGGGTATGGGAATGCCGTTTGTGCCGTAGGTGTAGGCTAGCTTGGCTAGTGAAATGTTGTTTTTGGTGCTGATAAAAGTGCGATCGGCTGCGGCGGCTGATGTGGCTGTTCCTATGGCAGCAATTTTGCGATCGCTCAGATTGGCGATCGTCCTAATTACCCCTTTTTCTCCACGATCTAAAGCATGATTGTTCGCTGTTGTCAAGATATTAAATCCGGCTTTTTTAGCAGCATCCGCTAATTGAGCCGGTGCGTTAAATAGCGGATATCCCGTATATCCGCCCGCATCGGAGCCCGCTAAAGGTGTTTCGAGATTTCCGATTACCCAATCGCCTGTTGACAGGATACTTTTAACTGGTGCGAAGAAATTGTCAAAATTGTATGTTTGCTTTTTTGCGTCGTAGCCCGATCGCGTTTGGGTACTGTGCATCATGATGTCGCCGACAGCAATTAGTTTTGCTTCTTTGATCTCAGACTTGGGTTGGGGGGGAACAGGGGTTGCTATTGGCGAGCGACTTTCTGTAGGCTGTGTGTTGGTTTGTGGCGTTTGGATATTGCAGCTAGCCATTAACAATGCAGCTATTACCGAGAGCGTCGGGGGAAATTTCATAATTTATCTATAGTAATTTATCGTGTTTATGGTATCATTAATAATCGCAATTTAGGCAGTTTTTTTTTTTGAACCACAGAGAGCACAGAGAACACAGAGGAAAAGAAGAAAACAGAGATGTTGACAAGTTTTGTTAGGATATCGATGGTTTGCTGGCTACTGGAGAAGGAATGTTTAAAAAATATTTGATTATTGGATTTATCATTTTTGCATCTGTTATCGGTTTAGGTACTTTGAGCTATGCTGAAAGTTGGGCCGATAAACCTTTTGAATTTGCCTTGATTGGCGATTTGCCCTACAGTGCCGAACAGGAAGCACAATTTCCGAGTTTGATTGCAGATATCAATCGATCGCCCGCAGCGTTTGTCGTCCACGATGGCGACATTAAAAACGGTTCTAGTGTGTGCGATGATGCAACGTTTGTCAGCCGCAAGCAGTTATTTGACAATTTTGAGATACCGTTTATTCTAGCTTATGGTGACAATGAATGGACGGATTGCCACCGTTCAAAAAATGGCAGTTACGATCCAGTAGAAAGACTCGCTAAACTGCGGGAAATATTTAGCAACGGTAATCAAAGTTTGGGAAAGCGCACCTTAACTCTCACCCGTCAAAGCGAAAACCCGCAGTTTGCTAAATTCCGCGAAAATGTTCGCTGGATTTATCATGGCGTTGTATTTTTCGCGATTAATATGCCGGGAAGCAACAACAATTTTGGCCGCACTCCCGAAGCAGATGCAGAATATGCCGATCGCAATTGGGCTAACTTAGCCTGGATCAAAGAATGTTTTGCTTTAGCCAAACGCAGCAACAGCAAAGGAATTGTGTTAGTTGCACAGGCAAATCCGGGATTTGAACTCGATCCGACGGACAAAAGAAGAAGCGGCTACAACGATTTTATCGCAACTCTGGAAACAGAAACAGGCAATTTCCCAGGGCAGGTTGTATTCGTTCACGGCGATACTCACTATTTCCGCATCGATAAACCTTTACCATATTTTACCGATGAGACTCAATTACCGAGAATGAAAAATTTTACTAGAGTTGAAACTTTTGGTTCTCCAAATGTGCATTGGTTACGGGCTTTTTATGAACCGGAAAATCCTAATTTATTTGAATTTAAGCAGCAGTTTGTTCCGCAAAAATAGGCTGTTAAACAAAATTTTTATGCCAAATAAATATTTTTTGGATTACAGTGAAGATAGGTAGAATCGAGGAATTTATTTATGACGATCGCAACTGGGCGTCTCACCCTTGAAGAATTTCTGAAACTGCCAGAAACAAAACCTGCTAGCGAATACATTGAGGGGGAGATTATCCAAAAACCGCTGCCGAAAACAAAGCATAGCTTATTGCGATTAAAAGCCTGCAACGAAATTAATCAGGTGACGGAAACTCCCAAGATAGCTTATGCGTTTCCAGAGTTGCGGTGTACGTTTGGCGGTCGATCGATTGTTCCAGATATTGCGGTACTATTGTGGGAACAAATTCAATTTGATGAGAGCGGTGAACCAGTCGATGATGTGCGAATTGCGCCGTATTGGGCGATCGAAATCCTGTCGCCACAACAAAGCTCAAATCGCGTAACTAGAAAAATTATTCACTGTCTGCAACATAATTGTCAGTTGGGGTGGCTAATCGATCCAGACGATCGATCGATTTTAGCGTTTTTGCCCAACCAACAACCGCAATTCTGCGAAGGTAGCGATGTCCTTCCTGTGCCCGAAATGATTCCCCTGAATATCACCGCCGAACAGGTGTTTAGCTGGTTGAGAATGCAAGAATGAATCAGGGCGATCGTCTTTTTTTACATGACATCCGGTTTTAAATCTCCTTTTTTAAAGTCTCGCGTTGCGCCGAAGCAAGGCAAGTGTAGTTGCGGTTTCAACCGCCGATCGTAGGGGCGGGTTTCACCGACAATTATTGTCAATAATCGACAATCTAGTAAACCCGCCCCTACCCAACTGTAAATCCCCATCTATGTTTTTCTACTGCGATCGAAATCAAGGTTCATGTAGTTATTGGTGGTGTGGGGGCGGGTTTATATAGATTGTTTGTACTCGTTATATATTGTCTGTAAAACCCGCCCCTACATATATTGTCTGTAAAACCCGCCCCTAGGAAATTCCCTATTTCCGCCACCTGTCAAATTGGTCTTCGGAACAGCCATTAATAAATTGATTGCTCACCCAACCGTCAAGGATTGTCAAAGTTTCATTAGGAGGATTACCTGAAAATCTGGCCGCAATTTTCACCCACTTACCTTGTCTGCTGACAGCCCTAACTCCGTCTCCCCTTTTCAATTTAGCAACAACTGGGTACTGATTGCCTGGGCCTTTGCGAATGTTAATAGCGCCACCTTCACCAGTAATAAACGAGCATTGAGTTTGCTTTTTTAAAGCTTCTGCTTTTGCGGGAGCCAGACTTTGCTGCTTGCCGAAAACAGGAAAACTGTAAAGTGAGAAGCTAAAACTTGCAACGACGGCTGCAATAAAAAAGGCTTTTGATTGAGTGAAAATTAGCATTATTTCATTTCCTTGGATTGGCTGAACTGAAGTCCTGACTATAATTTTTTTTATAATGACTTCAGTCCTTACTACTAACTGTTATTTGACAGAGGCAAACCATTCGGTAACACCTTGGGCGATCGCCGCGGCTAACTTCTTCTGTTCTGTCGGATTCACAATCCATTCAAACTCTTCGGGATTGATCATAAATCCCAATTCCATTAAAACAGATGGAGCAACTGCAGGACGAGTCATGGCTAAGTTGTTCCAGAATACACCATAGCTCGGACGGTTCAACTTGGCAACTAAATAATTGTGCAAAAACATTGCCAAACTGTGCGCTTGCGGGTGAAACCAGAAAGCGCCGACGCCTTTAGTATTAATGGCGTCGCCGTTATCCGGCAAAGCATTGTAGTGAATTGAAATTGCGATCGCAGGTTCTTCTTTTTGAATCATTTCCACCCTTGGCGGCAAATCCAAATCGACATCTTCTACCCGCGTCATTAGCACATTCGCGCCCCGATTTACCAATTCCTGTTGCACCAATTTCGACACCGTTAAAGCTACCGTTTTTTCCCTAATTCCCACTGGGCTCACAGCACCTCCATCCTGCGGCCCGCCGTGTCCCGGATCGATGAGAATCTTAATTCCCGACAGCGGTTTTGCTTGCGACACAGGCATCATGCTTGTATTCACCGGCGGGTGTTTTAAAGACAGCACTAAAGTTGTGCCGTCGTATCTCAATTTATAGCCCCACTGCTGGGCAGATTTGAGATTAAAAGTGTATTGTACTTGCAGTGGCGATATTTGTTGCCATTCCAAACGCGAAATTACCGGGTCATCGTCGAGGCGAATAATGTCAGTTTGAGCGGTGGTATTGTACAGGGTTAAGGTGAAAGTGCGTTCTCCTTCCTGCACGGTGACTGGGACGGGTGTTTCTAAGGGAAATAAGACCTCTGTCCAGCCGGAAACTTGACGCGATCGCGCGCTGCGAATAATCGATCGCGGAGGCACTGCATCCTTGACAATTTGCACTTCCGATGCTTTAATCCAAGCACCGTAATCAAGTCTGAGCCATTCTCCCTCGCGCCCAATAATTGTTGCTCGCGTTCCCTTCGGCAGCGGTGTCATCCGAGAAAAATCTGTACTCGCCCCGGTTCGGGCAACACCCGGATCGGCCGTTACTTCTGCTATTTCTAAATCCGCCGGAGACAGAATAGAAATCTTGCCAGTACCTTGTTGGCTGATAGTTTGACCGTTCATTGTTAGCTCAAATACAGGCACTCCCAAATCCACTTTTTCTCCTTTTAGTAGCGAGGAGTTAGACTCATTGCCCCCCGTTGGCAAGGCGGCATTAGACTCATTGCCCCCCCTTAGCAAGGGGGGGTTGGGGGGGGTTTTACCGCAGCCTTGATACTGTTCGCTGCCGCCTTTTTCGATCGGGGAGTTTTCACCTAACAGTACAGATTTGTTATCGGGTAGTTCCACTTGCGATCGCGCTTTTAAAGGAATAGTAACTCCCGCCAATTTTACTGAAACTTGAGCATTCGCCGGTGCGATCGCCCCAAAGCAAATATATTCCCCCGGCAAACTCGCGACATCGACTTTCGGCGTCAGGGAATCTTTAGCAAAAGCCAATCCTACAGGGGCTATCGGCTGATTAGACTCGCGCGTCACCTTAATTTTGACTTCCTGATTTTCGTAACGCAAGGTAAAGAGATTTTCGCCGAGTTGCAGCGGAAAAGTCGGGGCGAAATGACCGACTGCCGTGCGCGAAATTTGGTTGCCATTTACTAAAACTTGTCCCGGTGCGGGCGCTGTACCGATTAAAAAGATGCGATCGGCTGTAGTTTTGTGGTTGGCGGGAGGATAAGCGAGAAACAAAGGTTGAGCGGCGACAGCTACAGAGGCGATCGCCATTATCAGGCCAAACACAACTAATCCTAAAAATTTTCTCATTCTACATCGCAACTAATTGACACTCTGTGGGTTATTTATACTAGAACTTGCCCTAAGAAACCGGATTTCTGAGGATTAGCCGTAAGTCTTATTTACTAGACACGGCTCATTTTATCAGGTTTGTAGTTGCAATTGAGCGATCGGCAATATAAATTCCCGCGTAAAACCATTAAGTTTTAATTAGTTCAGAGGTCGTTCTCCACAGTTGATCCAACCGATTCGCCGGCATCGTCAGATACAAAACATCCCCCGTACTCAGACAACAATTCAGTAAATCCCAGCCGTGGAGAGTTTGACACTTAGTTTCCACATAAAGAGGCACAAAATCAGCAGACTTAGCAGCATCTTGAATACGGTGGCCACAGAAAGGATGGTTTGGCGTAATCAAGGTGGCCAAGCAAACCCAGAGACTGTCAGCAGTCATTCCGTTACCCAAAATTCTGCCTCCAATTGCCGCCGCCGCGAAAGCAGGAGCAGCCAATTCCGTCGGGTTCAAAACTCCTTCAAACTCAAAAACTTGCTGCACCATCAAAGCAAAATGTGGGTCTTGATTGCGGACAATAACTGATAGTTTGGGCGCCAATCCTTTAGCGCTTAAGGCAATTTCGACATTAGACATATCGCTGCTAGTAACAGCCAAAAGTGCTGCCGCTTGCTTAACATTAGCAGCTTCCAAAGTTGCGGGCAAACTGGCACTTCCCTGAATGACCGGAATTTTCATTGAGCGAGCCGTGCTCAGAAATCGGCAGTTTGGATCTTGCTCGATCGCCACAATATCGTAACCGTTAGTGTGCAGTTCTTTAGCAATTTGGATACCTATTCCTCCGAGCCCGCAGATAATGTAATGATGGCGCTGCGGCACTCGCGCCACATCCCAATATTCGGTAAAGCGAGTTCCCAATACATAATCGTTGAGCAGTGCGTAGCAGATGCCGATGATGCCGGCTCCAACTAACATCATGACAATTGTAAATAGTTTAATGCTTTCGGGAGCTTGTTCGGCTACTTTTTCATGGCCTCCGGCTCCGGTAATCATCCCTACTGAAAAATAGAGAGAATCGACAATTGAGATATGCTCGTCAACACAAATATAGGTGGCAGTAGCAACGGCAATCATGGCCAGCAGCGTCAGTACAACAATTACTGCTGCTTGGCTGTGCTGCTGAAATCTGTGCAGCCTAGTTAATGTTTTGAGCAGTTTTTGAGTTAAAGTTTTTTGGGGGCTGTGGAGAGTCGGCTGAGTTGCAACAATTAGCCGATCGCCCTGCTGACACTGCCGATCGGCAAGCACCGCCGATACTAAATCAGTTTTGTTAGCAGCCGGGAGATAATAAATCAACATTCGCGATCGATCGTCCCACAAATCGCTCAGTTTGCGATTTTTCCAAGGATGTGTTTCATCGATATATTCTTCGTGAATCGGCCAAGTGCGATCGAACAAACGCAACTGTCCGATCGCCTGATTGCCGAGAGCCGCAAAGGCAAAAACCGGAGCAGCCAATGATGAAACGCTCATGGAAGTGTGATCGGGCAAAGTGTGGTCAATCCTGTCGCCCAAGCTAGTATTGAACAATCTGTTGATAATGCGAATCTGAGGATTGAGAATCCTCGCTTGCATCAAAATTGCCAAATTCACAGCATCATCGTCTCCTGCAATTACTAAAGTGTGAGCGTTTTGAATGCCTGCCGTCAACAAGGTAGAAGCTGCTTGCAAATTACCGACAACCACATCAGAAGTTTCGCCGCGAATTGGGCGATCGCTAATACCAACCACAATCGCTCCTTGCTGTCTCAACAAACAAAAAATCTTGTGGCCCGTGTGCCCCAACCCGCAAACAATGATTCGAGGTTTCATAAAAAGTTATTTGCCAGCCAATTTCGGAGCTGTCCTTTGTAATTTTACTTACCATTGTTGACTGTCGTGGCTTTGCAGAATGTAGCTAAAAACACTATCTAGGATACTTGTGCCACAGTCTCGAAGTGTTGGAAACAAAGAAAAAGCTGTGCCGTGTTTCTAAAGCCGCGTTCCCAAGTGTTGAAATAAACACACCACACTGCCATGTACCTACAGACATGAGGTGCAACTAACCTGATTTAATATTTGAAAAATATCCGGGTGCGACAGCCAACCAGCGGAATTTGAATAGGTAGGGACAGGACACTGCCTATTAGTCACAACTTAAGGTTAAACCCCTAGTCCGGCAGGGGTTAAAACCCCTGCCTAATAGCGAAAGTCCTCGCTATGAGGACTAATGAGTTTAACAGTCTTTTTCTCAGTCCTCTTTAGAGGACTTTAGCTTTGAGGCAGGGAATTCATTCCCTGGCGGACTACCGGTTTAACCTTAAGTTGACACCAATAGACACTGCCCTGTCCCTACAACTATGACTTCCTAAATAAATTTAGCTGCCTTAGCGGCAGGAGTTATTATGAAATTGACTGCACCCTTATTAGCATCCGCTTTAGTTTTCGTCGGTACTGTCGCCTTTGCAAGCCAAGTGCAAGCAGATCCAGCCAGCAACTCTTGGAATAGCACTAGAACAACATTTCAGTGCGTTACTTCCGGTCGGAATTTTGTCACAATTGCGCGCCGGGGAAATGTCACGACAGATCCAATGATTCTGTGGAAATCTACCGAGTTCGGCCGGGAATATACACCTTGGCAGCGCTGTCAAATTGTTTCCAATAGATTGACCAAAGCTGTTGCCCAGAATGGCGGCAGATTGAGCAACTTGCAGTTAACAACAGGAATTGTTAATAACTTGCCAGTAGTTTGTTACGTGAACGGACGGGGGCGCTGCAACTCTCAAAATCTGCTTTTCACCCTAGACAAGCGCAATGCTAAAAATCCCGGTGATGCTTTAACGAAATTGATTAATTTTGCCCAAGACGGCAGCGGGCCCGTGGCAGTGTTCAGAACCGGAGCTCCATCGGCTGCACCGCAGTTTGTTCCCTTTGGAGATATGGTCGATCGAGCTTTTAATTCTCCCAACAAGAAACCGTCAGTTCCTGTAGCAAAACCGCAGGGCGATCGGGGTATTTAATAGCCGCGCCTCTAACTTGCACCTGACAAATTTTGAAACTATTGTGGGGAGTAGGGGTTGGGCTTCTAGCCCGCCCCTAAATATTTAGACTAAAAAAACTACACTGTCACCCCTTCAATCTTCTCATCAGTTAACTCGTACAACTCGCGCAACTGCTGTAATTTATCCGCATTCGGCTGCCAAAAACCACGTCCGTTAGCCTCCAACATTCGCCCTACAATATTGCGAAAAGCTTCAGGATTAGCCTCCCGCAACTTCTGCGCCATTTCCTGATCTAAAGCATAAGTATCCGCAGCTTGTTCGTACACCCAACTATCAGTAAAATCAGCCGTTCCGCCCCAACCAATTAACGCCGTCATCCGCTGCGAAATTTCATAAGCGCCGCCCGAACCTTGATTGACCATCGCGTTAGCCCACTTAGGATTTAGCAACTTAGTTCGATATTCCAAACGCAGCAAATCTTCTAAATTGCGCGGAGTTGTATCCTGAGAAAAACTTTCTACAAAACTGGTATTGACTTTTTTGCCGCGTTGCTTTTCTGCGGCTTTCTTCAAGCCGCCAGTATTCGCATAATACTCTTGAATATCAGTCAAACCGTATTCCACAGAATCAATTTCTTGAATTATGCGATCGCACCCTTGCAACAACTGAGTCAAAACCTCCGGCCTCGCTTCCCCCTTATCCTTCCTCCCGTAACTAAAAACATTGCGACTTTCCCAAGTTTTCCCCAACTCATCCCCCGATTCCCAACTACCATCAACAACCCTATCGTTAACCAAAGAACCAAAATCCCCAGCCGGATTAGAAAACAACCTTGCCGAATAATTCTGCACACCTTTTGCCTGCAAAATCAAAGCGTGTTTGCGAATAAAATTCTCCGATTCCGGTTCATCAGCATCCGCCGCCCGCACGAACAAATCATCCAACAATTCAATAATATTCACAAAGCTATCACGGAAAATCCCCGAAAGATTTCCCAACACATCAATCCGGGGATGACCGACCTCAGCTAACGGTTTTAATTCATAGCGAACAATGCGGCCAGTACCTTCTTTTAGAGGTTCAGCCCCCACCAATTCCAGCATAATTCCAATAGATTCGCCCCGCGTTTTAATCGCATCCAAACCCCACAACATCACCGCCACAGTCTCAGGATAATTCCCCTGTTCCTCAAGGTGCTTGTCGATAATTTTCCGAGCAATTTCGCGCCCCCTTTCATAAGCAGCAGGAGAAGGCATCCGATAAGGGTCTAAAGCATGAATATTCCTGCCAGTTGGCAACACCCCAGCCCCATCCCGCAACAAATCCCCACCCGGTGCAGGCAGAATATATTCCCCATTCAAACCCCGCAAAAGATTAGTCAACTCATCCGTCGTTTGCAACAACAAATCACGCACCAACAAACCCTCCTCAAAAACCCCACCCAACCCCTCTTTCTCTTCCTCTCTGCGCCCTCTGCGCCTCTGCGGTTCATTTTCTTCAAAAACCAGTTTTTGCACCTGTTCCTGTGATAACCTCTCCCCAAAATAAGCCTCAAGATAAGAGGTCATTTCCTCAGAATTAGGCGGTTCCCCAAGAACGTGCAAACCCGAAGAAAACAAGCGAGATTCCACCACCTGCAAATACTCGTAAAGCTTCACCAAATAGCGGTTAAAAGCATCAGCACTGAACATTCCCACATTCTCAAAACTAAAAGCAATCCCCAATTTTCGAGCATCCTCAAACGGACAATCAGCCTCCAAACCGCTATCTAAAATTTTCTTACAAATAGCCTCTTTCAGCACATAATTCTTAGCCGTATCTTCCCGATATTCCGCAATCAAATCCCGCAAAGCCATCAATTCCTTGTACAATCCCGCGCGGCCGTAGGGCGGCACGTTGTGAGAAATCAAAACACCGTAACCGCGCCGTTTTGCCAACATCGATTCCGAGGGATTGTTGGCAGCATAGATATAAAGATTCGGCAAACTTCCCAACAGAATATCCGACCAAGAATAGCCAGTATTTCCCAGAGGAGATCCCGGCAACCATTCAACAGTGCCGTGCATTCCGAAGTGAACCACAGCATCAGCTTGCAAATCATTTTGCAGCCACTTGTAAAAAGCAGCGTATTGAGGGTGAGGCGTCAAATCGCGATCGAACATTAAGCGCATCGGATCGCCCGAAATTCCCAGCGGCGGCTGCAAACCTATCCAAACATTGCCCAGTTGAATGCCACCGATTTGGAACTCGTCGCCGTCTGTCTTAATTCCAGTACCCGTTAAAGATTTCCACTGTTTTTCGATACGACTTGTTAACAGATAGCCCAGCCATTTTTCTAAAGTTTTGACATTAACAGTCTCTTTTGTGGTACGGGCATCTTGCCCCTCACAAGTAGCTTCATCCGCTTCTTTCACCCTGCGAATTAACTCCTCACCGTCAGCCGGAATTTCTCCAACTGTATAACCTGCTGCTTGAAGTTTGTGCAGGAAATTTAGCAGCGATTTCGGTACATTTAATAAAGCAGCCGTACCCGCCGCCCCGTAACCGGGAGGAAACCCGTAGAGAATAATCGCAATTTTCCTTTCAGATGGCGGAGTTTGACGTAGTTTCACCCAATTGTTAATTCTACTTGTCAGGCGTTTCGCCCGATCGGGAACCAGATAAATATCCTCACCCACCAAACCGCCCAGGGGAACAGGATCGATCGCACCATCCAACTCAGGCAAAGCATACAATACCACACTTTGCAAACCTCCAATCCCCTGACGAGTCCAAGAATGGATATCCTGAATCAGCAGAGGTGCGGACACAAAATAAGGTACATTTTTAGCAGTTAAAATGCGTTTAGCAACTTCCACCTGACGCCCCGCCTCCATCGAACCAGCAGGCCCGCCAACCAAAGGAAAGCCAATAGTAGAAACAATCGCATCAACTTCCACGGCATCTTTAGAAAGCGAAAGAGTTTCAATATTGCCTTGTTTTCGGCGCGCAGTTTCACCAGCAGTCGTCATCCAATCCCGCACCGCCACATGGCCTTCAACGCCATTGATAAAAATCGGCAAAGGCACAATTCCCGCATCTTCAAAATAGCGAATTAATTGAGGAATATAAGGCTGCTTGGTGATAACGTGTTTGCGGTAAAGCAAGATGCCCACAACAGGGGATTTTCCTCTGTCTGAATTTTGAGACCAATTGGTCTCAAATTTTGTGGAACGGGCATCTTGCCCGTTAGAAACCCGATCTAAATTTTCAGACAAATTAGTCTCAAATTTTGTGGAACGGGCATCTTGCCCGTTATAACCCTTTCTATCAAGATGTCTAGCCTCTTTTGTGGAACGGGCATCTTGCCCGCTTCTACTCATTTGATTACCGAGATACCAATCCAAATATTGCCGAGGCGATTCAAAATAACCATTATAATCAGGATGCAATAAACCCATATTGGGAGTTTCCACAGGCGGCGGAATTTCTGCAACTTTCAGCCCCAAATATTTTTCGGCAATAATCCAAAACATCGAGACAACATTATCCGCACCGCCCGCATTCCAGTAACCATAAATAATCAGCCAGTTTCGCAAATCCTGGACTTTTTGCACCGGCACATATTTTAATAACTTCGGCCCCACCTTCAAAAAGCTGATATAACCAGCCAGCTTATCTTCTTCTCGCCCATTGCTGAACTTATCCAGAATAAACTTAACAGGCTTCGGCATTCCCTTCGGTTTGTCGCCAATTTTAAAAGCGCCGATTTGAGTAAGACTCATCAATTCCAAAGCCGACTCAAAAACCAGGCGAATCGGAATATTCTGCACCCTTTCCCGCAGCCACATTACCGCATCGTAATCAAACAGCAAACTCCCGAAAAACACATCAGCATTCAAGAGGGCGGCTGCTACAGCTTCGGGTTCGTCTGCGAGGGCGCGATCGCTAAAAACCCGTACTTCCAATCCCTGACAGCCAGAAACAGCCAACTCGGCAGCTTTGCGGTACAAATCAGCATTAAAAGATTCAAACCCTGCAATTAAGACAATGCGTTTCACAGCCAAACCTCGAAATATTTATTGATTGTAGCCTGTTTTAATTAGGTTATATTATATTAGATAGCATCCTCGGTGGGGGTGGGGCGGGTTTAGTAGATTTCTGGTGTTGTATTGCAGACCTTGGCGAACCCGCCCCTACATTACCAATTATCAATTATCAATTCCTAATTTCCGTCGCAACTCTCATAAAATCTAAAATCTAAAATCTAAAATCTAAAATGGTTCGAGTTCCTCCCGCAATAGTTATCTTAGGTCAAAACAGCCTGCCGATCGCCAAAAAAATCTCCGCACATTTCCCCGGTTCCCAGATTTACGGTTTAATCGATCGCACTTCCAACACAGACATCAACTTTAGCAACTTCGGCGAAACATTGCGGGAATTATTCGCAACAGAAACCCCAATCATCGCCATCTGCGCCGCCGGAATAATCATCCGCACCCTCGCCCCGCTGCTGTCAGACAAACGCGCCGAACCGCCAGTTTTAGCCGTCGCAGAAGACGGAAGCGCCGTCGTACCGCTGCTGGGCGGTTTGCACGGCGTTAATGATTTGGCCAGAGAGATTGCAGCCGCCCTGGGCGTACAACCTGCAATTACCACCACCGGAGATATTCGATTTCGCACCGCGCTGCTGAGTCCTCCCCAAGGCTATTCTTTAGCGAATCCAGAGGACGCGAAGACTTTTATTTCAAATTTGCTCGCCGGGGCAAAAGTACGCCTAGAAGGGGCTGCAAGCTGGCTTTCTGAGAGCAATTTGCCGTTAGCGAAGCCCGCCCCTACGGGGGCTACGCCAACGAAGAGGATCGCCCCCGACGCAAAATTGACGATCCGCGTCACCGAAAAAGCAATTGCGCCAACGCCCGATTGTTTAGTTTACCATCCGCAAATTGCAGCAGTTGCACTCACAAAGCTATCGAATATTGAGCCAGAAATAGCGGTTTCATTTGTCCAGCAAGTCTTGGAAAATGCAGGTTTGGCCCCAGCTTCCGTTGCGGGATTTTTTGCATTAAAAGATGAGATGGGAAATCCGGCACTTGAAGCAGTTTCACAATATTTTAAAGTCCCCGTCCGCTTTTTCAATCTATCCGAACTTGTCGAATTAGACTCAATTGAATTCATCGAAAATAAGGCCGCACAAATTGCCCTGACAGCAGCCGGTGCAAACAGTCACTTAATCGAATGCGATCGCACTTTAGCCCTGAATTGCGCGATCGCCCTAGCCGCCCAACCCTTTGATGCTAGGGCGATCGGCATTAGCCGCGGCAAACTGGCGATCGTCGGTACCGGCCCCGGAGGCGCGCCCTGGATGTCCCCGGAGGTTAAGGAAATTCTGCGCGAAGCCACGGATTGGGTGGGTTACAAATTTTATCTGGACTTAGCTGGAACCCTGCGGGAAGGGCAAAAGCGGCACGATTCCGACAACCGCGAAGAGATCGATCGCGCCCGTTTTGCCCTAGATTTAGCAGCATCGGGCAAATCTGTCGCCGTGGTTTCGTCGGGAGATCCGGGTATTTTTGCGATGGCTGCAGCGGTGTTTGAGGCGATCGACTTTGATGCCAAACCCGAATGGCAAGGCATCGATATTCGGGTGGCACCGGGCATTTCAGCCATGCAGGCGGCCGCTGCTGCGATCGGAGCACCCCTCGGACACGATTTTTGCGTGATTTCGCTTTCGGATATTCTCAAGCCTTGGGAGGTCATTGAACAGCGGATTTCTGCTGCTGCGATCGCAGATTTCGCGATCGCATTTTACAATCCCATCTCGAAACAGCGGATTTGGCAACTCGCAAGGGCGATCGAGATTTTGTTGCAAAGTCGCGATGCTAAAACCCCCGTCGTACTAGGGCGAAACCTCGGCCGGCCCGGTCAATCTGTGCGGGTTTGCACCCTCGGCGAATTCCAGCCCCAAGACGCTGACATGAGAACTTTAGTGATTGTCGGTTCGAGTCAAACTCGGATTATTCCCCGCAAATATGGAGATGTTTGGGTTTACACGCCGCGCAGGTACGAAAAATAAGTAAAGCAGCAAAAGCTTCGGAAATCAGCAATTGACTGAAAGCTAATTGACTTTGACAAGGAAATATTTTGCTCTCGGTGGGGAAAGTCTAGGTTAACAAATGGCGGCAAATCACTCGATCGACCTCTTATTTCATCTCATAGTTGTCACTCTCGATTGAGATGCGGTCGCCTTTGATTACAGAAATCCTCGGTACTGAGGGATCTCGGCTTCCTGAAGCCGAGTTTTTTTGGCAGATATAGATCGAATTTAGATATCGACTCAACCGTAGTAAGGATTTCAGCTTCATTTTGGGTTATCTCTAATTTAAATCTCAGGAAACAAAAAGGTTTTTATATAGCCACAAGAAAATTAAGGGCGATCGAGGTCTGCTAAATTTCTTAATCTTACGGTAATCTTACAGATACAAAAAAATAAATTAACGAAAATGAGCCTTTTATGTTTGTACACATACTAAATTAAGATGCTTTATGATAACATAGCTTTAACAATAGGTTAAGGAAGAGGTTAAAAAAACATGAAATTCCAAATTCCTCTAGCTCCTGGGGCTGTAACCCAGTTGCTGCTTCGAGTGGTCGCCTGTCTAGTTGTACTATCTTTCTTAAGTCAGATGACTATGTACTTCTTGCCGGATTACCCGTCTAGAGACTTCTTAGCAAATGGATTCAACGTTGATTACGAGGGGAACATTCCAACCTTCTACTCATTTTTGACATTGCTGTTTAGTTCTCTCTTGCTGGGTTCGATCGCCTATGCGAAAAAGTTGGATAGCGATCGCTATAAGAATCACTGGAAAATTTTATCCTTCATATTTCTATTTTTATCTTTAGACGAAATTGGTCAATTGCACGAAAAGCTGGTTTACCCGATGCGAAACCTGCTAAATGCCACAGGATTTCTTTACTTTACTTGGATTGTGCCGATCGGTTTTCTAGTAGCGATATTTCTTTTTTCCTACAGTAAGTTCGTGTTGCACCTTCCTGTTTCAATGAGAAAATTGTTTGTTGCAGCCGCCGCTATTTATATTGGAGGAGCCATCGGAGTGGAAATGCTAGCGGGATACATAGTTTATACAGCGGGACCGGGGGATATATCCTACGTGATAGCAACGACGATTGAAGAGTCATTAGAAATGGTAGCAATCGTTATATTTATCCACGCCTTGACTTCATATATCAAGACATATGTAGGCGGCGTAAGTTGGAATTTTTACATACCAGGAAAAAACTCACCAGTTACCGACCATCAAAATACCGGCATACCTGCCCTTAACGCAACAGCCAACACAAATCTATTAAGGTGAATCACTTAAAACCGGGTTTAATGGACACGAAAATACTGCATTATGGCCTTTGATATCATTTCCGGTAACATTCATACATGATGTTGACTGTTGACTGTTGACGCCGTGAACAATGAACAGTTAACGCCGTGAACAGTGAAGTCGAATGTACTATTCCGATGCTAACGGATTTGATATGAGCAGGATGAAAAACCCGGTTTATTTGGTACTGATGTGTACTGGACTAGAGGTTCTGTGCTCTTCGGCGCACAAAACGACTAATATATAGGGTGCTTGCTACACTAAAGACTAATTAAACGTGGAACAGCTTAGTTCACAGATGACATCCTCACCTTTACCAAAAAATCGTTAAGAGCAACCTTTGCATTAGGATTTGACGGCAAATGACTTGTAAAACTTGCATCTTCTAATATATTAATTAGCCGATCGCGCTCTTGCTGATAAAATTCCATATCTGTATCTTCCAGCACAGATTTTTCCTCCCCAGCCAGCTTGCGCTCGATCAAATCAGGAATATACGACAACTGGAACTTATCATTAAGTTTCACCAAATTCGCCTCGACTTCCCCCGTTTGCATCAAGTGAATCCCCGCCAGCAACACCCGGTAAACGTACAGCAGCGGCTTAACCCGACGCGGGCGTTCTTTTTCAAACAATTTCCATTGAGTTTTAGCAAAACCGAGATAGTGGTGGCTGTGGTGCTTGGTAATGCAGTTCGAGGCGATATCCTTTAATTCCTCGTGTTCCTTTGTAGTGTAAACTATGAGCGGCGAATACAGTTGTTCCAACACGTAGCCGTTGCGCTTCAACAGCATCTCAAAAAATTTATTGATGTCGTGAGTTACTAAATCGAGTTGCATTCCCTCCCGAACTTCAGAAACTTCGATGGTTTCTTCTCCAGAAATGAGTCCAATTACTTTCGGTAGCGGCAAAATGTGTACTCCCCGCAAATCAAAGTCAGAATCTGCGGAAGGAAAGCCGTATAAGTGCGAACCGCTGACAGTCGCAAACAGCAGCGGATAAGGCTGAACGGAGATAATTGAGGCGAGATTAGAGATGTATTCTGTCATTTTTTCAACATTTTATCAATGCTAATTTCAATTCCGGTTAAACAATCGCAAATACTTGTAGGGGCGGATTTTACCAACCATATATGTCTCAAATTAACGATCTCGTAAACCCGCCCCTTTTAGCCGATCGCACCTCTACGCGCTTCAATCAAAAACAGGTTCGCTTTCTCGTAATTAGGACGTTCCGGTAAGGAAGTTGCAGCAAAAGCGCGATCGAACTCACCGTGCAAACTCAACCGCCAGCGATTCACCTCATCCCAGGATACTTCTTGGTTGCGGATAGATAAAAGTTGCGATCGATAATCCTGCACGCGAACGGGCACAAACCCCTCCTTAAGCACCGTAATTCCTGACAGCAACAAGCGAATTAAGTGCATCGCGTGCTTCCAACGAATTTCCCCGGTATTGCGGAGGTCTTGCTCCATTTTTTTAAATTGAGACAAAACGTAGCTATTGTAAGTTTGATAAACCAATTGAGAAAGAAACATTTCCCGAATTTCCAGCAATTCTTGTGCTACAGGAGAAACTGTTTCTACTAAAGGCGTGTACAAACATTCTAGCACATTTGGATTAGCTTTTAGTGCCAAAACTAGAAACTTTTGCAGTTCCCAATAGCATTCCTGATTTTGCTTATTTTCCAATTGTTCTGGAATGCCGTAAAGCGACCAATGAAGTATTGCCGGCGGCAGGTAAATCCCGCGTCTGTCTGTATCGGATTGCTCGTTATCAAGACCGTAGGCTCTCGAACCAACAATGCAGCGGTAAATTACAGAATCATAGAGGTTGTATTCTGCAAGAAAATCTCCTCCTGACTGCAATCCTTCGCTCTGAAACTGCTTGCGGATACTGAGTTCATGTCGCCGCAGACTAACTTGTGTTCCGTCTGGGAGTTTGACTAAATATGCGTGGGAATTGTCCGTAGGCGATTGAACGATGACACCTACTAATCCCGGTTTCCAAGATTGGTCGCCGGCGGGGTTTTTGACCTCGATTTTGGTGACAATTTGGGTTCCTGCGGGTAGGATTAAGTTGAAATTTTGAGGAAGATTGGCATTTGCCATGAGGGAACCTCCTGCGGGAGCACGAGCTACAATGTTAGTGTAGCATAGGTGTAGTATATAAGGGAAGTTTTGGGCGATCGCTGGGAGTCCTCGCCCGTGCTACGGCAGTTTGGGCCTTGTTAAACATTGTCTTCAGATTGAGCAGGATGAGGTTTTTTATCAGTCGCGCCGGTTACAATGGAGAGGTTGCTGAAGTTAGATCGTATTATGAAGATATAAGTGCGGGAGTTGATGAGTTTTATAGATAAATGAATAATGAAAGTTAGAGAAGTTATTAAAATGTTAGAAGATGATGGTTGGTATTTAGCTAGAACAAAGGGCAGTCATCGTCAATTTAAACACCCAGAAAAGGCGGGGACTGTCACGGTGTCAGGTAATTTAGGCATTGATATGCCAATTGGTACGCTTAAAAGTGTTTGGCGGCAATCTCAACTAGAGGAGGAAGATTAATGCGTTATGCTGTTGTAATTGAAAAAGGTCAAACTAGCTACGGTGCGTATGTTCCCGATTTACCTGGATGTGTAGCTGTGGCTGAAAGTTTAGAAGATGTGAGGCATTTAATTAAAGAGGCGATCGCCTTCCATATTGAAGGACTACAAGAGGATGCTTTTCCGATTCCCGAACCTGTCTCTATTTGCGAATATGTTGAAGCTTAAGAAGGTGACGGCGGTTGAAACCGCGGCTAAAGAAACGAAGTTCGCGTGCGCGGACTAAGAAAGAAAATAAATTCGATGGGCAATACTGGATTTGAACCAGTGACCCCTTCCGTGTGAAGGAAGTGCGCTACCACTGTGCTAATTGCCCGCAGATAATTACTATACCATACTAAGTCGAACTTCGCAACTAAATTTTTCCGAAAAATTCAGCCGCTGGTTTCCGAGTTAAACTCGACACAATGCCAAGAATACAGGCATTTGTCGAGTCTGGCATCAGTTAACCTGCCACCAACCCGCCGAGGGGCCGACAAACCGCACTACAATCCACCAAACAACCAAAAGACTAATCCCCATCCAGCTTCCGCGACTTGTCCACTTCACAAAATCTTCGCTTTGGGTTTTCGTGATTGGCAGCCAGGGAAGGATGCGCTCTTCTTTACCGTATTCGTCGCCGATCGACTCTTTGCGACGCTTAGCTTCACCCATAATCTTTGTCTACTAAATTAGATTTCAACTGGATACCTAAACAAATTATACGCCAACAGGTCATCTCAAGCCTGGGTCAGCCACGTCGTATCCAAATAATCAATCCTCGCAAAAGGACTCAAAGCCGCTAAAACCTGCTTTCCATAACTGCGGTGAATCACCCTGCTGTCGAAAATCGCCACCACCCCTTGACGTTCTCGCACAGGCGCGATCGCCCGTTGCAACTCATTCAGCGCCGCCGGCAGCAAATACAACCGAAACCAATCCTTGCGCCGTTCCTTATAATAAGCCACACGCGCCGTCACCAAAGGATTCTCCAAAGAAGGTAGCGGCAAAGTTGCGATCGCCAGCAAGTGAGGCGCCCTCAATTCCCCCTGATGTTCCCGCCAAAACTCCCACCCCGTCACCAAAATCGCATTCTCGCCCACATCAGTCTTTTCTACCTGCACCCGAGAACCGAACTCAGAAGCCAAAATCGCCGCCAGCCTAGCCTTCAGCGGTACATCACCCACAATCAGCACCGTTAAACCCGCCACCGAGGCGCTCATCAACAGCAAAGTCCGAATTTCTTCCATTAAAACACCCTGAAATTCCGGCGTATTTGGCAGCGGCAGCCAGTTGGGAATGTACAGTTGAATTAATTCGCTTTGTCGATCGGGCGAAAACTTAACGCTCGTCAATTCTGGGAGTCCCAGCATTTGCCGGAAGATAGGAGCCTTCGGTTCCACATCCACCGCCCCCCCAATCAACACCACAGGCTGACCATCCCAAATTTTGCTCAAAACCTCAGCCACCTGAACCGGCGCGCAGAACAGAGAAAATGACCCAGCCTCCCGATTAATTTCCGCCCACCGCAGTGTTCCGTTTGTTTCCCACCGCTGCCAAAAATTGCTCCAAGCAGCCGGAATCAGCGAATTTGGCTCGATTTTTTCAAACAGCCCCTGCAAAATATTTTGCTCTGCGGTTTCCAGCAAATAGCACTCCTCTGGTTTCGCCGGATGCTGAAAGAAAGCCCGCGTTAGCAGTACCCGCCCTTGGAGGATTGCATCGGCTTCCAAAGGCTGAGATTGCATTAAATCATTCCAGTCAGCAGGTTGCAAACACGCCGTCAATTGCTGGCGCGTCCAAACTTCCAAGTCATCCACACCGTCGATAATTGTCGGAATATTCCTGTGAAGTTCCGAATTTGCCGCCAAGCGAGCCGCCAGCCAAGACTGCGGATCTGCTAGCATCAATCCTCGTCCCGTGGCATTATCCGAATAAGTCTCGATCGACCCCTCTGTTTGCAGCCACTCTTGCAAACGTGGAATTTCCACTGCTCTCAAATGCTCGATCACCCGTGTAGGCGCGACTAATATCACAGGCTCTGGCCACATCAAAATCGGCATCAAATAGCTGAC
Organism: Microcoleus sp. AT8-B5; assembly: GCF_036705565.1. Taxonomy (NCBI): domain Bacteria; kingdom Bacillati; phylum Cyanobacteriota; class Cyanophyceae; order Oscillatoriales; family Microcoleaceae; genus Microcoleus; species Microcoleus sp. AT8-B5. The sequence continues at coordinate 51,142 of NZ_JAUBUY010000024.1, forward strand.
TCGATACCGCTGTCGGTAAGCTCCAGCGGGAAGCCCCGTTTGGATCAGAGCGCTGCGCCCCAAGCGCAAAGCCCGCGCCACGAGCCGCGCCATCGTTAAATGGTGGGGCCAGTGCGGCTCGGAGTTCGATCGCAGGAAGCGGAGTAGCGAATTGTGGACTTCTACCTCAATCAATCGATTGTACTGTTAACATTCCTCAATCAACATAATCAAAACTGGCCAGAAAATCAACTACTTTTTGACCGAGAGGCAAACAGAATTTACTCTCCTGATGAGTTGCACCTCCCTTCCCAAAATTCCCGTGAGAATTCACCATCAAACTCTCCTGTCCCGAACTAATTAAAATAGTTTGGGTAGGTGACTCAAAAAACTTTGTTGGCTGACTAACCCGTGATATATTAGAGACCAAATTTATTAAATCATTTAATTTATTTGTAGCTGTACTCAATGCTTTACGCAACTGCACTATTCGTTTTTCCTCCAAATTTTGATTTTCGATATTTTTGCCGATTATCATAATATTTCTCTGAGTTTGTACAGCATCCTTAAAAGGAAGAATCGCTAAAAAAGCTGCTGGCAATAAATGCTCATCGCTCTCAAATCTAAAAGTTAGAGTTGTGCGGCGGTAGCCGACTTCAATATTAGGAGGAAAATTCATTGCTCGGTAATGCTGAGCTATTTCGCTGTAAGCTGTGGCTAAAGTGCTGTTTGCTGAGTAGTCTAAAAGTGCGTCAACCACAATTTGCACTAACCCAGGCGTGTGACTTAAAAATTTTATCGATTCTGACGGCGAATTAAATTGTTGAATCTGAGTGCGATCGCCTGCGGGGCTGAGGTCAACCCACTGGCAAGTAATATCATCTGCGATGATGCCACATCGAGGAACCAAATACAGTTTTGCTCCTGTTAAAGTTGCTCCCCTCAAATCAGCGCCTACCCAATCTGCCTTAATCAAATTTGTTTCTGTCAAATCAGCGTGAACGAAACTAGCACTTGCTAAATTAGTATTTCTTAAATCTGCTCCGTTAAGGTTAGCTCCGCTTAATTTAGCAAAGCTCAGATCCGCGCCGTTGAGGTTTGCTCCCGTCAAATCAGCCCATTTGAGGTTAGCTCCGCTCAAATTGGCACTGCTGAGATTCACCTGTTGCAAAGAAGCTTGTCTCATATCAGCATTGATCAAATTGACGCCGCTAAGTTCTGCTTTCGTCAAATCTGCGCCGTGTAAGTTAGCTTCTTGAAAGTTAGCTGAAGCAGCCGAAGCACCTCTGAGATTTGCACCGGAAAGATTAGCACCGCACAGGTTAGCTTCCGTCAGTTTTACTTCTCTTAAATCTGCTTCAGTCAGGTTTGCACCGCTGAAGTTAGTTTTGCTGAGTTCGCAGCGGACTAATTCGCTTCTAATCAGGGATGCTCGGATTAATTGAGCTGCACTTAAATCGGCTCTGACTAAGTTTGCTACGTTGAGAGTCGCCCCGTTTAAGATTGCCCGCGACAGGTTGGTACTGCTGAGTCTAGCCACATTCAGGTTAGCTTCGCTCAAGTTAGCGTCGCTCAAATTAGCGCCGCTGAGGTTGGTGACAAATAAGCTAGCCCGCCTTAAAATTGATTGGCTGAGGTTGATGCGGCTGAGATTAGCTTCATTCAGGTTGATTCCTGTGAAATCTCTGTCACCTTCTGTGTATCTTTTGACGATTGCAAATCGTTTGAGCAGTTCTTCAGCTTCCATTTTTTTTACCTGAATGAAATGGCAATCGGCTAACTTTTTTATGGCATAAATAGAAATAATATCAAATTCATTTATAGTATTTACTCACCGAGCTGATAAAAGCTTTTGACAAACTCAATGACAGTATTTAGCGGCGGGGTGGTAAATCTTTGGGCTTTAATTGCAGGACTGATAGAGGTTTTGTTGACTCCAGGCAAATTGGTCAAGTTTCTGCCAAAATCTGGGTGATAGTGAATCATCAAACTTTCGGCGCTGGAGTTGGCCAGTACAGTTTGGGTAGGCGATTGGAAAAAACTTGACATCGGTTCGCGATCGAGGCGAATCGGCTGAATTTTCATTTCCCCTATTTTTCTCATTGTTTGGGTCAGGGCAACGTTTAATTGCACTACCATATTTGAGACTCTGACACCCAGGTTATTACCACTTTGGGGTTGAATCATTTTGATCAGAGTCATTAAATTTTTCTGAGTAAATGCTGCATCACTAAAGGGAGTAATCGCCACGAAAGCTGTGGGAAATAGTTGCTCGTCTTGTTCTATTCTAAATGATATGATTGTGCGTCGAGAATTAACTTCGATACTGGGAGGATGGTTCAAAGCAGGGTATTGACGGGCAATTTGGCGGTAGGTAGCTGCAAGGACAAAGTTAGCATCGGGGTCGAGGGGTCGATCGACAATAATTTGAACTGTCGGCGGTGTAGCATTGAAAAACCTTTGAGATTCTTCTGGGGTAAAGCGCTGAATGTGGCTGCGATCGCCGTTAGGACTGAGGTCAACCCAATCGCAGGTAATGTCATCTGCTTTCACATCAAACCTCGACACCGCGTAAATTTTTGCCCCCGTCAGGGCCGCCCCCGTCAAATCAGCGCCTACCCAATCAGCGTGAATCAAATTCGCTTGAGTCAAATCCGCGTGTACCAGAGTAGCGTTCAAGAGATTGACATTGCTCAAATTTGCCCCGTACAAGTTGGCCCCGCTCAATCTCGCTTCATCGAGGTCAGCGCCGGTCAGGTTCGCCCCGCTGAGGTCAGCCCACCGGAGATTAGCGCCTCGCAAGTCAGCGCCGCTGAGGTTGGCCTGAGAAAGATTAGCTTGTCTGAGTTCGGCATTGCAGAGGTTGACTCCTCGCAAGTCGGCCCTGCTGAGGTCGGCTCTGTGCAAGTTGGCCCGTTCCAAGTTGGCCGCTGTTAGGGAAGCGCCTCTAAGGTGAGCCCCGCTGAGGTCGGCTTGCTCTAGATTGGCTTCTCTGAGGGTTGCTTCTCTCAAATCTGCTTCGCTGAGATTTGCACCGGTCAAGTTGGCACTACTGAGGTTTGCTCGAATCAGTTCGGATCTGATCAGTGTAGCTTCGACGAGTTGGGCTTCGCTGAGGTCGGCTCTAATCAAGTTAGCTACGTTGAGGATAGCACCGCTGAGGTTGGCTTTGTGCAGATTGGCACCGCTGAGTCTGGCAACATTGAGTTTGGCTTTTCTCATGTTGGCGTTTGACAAATTGGTGCCACTCATGTTGGTGAGGCTTAAGATTGCCTCACTGAAATTAGCCCCGCTGAGATCGATCCTGCTGAGATTTGCCTCGCAAAGGAGGATTGCAGTAAAGTCTCTTTCTCCTGCTGCATATTTTGTGATGAGTTCTTCGGCATCCATGCTTTTGAATTTCCCTGATGTGTTAGCTAGAACAAAGCTTTGTTGTGCCAACCTTTAAACTAGAATAAGCATTTTCTGTAACTTGATGCAATATGCTTAAACATCTATATTGTGGAAGCCTTTTATAAAATCCAAAATGCTACTGATATTAGTTTGAGCCAATTTTGCTATCTCGGCTAACTTGCCAGAGGTTGAGTTACTTGGGTCGTATTTTTTAATCAGGCGCTTGCCGAAGGCTGGGTGGTGATATACGCTGAGTCTTTGGTCGCGGGAATTAATTAAGATCATTTGTGTGGGAATTTGAAAGAAATTGATGCTTTCGCCGATTTTTGGAAAAGAACTGGAAATTTTGATTTGGTCTACTTTGCTGATAGCTTGGTTGAGAGCTTTGCTACATAACTGAACGTGTTTAGATTCTTTGACGTTAAGTTTGCCTGCATCGTGGGATTGAATCATTTTCATCAAAGCTATTAGGTTTTTTTGAGTTATGGCAGCGTCGTTAAAAGGAATGATGGCAACGTAAGCGGTGGCAAATAATTTATCGTCGCTGTCCATTTTAAAGGCGAGTACGGTGCGCCTGGAGCTGACTTCGATCGTGGGAGGCTGACTTAAACTCGGATATTGTTGGGCAATTTGGTAATAAGTTGCTGCTAGCGCAAAATGAGCGCCTTGGTCTAAGGGCGAGTCAATTACAATCCGAACTGTGGGCAAGGTTTCGTGAAAAAATTCGTGGGTTCCTCCTGAGTTCAACCAGTAAATTTGGCTGTGGTCGCCGTTGGGGCTCAGATCGACCCATTTGCAGGTCATGCCTTCGGTTTTGATGCCCAGTCGCGAAACTGCGTGGAGTTTGGCTCCGGTTAAGGTGGCTCCGGTTAAGTCGGCTCCAATCCAGTCGGCGCGGATCAGATAGGCATTTGTCAGGTCGGCGTGAACTAAGCTGGCATTGAGCAAGTTGGCGTGGCAGAGGTCGGCTCGGCTGAGGTCGGCACCGCTCAATTTTGCTTCGCTCAGGTCGGCCCAGCGGAGATTGCAACCGCTGAGGATTGCCCAGCGCAAATTGACGCCGCTGAGGTCGGCGCCGCTGAGTACGGCTTGAGTTAGGTTGGCTTGTCTCAGTTCTGTGCCTCGCAAGTCGGCGCCGCTGAGGTCGGCTCGGCTGAGGTCGGCTCCTTGCAGGTTGGCTTGTTCGAGGTTGGCTTCTGTCAAGCACGCGCCACTGAGGTGAGCGCCTCGAAGGTTGGCTTGAGCGAGGTTGGCTCCTCGAAGGGTGGCTTCGGTGAGGGTGGCGCCGCTGAGGTTTGCACCGCTGAGGTTTGCGCCGCTGAGTTCGGCTCGAATGAGCTCGGCTCTGATCAGTTTGGCTCCTATGAGTATGGCTTTTTTGAGGTCAACTCGCACTAGGTAAGCGACGTTGAGGTCGGCGTCGGTGAGGTCGGCGCCGCCTAGATGGGCGCCGCTGAGTCTGGCAATGTTGAGTTTTGCACCTGTGAGGTTGGTTTTGCTGAGGTTGGCTCCGCTCAGGTTTGCTACACTCAGATTCGCACCCTTGAGGTTGGCTCCGCTCAAGTTGACGCCGCTGAGGTTGGCCTCAGTCAGGTTGATTCCGGCAAAGTTTCTTTCTCCGGCGGCATATTTCTTCAGGAGTTCCTCGACTGTCATGGGGGCGGCACCGTATCAAATATCCCCATTTTATTGCTATGAATATCGGTATTGTCGGACTGGGTTTAATTGGTGGCTCGATCGGGCTGGATTTGCGATCGCGCGGGTTTAATGTTTTGGGGGTTTCGAGTCGGCAGCAGACTTGCGATCGGGCGCAAGCTCGCGGTGTTGTCAATGAAGCCAGCATAAACCTGTCTCTGATTGCAGCAGCCGATGTGGTTTTTATTTGCACGCCACTGGGGTCGATCGAGCCGATCGTCCGAGACTTGGTGCCCTATCTTTCCCCTGATACTATTGTAACCGATGTCGGTTCCGTAAAAACACCCATAGTGCAGGCTGTGTCTTCTCTGTGGCCGAATTTTGTAGGGGGACACCCGATGGCGGGGACTGCTGAAAGCGGAATCGAGGCTGCGGTACCTGATTTGTTTGTGGGCCGGCCTTATGTGGTGACGCCGACTGCCCAAACGCCGGCGTTTGCTGTGGATAAGGTTGAGGAAATTGCGCGGTTGCTGGGTGCTAAAGTTTACCGATGTGAACCGGAAGAGCACGATCGAGCTGTGGCTTGGATTTCTCATTTGCCGCTGATGGCGAGCGCGACGCTGGTTGCTGCGTGCGATCGAGAGGGCGATCGGGATATTGTTAATTTAGCCCAACATTTGGCGAGTTCGGGTTTTCGGGACACGAGCCGGGTGGGGGGTGGCAATCCCGAACTGGGAGTGATGGTGGCAAAGTACAATCGAGAGGAATTATTGCGATCGCTCTCTATTTACCGCGACAGTCTCGACGAGTTTATCAGCGATATCGCAGCCGAAAATTGGCAAAGTCTCGAACACAAGTTGAAGCTGACTCAACAAGCGAGACAGAATTACAACTTGTGATCCAAAATTTACCAGCCAATTCAACCAGTAATTCACGTTCAGATTGAGGCGCAAATAGTTGGTGTAGTCGCTAAAATGAAGCGAGTGTTAACGTTTAAAGCCTAGGAACCGGGCTTTTGAGAATTAACAATTAAACAAAGGTAAGGTGCGCGCCGATCACCCTACTAATTTCTAATTCTCGGCCCTATTTCGGATGCCCCATGCCCTATGAATGATTCTCAAGCATCACCAAATCCATCAAAACCTGTCCATCCCCTCAAGCGGCTGCTGAAGTACGGGCGCCGCTACCGCCTGAAAGCTTGGCTGGCAAGTATCTGTTCGCTGCTGAATAAATTCTTTGATTTAGCGCCGCCAGCATTAATCGGTATTGCCGTTGATGTGGTGGTGAAACAGCAAGATTCTATCCTCGCTCAATGGGGCATAAAAGATGTCTTTTGGCAACTGGCAATTATCACTCTTTTGAGCGCGATTGTTTGGACGTTGGAATCTGTTTTTGAATATGCCTATGATTATTTGTGGCGCAATTTGGCTCAGGATATTGAACACGATTTGCGTCTGGAAGCTTACAGTCATTTGCAGGAATTAGAATTAGCTTATTTTGAAGAACGCAGCACGGGCGGTTTGATTTCTATTCTCAATGATGATATCAATCAACTCGAACGTTTTTTAGACGACGGCGCTAATGAGGTAATTCAGGTAATGACAACGGTTGTTGTGATTGGGGCGGCTTTTTTTGCTGCTTCTCCTCTTGTTGCTGGGCTGTCAATGCTGCCGATACCTTTTATTATTTGGGGTTCGATCGCCTTTCAAAATCGCCTCGCTCCTTTCTATGCTGATGTGCGGGAAAAGGTGAGTTTTCTGAACGGGCAACTGTCGAATAATTTGATGGGAATTACTACTATTAAAAGTTTTACTTCCGAAGATTATGAAATTCAGCGCATCGAAACACAAAGCCAAGCTTACCGCCAAAGCAACCGACGGGCGATCGTACTTTCGGCTGCTTTTATTCCGCTGATTCGGGTTGTGATTTTCTTGGGGTTTATTGCAACACTATTTCTGGGGGGTTTGGAGGTGGTGGCGGGCCGGTTGTCTGTGGGAACTTACAGCGTTTTGGTGTTTTTGACCCAGCGGTTGTTGTGGCCGCTGACTCGCCTGGGAGATACTCTGGATCAATACCAGCGCGCCATGGCTTCGACTAATCGGGTGATGAATTTGTTGGATACTCCGATCGCAATTCGCACGGGTGATATTCGGCGGCCGGTTAGTTCGATTAAGGGTGAGTTGGAATTTAAAAATGTTACGTTTTCTTATAATCAAAGAAAACCGATTTTGCAGTATTTTTCTTTGAATCTGCCGGCGGGAAAAACTACTGCGATTGTTGGGGCGACAGGTTCCGGTAAAAGTACGCTGGTGAAACTAATATTGAGGCTGTACGAGGTACAGCATGGCAATATTTATCTCGACGGTATAGAATTAAATAGCCTGAATTTAAAAGATTTGCGGAGAGCGATCGGATTGGTGAGTCAAGATGTGTTTTTGTTTCACGGTACGGTGGCAGAAAATATTGCTTACGGCAGTTTTGAGGCAAGCAATCGAGAGATAGTAAATGCTGCGAAAATTGCCGAAGCGCACGAGTTTATCGCCCAATTGCCGGACGGTTACAACACTATTGTAGGGGAACGCGGTCAAAAATTGTCGGGGGGGCAGCGGCAGCGAATTGCAATTGCACGGGCTGTTTTGAAGAATCCGCCGATTTTGATTCTTGACGAAGCTACTTCAGCGGTGGATAACGAGACTGAGGCGGCAATTCAGCGATCGCTAGAACGAATTACCAAGAATCGCACTACAATTGCGATCGCCCACCGTCTTTCTACTGTCCGCAATGCCGATTGCATTTGTGTCATGGAAGAGGGGCTGGTGGTAGAATCGGGGCAGCACGAACAACTGATCGAACAGGACGGAATTTATGCGGCGCTCTGGCGCGTGCAATCTGGTATAAGATAGAAACGCAGCGGTTTTGGGTAATGGGGAATTGCTAATTTGTAATTGGGGATGGGCTATTGGGCATGGGTAACTAATGACAACAGTCAACAGCCAACCGCCAACTGCCAACTGCTAACTGACAACTGACTGCAAAATATTAGTTTCTACAAGCAAGAAGAGAAAATGTTTCTATTTGATAGCCCTGAGTCCAAACCCAACGAAAATAGCTGGAGTCGGAAATTAGATAAATTTGTGAAAGCTAATCAAAATGAATTGGCTGCTTTGGCTTGGGGGCTATTTCTGGAAAGGGGAGAAGAAAGCGAGGAGATTTTGGCAATTGATATTGCAGAAACTGCGCGTTTTGTGTATTGTAAGAAAGAGGCGGTTGAGGAGTTGAACCGTCAAGTAAAAAGTCATATTCAGGAAGTTGTAGGTGTGTTGAACGCTCACAAGCCTGAGAAGGAAGTGGCGATTTTGGCGATCGGGGAAGGTCAAATTAAGTTGATTCTTTTTGAACCTAAGCCTGAACCTCCTGTTTGTTTTGAGGAAGCTGCAACCGATGTTGATACATTGTTGGCTAAGCTGGAACAGCAGATGGTTGAATGTATGAAATAGCAGTTATATCAAATCCGGTGGCATCGGAATTGATATTACCTACAGTCAGGAGACGACGCTGTGCGGTTTCCCGAAAATAAATCGGGCGATGGTTATATCTCTTATCGAGGAAGATTGATTATGTTGGCGTAGGGAAACGGCAATGTTGTGTCGTCAGTTGCCCTATTGTCGATGGTTATATCCGATCGCACTCTGAGGGCAATTTTATCCCATAGTCTCTTTCAATCCCTGGGTGCTCTCAACTTCCTATTAGCAACAGGCTTTCCGGCCTGTTCCACAAAGAGTAAACCCGGACTTATTATAGATATCAGAATAACCAGCAATCAAAATAACCAGCGGGCGGCGAATCGTCATGCAAAATTTGAGATCGATATAAATTAGGTACAGCTTCCGCCAATTCTGTACCTAATTTTACTTCCCGCGCTCTTTCTGTTAATGGAAATGAAAATTGATAGCCATCTTGCAAATATTTTGCCCTAGCAACAATCTCATTCTTCTCTAAAATAGCGCTGTTGCTACCAATCAAAACAGTGTTAATGTCCTTCCACGGACACACGCACACCTGGGAAAATACGCTTTGAAAAGTCTTGATTTTTTCCGCATAAAACTCATCTCTTTGCAGCAGATTTACCAGCACAACTCCCTCACTTGACAAGCGTTTTTCGCAGATTTGATAAAATTCTTTGGTGGATAGGCGATGCGGAAAGTAGCCGTTGCCAAAAGCTACGTCGATCATGATGATATCGTATTGAGTATCTGATTTTTGCTGCTCTAAATACTCTCTGCCGTCTTGAATTGTTACAGTTAGACGATCGTCCAATTTTACCCCAAAACACTGTGTAGCTGCTTCGATCGCGATCGGATCGACATCCGCACATTCTATAACAGTTTCCGGCAAATAGTGGTGCAACACTAAGGGAATTCTGCCGCCGCCAAAACCAGCTATGTAGATTCTTTGAGGTTGGTTTTGCCACACTAAACCCAACATCATCGCCTGAGTATATTCAGACACTAGATGTAAAGGATTGTTGAAATCGAATACAGATTGCAGTAAATCTGTGTGCTGATTTACTTTTTCTACTAAAGATAGTTTAATGTGCGATCGCTCTTTTGTGACTGCAACATAGTGAACACCAGACTCTTTGCAAAAAATAACCTTGTCTGGCTGTTGCTGCAGCCAAGCCAGCCGCTGTCCAATAGCGGATAAATTAATAGATTGCCAAGTTTTGTGTTCCTCAATCATCTAATTTTAAATTTTATTTAAACTCCATATTCTCTAAGAATATAGCCTCATCAACCTGGTTTATACCAAAATGGCTTAGGAATGAGAATTAAATAACTTACAATGCGTGATGGTTCTTGTGGGATGGGCCTGAAAGCCCGTCCAGAAAGGGCGGGCTTTCAGGCCCATCCCCTACTCCCCACTTTCAAGAGTGTAAATTATTTAATTCGCGATCCTTAGTCGCCCGATATCTGCGAAGAAACCGGGTTTCGAGTCAAGGCTGGCACAAGCCATGTTCTCATTTTCCAGCAGGGCGAAGAACGAGAAGACAACAGAAATTCACCCGATTACAGCCGCTTGTACGCCACCAATTCCAAACCTGAAACCGAAAGTTCCACTTTTTCCCAATCTTGCTTGTCACCTTCCAACTTTTCAAAGGCTGCTGAGGTCAGCAAAATCTCTCCGCGTTCCGCCAAATCCTCTCCCAGCTTGGATGCCAGATTAAATTCAGATCCGTACATATCCTCTCCTTCCAGCATCAAAACATCGCCACAGCCAATACCAATGCAGAGGTAAATGTCCATCTCCGGCGGCAGTGTCGTGTTGACAGCCGCCGTTTGTTTCAAAGAGTCGATCGCAGCTTCCACCGCCGATTTTACATCGGGAAAAACTGCAAAAATATTGTCGGCTTCCTCCTTAACTACAGTGCCGCTGTATTCGGAAATTATCGGTTTTACAATTCCGTGCATTCGGTGAATCATTGCCAAAAAATGAATAATTCCGTAGCGGACTGTCGTGCGCGAAAATCCTGACATATCCATTACTAAAATTGCGTAATTTTGGCGAAAAGTTTCATTGATTTTCGCATCAATTTCCGCCATTCTTTCGGGATGTTCGTTTCTTTCTTGCAGCAACTTTTCCAAGTAAGCGCGGTTATTTGTTTTCATTTTTAATTAAATTCCCAATCGCGACACACTTCTTGAGGGCGGCCAGCAGGATGCACTGCACAAGTGATGCCATCCTTACCGTAATAATAATCACAGACTTTGCAAGGTTTAGTTTGCTCTAATTTTTTCATCAAAGTTGCCCGGATTGTCTGGACTCGGTTGCGATACTTGTTTGCATTTGAGTGACTCGGTTCAATTGCCAAAGCTTGCTCGAAAGCTGCTAAGCTGGAATCGTACAATTTAATAATTTGGGAACTGTATTTTGTCCAAGCATCGGCATGGCTTTGATACAGTTCGACTGTACTTAAGTTTAAAATACCGTATTCTGTCCAAGCGTCGGCTGAAGCTCGATCGAACTTAATGTTGGCATTTAGCAACACTTTTTTAATCGTTGCCAAAAGTTCCCTCGGCTGCCAAGGTTTGCTAACATAAGCCTCGGCGCGATCGCCCTGGAACCTCGCAAATAAAGCTAACTGCTGTCCCTTCCCTGTTAAAAATACCACCGGTATGTTCCGAGTTTCGGGATTAGCTTTAATTAAACGGCAAACCCCGTAGCCGTCCAGACGGGGCATTATGACATCTAATAATACTAAATCGGGGCAATTTTTCTCAATTTTATCCAGCGCTTCCACACCGTCTGATGCCTGAATTACATTCAATCCGCTGCATCTCAACTGATGTGAAATGCACTCGCGCTGGCTGCGGGAATCTTCCACCACTAAAACTGTACTCATCACTCCCCACCTGGTTTTTGAGGTAAACTTGTTCGCTGCTTCGAGTTGTCCTTGCTGAAATCAGTTTACCCGCATTGGATGAATTTGCTATCACTGGCTATCTAAATTTACTCAAATTGCAACAAATCTTAAAATCGGGAGCCAAGGTGATACTTATCAGAAAATGCTAGTTGCTAATACGCGGATAATTGTTGAAAGTTTGGGCGGCAAATATTCGGCTTTTAAGCCTTAATAACGGCAAATCGTACTGATGTCGGACGAATACATTGTTGAATTGCAACAGATAATCGGCTATTGTATACGTTAAAGTTCTTAAGGACGACAAATGAATCGATTGCTCCTCACTTTACTTGTAAGTCCGACGCTGTTTGGATCTGTGATGTCTTTGAGCGCGATCGCCAATCCCGCTCTAATTGGCGAAATACCAGCCCAATCGGCTGATTCGCCTCAATGCGTGCGATCGCGGGGCACTCATCGCCTGAGTTGTGTGCGCCTTCCTGGCAAGTCTCCTGCTATGGCTTCTAAGCCGAGAATTAGTTGGCAGCGCCCGGGTGAAGAACAGGTGGCGATGCTGGATTTTTCGGAAGCAGAAAGCGATGAGGCGGTGGCGCTGTTTGGCTGCGACTGTCAGATGTGTATCAACTCGCTGCGACAGTTGCGCGGTTTGCCACCTCTGGATCTAGCTTCTTGATGGCGATCCGACAGCATTGGGAGTCAGGCTCAAAAACCAGGTTTCCGATCGCTGCGGGCTTTGGAATGCCTTTAGCTTTCTCACTTTTAGAGAAACCAAAGCCAGCAAATTTATCGATCGCCCCAAAAAACATCCTAACAGCAAAGCAGCCAAAATATAAGGTGCAGCCACCTGCAAATCCGACCAACCGCGACCGTTCAAACTACCGATTAACCAATTCAAAGCAGCTTGCAAGCGGCTGTCTTCAGCTAACAGCAACAGTGTAGTTTGTACTGCCCCAAAAAGAGAACTCACAGCCACACCTGCTAAAACCAAACGTTCCACAGAAATTCCCGTTTTAGTTTTGCCCAAAAAGTAGACCAGCATCGAAGTGAAAATAGCACCTATCCAAGCCGCCAAAGGCACCCAAGTTTGAAATATTCCCAAAGTCAGCATGGTAATCGCAACCAACCCTGCACCCGCCGAAATTCCTAATACAAAAGGATCGGCTAAACCGTTGCGGAGCAAACCTTGCAGCAAAGCCCCCGACATTCCTAAAGCCGCACCAACCGTCAGCGCTGCCGCAACTCTGGGCAAACGCAATTCCCATAAAATAGTTTGATTGACAGTATCACCTCGGTGCAGAAATGCTTGCCACAATTGATCGGCACTCATGGGTACCGCACCAAAAGAAAGCGAAAGCGCGATGGTTAATAGCAAACCCAATCCTAAGAAGACAACTGCCTGAAAAACTCGATATTTTAGCCAGATTTTTTTCACAATATATTATACCGCTTTGCTTTTAGATAAATAACATTTTTACATAGTTATTTCTGCGCGATCGCCCAAACTCCTAAGAGACAATCCGGCTAGTTACTAAATACCATATATTCTCCTGTTTGTGGATAGATCGCGCTCGTTAACTACAGTAAGCTCTTCAGATTAACGCTCGATCGGAGATATTGCACCGATCTGTAATTGTAGAGCTTGCGCGCCAACCGCATTTTCACGTATAATGAGAATGATTATCAAACAAAAGGCGCGCGATCGGCTCGATCGCCCGTATCTTAGCAGAGGCGATCGCACCGGGCTGTCAGCGATGAGGTGCGATCGGCTTGGCAAATTAACAGCAAGGTCTCTACAATTAACCAACGAATAACAATGACTAATCTCACCGTACAAACCCCAGATTTAATTGCCGATCTTCCCAAAAGAGGGATGCCAGTAACTATAATTACCGGATTTCTCGGCAGTGGAAAAACTACTTTACTCAATCAAATACTCAAAAATCGCCAAGACTTAAAAGTAGCCGTTTTAGTTAACGAATTTGGCGATATAAACATCGATTCGCAGCTTCTATTTTCTACAGAGGATGACATGGTAGAACTTAGCAACGGTTGCATATGTTGCACTATTAACGAAGGCTTAGTCGATGCAGTTTACCGAGTTTTAGAACGAGAAGAACGCATCGACTGCATGGTAATTGAAACCACCGGAGTTGCTGACCCGCTGCCGATTATCCTGACATTTGTCGGCACAGAATTGCGGGATTTAACCAATCTAGATTCTGTACTTACCGTAGTCGATAGCGAAACATTCACTCCCGATCATTTTGACAGCGAAGCAGCTTTTAAACAAGTGGCATTTGCAGATATTGTGCTGCTGAACAAAACCGATCTCGCTCCTCCAGAAAAAGTAGAAAAGTTAGAATCTTACATTCGCACAGTTAAGGAAGGAGCGAGAATTTTACACTCTCGATACGGTGAAGTTCCTCTACCCTTAATTTTGGGTGTGGGTTTAACGCAAGCAGATATTTTCAACAGTCTTGAAATTGAGGAAAAACACGAACACCATCACGAACATCATCACGAACACCACCATCACGGACATCAATCTCATCACTTAGATAACGACGGATTTATTTCACTATCATTTGAGAGCGATCGACCTTTTGATGTCCACAAATTCCAAGAATTTCTAACGGAAAAAATGCCCTTCGATGTATTTCGGGCAAAAGGAATTCTCTGGTTTAACGACAGTCCGATGAGACACATATTTCAACTCAGCGGCCCCAGATACGAACTAGATGCTTCGGAATGGTTTACCGCACCTAAGAATCAACTCGTAGTCATCGGCCGCAACTTAGATATCGCTCAAATTCGAGAACACCTGAACAGTTGTTTAGTTTAAGATCGTGTCTTAAAAAACCATGAGGACACGGCATTGCCGTGTCCCTACTATCTCATGCGTAAGTCCTAATCTCAAATCTCAAATCTCAAATCGATCGCCCTTCCTGCTACAATCGAAGGTATAATATTAACGAAGTAAACCGCTACGAGTGAATCATGTCTGCAAACACCGCGCTACCTGCTGCTTTAGCTAAAATCGTTCAGCGCTTTCAGCGACATTCCGATCCGAAACAACGCTACGAACAACTGCTGTGGTATGCCAAGCGACTCCCAGCATTTCCCGAAAGCGATAAACTGCCGGAAAACAAAGTTTCTGGCTGCGTGTCGCAAGTTTATATTACCGCAAATTTGGCAGACGGAAAAGTTCTGTATCAAGGCGATTCAGACGCTCAGTTAGTCAAAGGATTAGTTGGCTTGCTGGTGGAAGGTTTGAGCGGATTAACGCCTGCTGAAATTGTCACCATTACCCCAGATTTTATTCAAGACACGGGATTGAATGTGAGTCTTACACCTTCCCGCGCTAACGGATTTTTCAACATCTTTCAAATGATGAAAAATAAGGCTCTTGCTTGTGAATTGAGCAAGCAAGCAGAAGAAAATTAAAAGAATAAACAGCCATGACTCAAACTACAAATTTAACAAAATCCAATTCTGGCCAGTATTCCGCCGCAGTTCAAGAATATCTGTGGAATTGGAAAGAAACCCAAATCAAAGTTATTTACGAAACCAGAGGGCAGGGAAATCCTGTATTGTTGCTGCCGGCATTCAGTACGGTTTCGACGCGAGAAGAAATGCGTCCTTTAGCAGAATTGTTAGCTTCTAACTTTCAAGTTATGAGTTTAGATTGGCCGGGTTTTGGCGAATCCGATCGCCCGCGAACCGACTATGAACCGCAATTATATCATCAATTTCTCAAGGATTTTGTTGCGGAAAATTTTAATAGTCCGGTGGCTGTAGTTGCAGCAGGTCACGCTGCGAGTTATGTGATGCAATTAGCGCAATCAAAACCCCATGTTTGGTCAAAGATTGTGTTAGCAGCACCGACTTGGCGCGGGCCTTTGCCGACGATGAGCAAACAGCAAAGCGGCTGGCACGGAATCGTGAGAGAATTAGTACGATCGCCCTTACTGGGACAATTCCTCTACAAACTAAACACTGCGCCGTCTTTCCTCAGTTTTATGTACCGCCGCCACGTCTACGCCGATGCAGCTAAAGTCACGCCAGATTTCATCCAAAACAAATGGCAAGTGACGCAAAAACCAGGTGCTCGATACGGTTCCGCTGCCTTTGTGACTGGTGGTTTAGATACGGCAAAAGTGCGATCGGAATTTACAGATAAATTTCAACAATTAGCAGTGCAGGTGATGGTTGTAATTGCTGAAAATGCGCCGCCAAAATCCAAGGCTGAAATGGAAGCATTAACGGAATTACCGGGTGTTGAATCGCGAGTTATTCCCGGTTCTTTGGGTATGCACGAAGAGAATGCTGAAGCTTTGGCAAATGTGGTTAAATCTTTTATTTGAGAGGATTAAGAGGGGATGAACCGCAGAGGGCGCAGAGAACGCAGAGGGGAGGAATGCAAGCTGTTTTTTTAACGTTTGTTTGGATGGTTTGCTATTGGTTTTGTCTGCCAGTTTATGCTGTCGCAGATCCGCCGATAATCAATTTGCCCAAGAGTACGATCGAAGGTGCGATCGACTTTCACATTCATTCTTCTCCTGATGCGATTCCCCGTAGATTAGACGATTTTGAAGTAGCGAAATTAGCTGCTAGGGCGAAGATGAAAGCTGTGGTATTGAAAAATCATTATGCCAGCACAGCAGCGCGGGCAGTTCTGGTTAATAAAATAGTACCAAAAATCGAAGTTTTCGGAGGAGTTGTTCTCAATCATTCGGTAGGCGGCATTAATCCCGACGCTGTAGAAGCAATGCACCGCATCGGTGGCAAATACGGTAAAGTAGTGTGGCTACCAACGGTTGATGCTGAGCATCACTTGCAGGTTTTTCACAAGTCGGGAATGGGGATTAAAGTTGCGGAAAATGGCAAGGTTTTACCGGAAACAGCAGCGGTTTTGAAGATTGTAGCCCAAGAGAATTTGGTATTGGAAACCGGTCATATTTCCTCAGAAGAAGTGATGGCAGTTGTAGCTGAAGCCAACCTGCTCAACATTAAGAACATTCTGATTACCCATGCAATGGCAGATGTACCCGGTTTGTCCCTAGAAAATATGCAAACAGCCGCCGCAACCGGAGCTTTCTTAGAACTCGCATTTGTGAACGATTTGATGGGAGAAAATGCCGCTGATGACGGACACAAAAACTGGCATCAAGTTTCTATTAGTAAGATGGCAGCAGCGATTAAACTAATAGGAGCAGAGCATTTTGTGATGAGCACGGATTTAGGAAGGAAACCCGATCCTTTGCCTGCGGAAGGTTACAGATTATTTGTGAAAAAATTGATAGATGAAGGCATTTCTCCGCAGGAAATTGATTTAATGATGAAACACAATCCAGCTCGATTGTTAGGCATTTATAATTGATAATTGGTAATTGGCAATCGGGGATTGGGAATCGCTAATTGGGAATTCTCTTCCCTCTTTTCTCTTCCTTCTTCCCTCTTCCTTCTGCCTTCTTCCTTCTTCCTTCTATCCTTTACATCCGTCGAGCTAATCCGTTGCCGAACTTCCTTCTGCCTTCTTCCCTCTTCCTTCTATCCTTTACATCCGTTACATCCGTCGAGCGAATCCGTTGCCGAACTTCCTTCTTCTATTCTTGATTGCCTTTGCTGTTCAAGTATCCGTTATCTGCAATGCGCCAAGCACCCCCAGCATTGCCCGTTAAATCGCTATCTTCCACGGTAGCAATGCCATCTCTGTAAACGGCGATCGCCTCACCTTCATTACCATTAATCCGACACCGGCGCACGATCAATTTCCCTCCCAATCCGACACCTATTCCCAAACTGCCGTTGTCAAAAATACTGCAATCTTCCACCGTTGCTTTCCCATTATCCGATATAAAAATTCCGTTCCATACCCCATCATGAATTTTATTCCGACGGAGGATCGAATTTGCATCATGGCCGCAAATTCCCACCACAGAATAGTCCGCAGAAGTGATATCGCTGTCTTCTATGATTAACTCGCCTTTGCGAATATCTACAGCGTAATATTTCCCAGTGGCGCTCAGCGTTAAACCGCGCACTAAAGCACTGTCAGTTGCCATTTTAATGCAGTTTGAGCTGATACTTTCAACCACAATGCGATCGACCTCTCCGCTGCCGATAATTTCTACCGATTTGTCGATAATTAGACTTTCGCGGTAAACGCCTGGATGCACGTCAATGCGCGTGCCCGGTGCTGCATTTTTCAGCGCTTCGCTAATAGTAGTATAATCGCCTTGACCCTGCTGAGAAACAACAAATCCTTGACTCTTCCCAACTTTGGTATCTGAAGTAGATGCTTTAATTTTCCCTGACTTCGACTCAAAATGCTCAGATTGCCGATCGCCCGCTGCGGAAAGTTGCGATGTTAGCTGCAAGCGTTCTTGATAAACTGTCTCTAGCTGATGTTCTAACTCGCATACTTGAGATATAAGTTGAGCTTGATTCTGCTTTGCTGTCTCAATTTGACTTTGAGTTTCCGAGAGTTGAGAATAAAGGTGCGATCGTTCTCTGTTAGCAGTTTCTAGCCCAGATGCCAATTCAGAGCGACTTTGACGCACATTTTCTAACTGACTTTCTAACTCCAATATTTGAGATTGAAGTTGATTTTGATTCTGATTTGCTGTCTCGATTTGAGTTTGCAATTGGGAGATTTGAAAAGTTAGCTGAGATTCCAATTCAGAGCGACTTTGACGCACACTTTCTAACTGACTTTCTAACTCCAATATTTGAGATTGAAGTTGATTTTGATTCTGATTTGCTGTCTCGGTTTGACTTTGGAATTCCGAAAGTTGAGAAGTTAGCTGAGATTCCAATTCACTGCGACTTTGACGCACACTTTCTAACTGACTTTCTAAGTCGGATACTTGAGATTGAAGTTGATTTTGATTCTGATTAGCTGTTTCGATTTGACTTTGGGATTCCGAGATTTGAGAATTGAACTGAGATTCCAATTCAGAGCGACTTTGACGCACAGTTTCTAACTGTTGCTCTAACTCCGAGATTTGAGATTGAAGTTGATTTTGATTCTGGTTTGCTGTCTCGGCTTGACTTTGAATTTCCGAGAGTTGAGAATAAAGTTGCGAGCGTTCGGTGTTAGCAGTTTCTAGCTGAACTTCTAATTCAGAGCGAGTTTGATGCAGGCTATTTATCTGATTTTCTAACTCCGAGATTTGAGATTGAAGTTGATTTTGATTCTGATTAGCTGTTTCGATTTGACTTTGGGATTCCGAGATTTGAGAAGTGAGTTGAGATTCCAATTCAGAGCGACTTTGACGCACAGTTTCTAACTGGTGTTCTAACTCCGAGATTTGAGATTGAAGTTGATTTTGATTCTGGTGGGCTGTCTCGATTTGACTTTGGGATTCCGAGATTTGAGAATTGAACTGAGATTCCAATTCAGAGCGACTTTGACGCACAGTTTCTAACTGTTGCTCTAACTCCGAGATTTGAGATTGAAGTTGATTTTGATTCTGGTTTGCTGTCTCGGCTTGACTTTGAATTTCCGAGAGTTGAGAATAAAGTTGCGAGCGTTCGGTGTTAGCAGTTTCTAGCTGAACTTCTAATTCAGAGCGAGTTTGATGCAGGCTATTTAGCTGATTTTCTAAGTCCGATACTTGAGATTGAAGTTGAGTAGGGATCTGGTTTGCTGTCTCGATTTGACTTTGCAATTGGGACAGTTGAGAATAAAGGTGGGAGCGTTCTGTGTTAGCAGTTTCTAATTCAGCTTGCAGTTCTGATAACTGAGACTGGAGTTGCGAGCTATCTTCCTCCTTGCGCTGTATCTGAGACTCCAATTCTGACAACTCAGACAGCAGTCTCTCTCGCTCTACAACAACCATTTCGGATTGAAGTTGTACTTCATGAAGTTGAGAGTTTAACTGCATTTTCTCCAGATTAGCTGCTTCTAACTGTCTTTGCAGTTCTAATAATTCCAATGGAGGTTGCTTTGCTTGTTGGCGAGCGGTTTGCAATTGAGAGTTGAGTGTTTTGCGTTCTTGCTCTGCACTCTCCAATTGAGCTTGTAGCTCTGACAATTCCGAAGTAAATTGCGATCGCTCTGCTTCGACTAATTGCAGTTGCTCTTGCAAACCAGATAGTTGAGACTGAAGTTGCTCGCGCTCTTGAATCGAGCGATCGAACTTAATTTGAGTTTCCGACAACTGGTACTGTACCTGCAATCTGCTTTGGCTAGCCGTTTCCAACTGACTTTCAAATTCCGACAGCAGAGCGTGAAATTGAGAACGTTCTGCATCAACCGCCTCTAACTCTGCTTGCATTTCCAGCAATTGAGCGTTAAGTTGCGATCGCTCCTGATCCGCAACTTCTAACTGCTCTTGAAGTTCTGCCACTTCTGCTAACTGAGACTCAGCTTGTTGAGCATTTTCTAGCTGAAACTGCAAATCAGCAATCAGAGTATCAATTTGCGATCGATCCTGGGCAATTCCTGCCAAAAATTCTTCCATTTCCGACACTTGATTTTTTAACACTTCTTGCTCGCGAGTCACAGTTTCCAACCGACTTTGTAACTGAGACAATTCAGAATTTAGCTGATTTTCATTCTGCACCTTTTGCCGCAATTCCGAAGTTCTGGCATCCAACTGAGCAGCCAAATTCGATATCGCCTCCTGCGAACCCTGCATCCGTACCAAATTGCGTGAATTTCGCTTATTCAAAATTAGCCAGCAGACTAATGCCCCGCCTCCAAATCCTATTAATAAAAGTAATGCTTCCATGTGTTTTATCTAATTAATATAAATTGAGGGATTTTGATTATGACCAAAAAAGGGACATCCACAAATCGCGATCTTACTCAAAGCTATCACAACTTGCCAGCCTGTGTTGACTTTTCTCGACAATTTATATTTCTTTACAAATCCCTTTTGTTTACAGGTAAGGTGCAGCCCGCCCTGCAAGTCCGATTAATGCAGCAAATCCACAATATGAGGAATAATTTCGATATGCTGAGTCAACAAATAATCCAACCTATCCGCCAATAAACTAAAAATTAAATCGTTATAACTCATCCCGTATTCCGCCAAACCTAAAGCTACCAAACTCGTCACATTTTCCCCTGGATGTTTCAGATCCGGTTTGGGATTTGCTTCCAAAACATAAAGCGTTCCATCAGCATCACTGCGGACATCAATCCGCACCAAACTGTTCAAACTAAACTCCCAATAAATTTTTCTAGCTAACTCAATTAACTCTTGTTTGAGTTCAGGTTCCTCACCGCCCATCAACCGTCCTCGATCTGCCGTAATCGCTTTTTTGTCCATAGAAGTAAAGATAAGTTCGTCAGGCTCAAGCACGCGCTCCACCGTCGAAAAAGCAAAAGGTTTTGTATCTTTACCAAAACCGCCTTTAGCATATTTAACATAGCCACAAACCGCCACACAAAATTCTCGTCCCGGCAAATACTTTTCAATTAAAGCAGTATTGTGAGTGGCTCGGTGAACTTCCGAAACCGCCTCAGACAAACCCTCAATTTTGTCTACAAAATGAACGTGCAGCGAAGCGCGACCGGATACTGGTTTAACAACAAACGGCCCTTGATAGTCACCAAAAGCAATGGCAAAACGCTGATGCAAATTAGGATGCAAAATCCCTTGAGAAGGATGCCAAGTAATAAACGGAGCGGTTTGTATTCCGACTGATTGCAGTTCCCGTTTAAAAGCGTGTTTGTTATCTAAAGTTGAACTATTTAAAGGATTGTGACCGACATAAGGCATTCCCAACATTTCCAACAATGCGGGAGTGTGACAAACAGGATTGTATCCCTGGACTCCGCCAGTATTCAGCCACACTAAATGGATATTTTTTTGTTTTAGTTGTTCCGGTAAGTTCATGTCGTCAGGCATGACAAAGACTTGCTGAAAGCCAATTTCTGCTAATGCTGTAGCAATTTCGCGGGCGACGATTTCGTAACTCTTCCAAGCGCGGGGATTGTGAGTTTTGTAAATCACTGAGCCGGGGCGATCGCAGTCCCCGCCGAACACCACAGCAATCCGCAATTTAGCAAACAGCACCTCCAAATATTGACGCAGCAAACTAAAGTCATAATGCCAGCGATTCAGGCTAATTGATGTTGCAACCATTTAAGTTTATTTCCTGTGTGTTTTATTTTTTATCTGCCGAACTGCTAGATTTTGCCAAATATATTCCCGCCAAAACTACGGAGAATGCAAACCAATTAAACAAGCTCAAACTTTCCGCAAACAGCACCCCGGCAATAATCGCAGTAATCACGGGTTCTAGCAGCAGAAAAAGAGCGACAAATCCCGACGACAAACGACCGAGACTGTGGATGAGCAGTCCCTGGCCGAAAGCTTGACAAATCACCGCCAAACCAATTACAGCCAGCCATCCCTGCCAAGAATAAGGGAAAACTCGATCGCCCGCCAGCAGAACCAGTGGCAAAACCAAGATACTACCAATAAAACAGCGCCACATCAATATAGTTGTCGCCGGAAACTTCGTTCGCAAATGTTCTGAAAGTAGCAGATTTCCTGCATAAAACATCGCCGATAAAAGAGCAGCAATGTCGCCGACTAGATTGTCTCCCGCCGTTTGCAAATCGTCCATTCCGATCGCAATTGCGCCGGATAAAGCCACCGCCAGTCCCACCAAAAACCTGTTGTCAAAGCGCCGCCCCAACAGCAGCCATCCCCCCAAAGTAGTAAATAAAGGAGTTAAGTTTCGCAGTACAGTAGAATTAGCGACATTAGTCTGACTCAGTGACCAGGCCCAGAAACCCAAAGAAGCAGAAGAAACCACGCCTACGGCTGTTAACAGCATCACATCCTGCAGAGTGTAGCTCGATCGCTCTTCAACTTTTGCCCCAGACATTCGGCGGCGTGCAGCATCAGCACCATTCCATACTCCAAATACCACAGTTGCTATCCACAAACGGTTAAAAACAGTAGCATTCGGGCTGATTTCCCGTTCGCTAAACCTAATAAAAATCGCCGCCAGCGACACCGCTAGCAGCGCCGCAGACAGCGAAACGATCGCCCAAATTTTGCCTTGACTGTCAGCTAATTCACCGTTTTTTAAACTGTCTGACTTTCCCGAAACAAGAGTTTTGTCTTCAGTTTTTAAGGCAGAGTTTAACTCGGTTTTTTCCAAAATATTGCGCCGAAGTTCAATATTTTGCTCTGGGAATTCCAGTTTTTTTGACATTATTAAAAGTTCCAATGAAGGCAAAAAATAGAAAGCAGAAGGTATAATTATAAATTATACAAATCCTCAAAACTCATGCAACAGTATCGCTCCGGGTGCGTCGCCACCCTTAAATATTAAATAATATCCACAATCTTTGAGCGACGCACCGGTGCATACAGTCTTTCAGTAAACAAACCCACACTCATCATTCTTGCTTTCTGGAGGCGAGAATTGGTATTAACAGCAGCTTAGGTTGAAGGTTTAACAGAAAGCCTTGTCAAAGCCTCCTTTAGCGCCGGCGGCAATTGCCGGATAATCTTGTTCTTGTCGCGATCGACACCCACCAAAGTTACCTGTGCTGTCACATATAACTCCTGAGTCTCAGCCGATCGAATTTCGTAATCCCAAAGCAGCCGCACACCCTCGCTAGCAGCCATCCGCGTTCTGACTGCCACAGATTGACCCATTTGTACAGCCCGGTGGTAGCGCAGCGAAAGTTCCACCACAGGCAATTCCAAACCCTGCGCCACCCAGTCTGCATACTCGATGCCAAGAGATCGCAAACTTTCCACCCTAGCTTCCTCCATCCAAGCAATATAAGTCCCGTGCCAAACCACACCGCTGTAGTCAGTATGGTGAGGGTAAACTCGCACCAAATATTCAAACCAGCCCTCAGAGTCGATCCCGCGGCGATTTTGAATAGCACCAGCCGGTGCGAGTTCAGGTTGAGTTCGATCGTTCTCTAACACTTTACAAATCGTTCCAAAACGCTACATTTCTACAAATCATAAGACAAACTTCAGGCTTATGCTTGACTGTAAGCAACTAGAGTACCAACGCCCTAGTTTAACGTCGCACAAGAAAACTCAACTGTTTTTACCGCCAAAAAAACCATGATAGAAAAAATTTTAGTAGCCGTCGCCGGTCGCGGCTTGTGCGAAGAGATGTTTAATATGTTGATGGACATCCCTTCCTTGCAACAAACCTCTGTCACCGTCTTGCACGTCGTGCCGCCCCAAGTAACCTCCGATGGCATGGCCGAGAAACTGGAAGAAGGAGGCAAGATTTTAGCACAAGCAGTCCAGTCTTTGAAAATAGATCCCAGCAAAGTCAACCCCAGGCTCAAACAGGGAGACCCGAAAACCACAGTTTGCCAAGTCGCAGAAGAAGAACAATCCGACTTAGTAATTATGGGTTCCCGCGGACTCGGACGGCTGCAATCGATTTTGGAAAACTCAGTCAGCCAGTACGTTTTCCAGCTAACATCCCGACCGATGTTGTTAGTAAAAGACGACATCTATGTCAAAAAAATCAAGCGCGTCATGGTGGCGGTAGACAAATCAGAAGCTGCCAAACAGTCATTAGAGCTGGCGCTATCTTTGGTCAAAGAAGTCAGTGGCCCAGAGATAATTTTAGTACACGTCACCAAAGATTTGACGGGAAAATCCAGCACAGATTTAACAACAAGTGCTGAAAAAGACGCTGTATTGGCCCCAGCAGTAGCACTAACCAAACAAATGGGAGTTAGCTACCGCTGCGTGAGTGCTACAGGCAAGCCAGGGGAAGAAATTTGTCGGATTGCAGACGAGTTGAATGCCGACTTGTTAGTAATCGGTTCCCCGGATCGGCGACCCAGCGTTGCCAAAAACTTTGTGGATATCGATCGACTCCTAGGAAATTCGCTATCAGACTACGTGCGAGTTTATGCCAACTGTCCCGTCTTGCTAGCCCGCACAGTCGGCTAGAATCTCATCGTTAACACTTAGGATCGCGAATTAAATAATTTACACTCTTGAAAGTGCGGAGTAGGGGTTGGGCTTATAGCCCGCCCTTTCTGGACGGGCGGGACGCCCATCTCACAAAAACCATCACGCATTGTAAGTTATTTAATTCTCATTCCTTAGCAGCTAACACTCAACAGTTAATAAAAAAAGCGCCTCAGCAAAAAGCTGTTGGCGCTTTTTTTTTGCAAGCAGCTTGCGCCTGACAGAAATAACAGCAGTTGCTAATCTTTTCTACCTTGACGGCTAGCTGTTTGAATGTACAGAATGATTAGAAAAACACTGGGAACCAATACAAACAGAATGGTTGCCACAAACCCTAAATCGTTAACTTCCATGAAGACGCTCGCCTCTATCGGAAAATAGAAAAACACACACAACTAGGATATCACTCAAAGGCAAAAGGCAAACTCGAAGACAGAAGAAGAGCTGACGGACAAGCGTCGAAACCCGCTTTCTGCCTGGATGCCTCCCTACCCAATCTCTTATTTGTCCTAGAAACCAAGTTTCTTTTCCTAGGCGAGCAAAAGGCGTGATTATACAGTGAAATAGGAAAAAAAACACAATTTTTGCATTCTGCATTTTTCTTTCTGTTAATCAACCTTCTGCCTTCTGAGAGTCACGGTTTAGTCTTGACGCTCACCGGGCCATTGACCATAGCTTGACAAGCCAACCGATAGTTTTCGGGCTTTTTCTTGAGCTTGCGGTTCTCAAAGTCAGTGCGGGGCGACAGATTTTCACTGCCCTCGACAATTTCCACAATGCAGGTGCCGCATTGACCGTAGCCCCCGCAATTCATCATCTTTCCCGAAAATGTGTACAAATCGATGCGGTTTTCTAGAGCTTTGAGTCTCAAATTGGCTCCGTCTGCTGCGATGACTTCCTGATTTTCCTTCACAAACTTGATATTGGCCATTGCCGATTCCTTAACGCAGTTGACATGGAACTCTATTACAAAATATTAACTAATGTGTCGGACGTTTAATACAGGATGTCCAATTGATCTGGTAATTAAAGCTCGCCCCAACCCAATCTCAAGGAGCATCCGAGAGGTTATTAGTCGGAAGATTGCTCACAGCCCGCTGGAGAGACGAAAGTCCCAGGTTGTAGGTGACAATTGCCGACAATCGGTTTCTCTCAGCCCTAGTCAAATCAGTTTCCGCCTGAATCACATCCGTCTGAGTACCCACACCAGCTTGAAACCGCAGTCTCGCCAGACGCAGAGCTTCCCTTGACTGCAAAACCCCCGCCTCAGAAGTTTCGATATTCTCAAAACTCGACTCTAAGCCAAAATAAGCTTGTTCCACTTCCCGGCGCACCTGATTGCGGAGTTGGTCAAATCGACTTTCGGCGATCGCAATATCAGCATCCCGCTGTCTCACCCTCGCGTTCGCCGCGCCCCCGTCGAAGATACTCCAAGTCAGACTCGCCCGGATCGAATAACCATCCGCCCACCCGCGAGTAGCAAACGGGTTGGGGTCGTCAGGGTCTTGTCCCAGCACGTTGTAACTACCCCCAACACTCAGTTGAGGCAAACGCCCCGCCTGAATCGATCGCCTCTGCTGCTTGCTGATATCCCTCTGCACCAACTGCTGTTCCAACTCGGGGCGATTCCTAAAAGCCTGCACGATACTCTCTTCCAAAGACAGCCTCCAAGAGCCCGCTTGCTCTACCGGATCGGCCGCCGTCAAGTTCGCCGACTGGCTGACATTCAAAATCTCAGCCAGACGCCGCTGGGCAACTCGCTGATCGCGACGAGCAACTGACAGTTGTTGCACTTCGTTAGCCAAATTTGCCTGAGCCTGCAATACAGCAAACCGGGTTCCCACCCCTGCCCGTTCCAGGGCTTCGGCATCCCGCAAACTTTGCTGAGCATTTCTGACTGAAGCTTGGCGGATGGCAACTTGTCCGTCCGCGTTTTGCAAGGTGTAGTAAGCCTCAGCAGTGTCGAAGCGGAGTTCCTCGGCTTGGCGTTCCACATCCAATTCCCGAAGGCGCAACTGTTCCTCGGCCGCGCGGATGTTAGCCCGCCGTCTTCCGAACAAATCGATGTCATAGCTCAACTGCAAAGTGTTGTTGAGACTGTTGCTGCCTAAATTTTGCCGGGCTTGCTCGGCGGGCTGCCCGGTTCCGTTAGCCCGAGAGTTGTTGAAGCGCTGCTGAGCCCGGACTCCGAGTTCTCCGCCTGCAGTCACAGAGCGGCTGGCGTCCATTTGAAAATTCAGGTCTGGATAAAGAGCAGCTTGCTGTTC
The DNA here is from genome assembly GCF_036705565.1 of Microcoleus sp. AT8-B5. Classification (NCBI taxonomy): domain Bacteria; kingdom Bacillati; phylum Cyanobacteriota; class Cyanophyceae; order Oscillatoriales; family Microcoleaceae; genus Microcoleus; species Microcoleus sp. AT8-B5. The sequence continues at coordinate 77,766 of NZ_JAUBUY010000024.1, forward strand.
GCGCAAAGCGGCTCTGCTTTGTTCCACTTGCTGTCCGGCGATTTGCAAAACTTGGCTGTTGCGGCGGGCGAGGTCGATCGCCTGCTGCAAGGTAATTGACTCAGTTTGCTCGATCCTGACATCCTCCGGGTTTGTCGGAAACTGCAGGGGATTCGGGTTGGGTTCCAGGGAAGCCGGAGGCTTGGTGTCTAAAATACCCCTCGGAGGGACAGGGGGGAAACTTTCGTTCGGAGTGCCCCGGAGGATGGGTACCGGGGAACTCGGCACAGGAACATTGTTGGGAGGGTTCGGGGAAGGCTGCTGAGTCTGTGTCGGTTCCAACCCTCTTAGAGGCGTTGCACCGGCCTGAGACAGAGTTGATGGGGAAGCCGGAGCAGCCTGTTGAGGCTTTGATGCTTGCTCGCTTCCAGTTGGGGGATTAAGGGCGATCGACTGTTCGGCCTGTGACGCTGATTCTGCAGCTGTGTTCGAGGTCGATCGAACCTTCTGCCCTAATTCGAGCTGATTGAAGCGGGCCAAACTGTCCTGAGATTGAGTCGGAGACTGTGCTGAAGCACTCTGTGGGGCGTTGCCCAAAGTAATTGCAGCGCCCACTCCGACTACGATGATTTGACGAAAAACACGCATAATTTTTTAATTACTCTGCAATCCTAGAGACAATTTTAGAGCAAGATTGAGGTCTCAAATTTCTAGTCTGTAGCCTGAACTCGACGGTTGCAAGTCACAATTACCCTACTCATCTTAACTTTTGAATGTTCGATTCAAAATTTAGAATTTAACTTCAGCATTTGCCAGACCGATCGCCGTCGAGATTAGTTCCTCTACTCCGCTCACCGGCAAAATCCGGGTTTTTAGCGAGCTGGCGAGCTGTTCGAGGGTCATGTCGTCGAGAAAACGCGGTTCCCCCTGTTTTAGCATCACCGACGGCAGCAGAATGCCATCTCCCAAGTCTCGCCCCTGCAAAGCTTCCAGCAAATCTTGCCCGGTGAGCAAACCCGTGACAGTGATAGTTTGTCCCCAGTAGTTGCTGCACAGTGCGGCCATGTTGACGGACAAGCCGGGAATTTGGTTTAGTTGTTGTACGATCGGCTCAAAAGCTTTTTCGACAGCATTCCCCACCACCCAAACTAACTTGCGCGCAGGCTCGACTGGCATCGGTTGCAGCTTCTCAAAAGCCGTTTCAAACTGCTGGATAAACTGGCGGATAGAACCCACACCATTACCAATTTGCGGATAATCTTCGTAATCAGCAGCCGACGGCAAATCTAAACCAGCGATTAAAAACCACTCGTCAGCCAGCCAAATACAGCGAGATTTTGACTTTCCTAACAAGCCATTTAAATCTTCTCCCCCCCTTGCTAAGGGGGGGTTGGGGGGGGTATATTTTGAATTCTTCCTTTTCGGCTTTCCGCCACCTTTTCCTGTACTCAAAAGCCCTTGAATTTTCTGCACTTGCTCGATTACTTCTCGCGCTTTTTGGGCAGTTACTGCGATTAGTTCATCTTCGGCCGGGCGAAAGCGAGTTAAACCCACCGGCACTACAGCCACCGATGCTACAGCCGGAATACTTCCAGTATGAAACTTTGCCAAATCTAACAAAGTGCGTTCTAAATGTTCGCCATCATTAATACCGGGACAAACAACTACTTGAGCGTGAATTTGCAAGCGGCGTTCTTGAAACCATTTGATTTGTTCTAAAATCTTCCCCGCGCGGAGATTTTTTAGCAACCGAATTCGCACTTCCGGTTCCGTAGCGTGTACCGAAACATAGAGAGGAGAAAGCCGCATTTGTTCGATTCTGTCCCACTCTTTTTCAGTCAGATTTGTGAGAGTGAGATAGCTACCGTAAAGAAAACTAAGTCGGTAGTCATCATCTTTGAGATACAAAGTTTCGCGCTTTCCCGGAGGCTGCTGGTCAATAAAGCAAAAAGGACAGCGATTGTTGCACTGAATTAGTCCGTCAAAAAGAGCAGTTTCAAATTCCACTCCCAAGTCTTCGTCATACTCTTTTTCTATTTCTAATTTGTGAGTTTTGCCTTTAGTGTCTAATACTTCTAATTCTAGAAATTCATCGGCGCACAGGAATTGATAGTCAATCAAGTCGCGGGGTTTTTGACCGTTGACGGCGACGATTGAGTCTCCGGGTTCAAATCCCATTTCGGCGCAGATGCTGTCGGGGATAACTTTGGTGATTAGGGCGGGCCGGATTGATATGTCGCTCATGGTTATTAGTTATTAGTTATTTGTTATTTGTTAGCGGAGAATGTTTACAGTTTAACTTGTCTAGGCTGACAGAAGCGATCGGGCGATCGCTTCTGCCAGTCTAGGCGAGTGAATTGTCTTTAACGTCTTTAACAGAATTGACTTGTCGGGTTGCTAAATATACAGCATTATTATATTTTTTCCATAAACAGTTCTGCAATCCGCACCTCAAAAGTTATTCCGGGTAGCTGAGGCTGCCATCCGAGTCGCACCGCTTGCCGTATCCATTGTGTTGCATCACAGGGTGTTACTGGTTTCACTTCGTTAGTACCCCAACATTGAGGATGAGGTCGATCGGTGATGATAACTAACACCGAACCCCGTTTTTGGGCGTGTTCGATCGCAACATGAAGATTTCCGGAGTATTCTTGCGTATAAGTAGCTTGTCTTCGGATTAGCCAGATAAAAGGCTCCCCATCAACAATTATTTTTCTGGCTCCTTTTTTCGGTATTGACATAGTTTGCTTAAACTCGTTAGCGTAAAGGTAAAAATCGCACTTGTCCTTCCCATTCTCCTTCCAGACTGCACTCAGCTATTAGCAAAATTTCCTCGATCGCCAAACCTACAGAAACACGGCGGCTGACTTCAAATAACCCTGGCATCGCAAGACCTGCTTGCATTCGTTCGTAGGCAAAGTTTGTCATAGTTGCTACATCGTGAGTTAGTACCACGCGCCCTTGCTGCGCGGCCCATTCTAAAACAGTTGGGTCGTCTGCTTCGATCAAGCCCATATCTTGAACGCGGACAATATCAACGTCGGGATTTCGCCGCAGAATACCTCGAACAATCTGATTGTTAAAGTTCTCGTCTGCCAATAATCGCAGCATATAACACTACCCTTTTTGGTTGCGTCTGGCTAATAAGCGATCGCGTATTCCAACTGGGTTAAAACGCCTTTCTGCTTCCTGCTGAACTTCTGTGGCAAGACGTTGACGTTCCATCAGATAAGCGTCAACTTCGGATTGGTGTCGCAAGTAGTAGCCGATCGCAAAATAAATATCGGAAAGTTGAAGAGACGGGTACTGTTCCCGGATTTCTTCTGCTGTGCCTCCTTCAAGAAAAGCTGTAATGACTGTATCTAGGGTAATTCGGGTTTGGCTAACCCGGATAACACCGTTTGCATCAGCCACAAGCGGAATTGGTTCAGCCGTAGGAACAAATAGCATTTTAAGATTGATGGCAGTATTAGTTTTCTCTTTTCAGCATAGCAGTCTCCTAGGCTCGATCGCCTTTAGAATCAGAATAACTTCTGGGTTGTGAATTTAGCTTGGCTGTGAGAGGATGTATCAAAAATATGTATTTATGAAACTCAAAATTTTGACGGGGTTCCTGACAGGCTTAGTTGTTTCTGCCAGCACAACAGCGCTCTTTTGTCAACCCAGCCTTGCGGCAAATAATCCCTTTTTTTGCGAGACTATTCCATATATTAGCACTGGGATTCTGAACGGAGAACCTGTTTTAAATCTGATACTATTGTTCCCACAATTCCGGGAGAGATAAAGAAGGACATCGCTACACCAATGCTAGCACCATGAACCAGCATAATTAGCGTTAATTTTTCATTTTGGCGCTCGCTATCTTCAGGCATTCTATATCCTTCACGGCGACGCTCACTTTGAGTTAAAAGCTAACAGCTTGTCAGCTATTAATAAGCTTTTTATGAACGGGCAAGATGCCCGTCCCACAAGAAAATTTACTCTTTGTGGAACAGGCATCTTGCCTGTTCTTGTTTTGTGGAACAGGCATCTTGCCTGTCCTTGTAATTATAACAACCTACGCATTTTTCACTGCCCCACCTGCGATCGCCGTTAAAATGGCCACGCCAAAAGCTAGCCGATACAACACAAATATCCACGTCTTTTGAGTTTGCAGGAACTTCATTAGCCACGCGATCGACAAATAAGAAAACACAAATGATGAAATCGTTCCCACTATCAAAGCTGCAACTCCCGCATCGCTGATTCCTTGTCCCAAATCACCCCTTAATTCCACTAATCCAGCCAGAGTAATTGCCGGAATTCCCAATAAAAAAGAAAACCGCGCGGCGGCGGGTCTTTCCAATCCCATGAACAATCCTGCTGTTAGAGTGGAACCCGATCGCGAACACCCCGGAATCAAGGCGATTGCTTGAGCTGATCCCATCAAAATACCGTCTAAGACAGTTAACTTTTCATAAGTGCGATTGCGCTTGCCAATTTTTTCTGCTATTGCTAACAGTAGCGACATGACGATCGAAGCAATGGCGATACTGGCCAAACTTCTAAGTGGCGAGTTGTCAAAATCTGGAACCAATGCCTTGATTAGCAGCCCAAAAAAGACTATAGGTATTGTTCCCAAAACCAGTGCTACCGCCATTTGAAACTCATGGGATTTGTAGTTGCGCTGCACCAGGGCTTCGACTGCACCAACAGCTATATTTGTCAAGTCTTTCCAGAAATACCAAAGCACTGCGACAATGCTGCCCAACTGAATAACAGCAGTATAAGCAACTCCGGGATCGCCCCATCCCAGGGCGATCGGCACTACCTTCAAATGAGCGCTGCTGCTGATAGGCAAAAACTCTGTTAATCCTTGTACAATTCCTAAAACAAGGGCCTGCGCCAGATTGATTTGAGCCGGCCCGGAAACATCAGCAGCCGGCGTTTGGGCGAGGAGTGCGTCAAGCAAAGCTATCATTAGTTGTAAATTCCCAGTTTTCAGTTTCTAGTTATCACTTGGATTTAACATCTTGCATTATTTTCAGAAGCTACAAGCCCATGCCACCACAAATAAATTTTATTGTGGCGCGGACACTTCCAGCCCGCCCCTAAAAAGCCGATCGCAAATAGTGATCTTGGGCCTGTAGAATCGCCTTGTCGATCGCCACTATCAGCAATTTACGATCGTCGAGCCGAAACTACTTTAACCTACTCAACAACATTTGCCTACATTTTGCTGATAAACTTAGGAAAGTTTTTGCATCTGATTTCGGTTTCCTTACAGCAACTGCCCACAACCTATGATATTTACTGAGAAAAAAAAATCACTTGTTACTGCTGCTTCTGGCATCCGCTGGCTGAGGCGAATCTTGTCAGCCAGTCTTGTAACAGTGGCGATCGCACTTAGCTTCATACTGCTAAGCGGCACGGCCCCAGCCTTGGCAACTCTTACGGACGATCGCTTTGACGGTACAATATTTGCCCTCTACGCCGGCAACGGTTCCCTAGTTCCTCCTAAAGTCAAGATTACAGATTCTTTCAAACGCCATAAACCCGTACTGTTGGTTTTTTACACTGACGACAGCAGCGACTCCAAGCAATACGCGATCGTCGTCTCTCAACTCCAGGAATTTTACGGGCGCGAAGCCGATTTTATGCCCATAACAATTGACTCTTTGCCTCCGCAACCGTCACCCGAAATCACCGAACCAAGCCATTATTACGAAGGTTTCGTACCTCAAACTGTCATCCTAGACCAATCGGGAAAAGTAGTTTTCAATGAAAAAGGACAAATACCATTTGAACAGGTAGATGACGCTTTTCGGAAAGTATTTGACTTGCTGCCTAGAGAAAAATCAATTCCGCTCAAACGCCGTGTTGTGAACGAACTCAATATCGAATTGTCGAAGTAATAGGTAATGGCTAATTCCTAGTGGCTATAGCAATCTTCAATGATTCCTCAACCAGAGTTTTTCGGTCTTATATTGAATAAGGTATGCTGGGGCGCACCTTACATTGATCGTGATACTAATTGGATTGAAAAAGTGACAGGCAGAAGATAGAAGGTAGAATTAAAAATTAAGCTACGGGTAAAGACACGGCATTGCCGTGTCCCTACCAGTATCAAGGCAAAATAGATGTGAACAGTTTAAACTTTAAACAATGAGTAGAACCTTAATTCCTGTGATTCTGGCCGGCGGTAAAGGCGAACGTTTCTGGCCACTGAGTCGCAAGCAGCGGCCCAAGCAGTTTTTGAGTCTCGACGGTAGCGGCAAGAGTTTGCTGCAGGCTACTGCGGAAAGACTTTTGGAATTAGGTAACGGTTGGGACGATTTGTGGGTGGTAACGTCGGAAATGTTGGCGGAGGGGGTTCGGGAACAGTTGCCGCTGTTACCGCCGGAGAATTTACTGGCGGAACCAGAGGGCCGAGATACTGCGCCGGCTGTGGCCTGGACTGCTATAGAAACTGCGAAGCGTTACGGTGAGGATGCGGTTGTTGGTTTTTTCCCGGCGGATCACTGGATTGGGGAACCACAGGAGTTTATCAAGACTTTGGAGGCGGCGGCGGAGTTGGCGAAAAATCAGGATGCGATCGCCACTTTGGGAGTCAAGCCGAGTTATGCTTCTACCGGTTACGGCTACATCGAACAAGGCGAGGAAATCGGCAGTTTTGGGGGTTTTCCGGCCTATCGAGTGGCGAGGTTTACGGAAAAGCCCGATCGCACAACTGCGGAAGAATTTGTAGCCAGCGGCAAGTTTAGTTGGAACGGCGGAATTTTTGTATTTCGAGTCGGAACAGTCTTGACAGAATTGCGAAATCATGTACCGGAAATGATGGCAGCTTTGGAAGCAAAAGGGGCGCAGGCTTACTCAGAATTACCCAAAATTAGCATCGATTACGCGCTGATGGAGAAGACGCAAAAGGCCTGTGTTCTGCCCGTAGGCTTTAGCTGGGACGATTTGGGAGATTGGAATGCGATCGGTCGTTTGCTGCAAGGAGATAAGCCGAATTTGGAGTTAGCCAAACACGTCGGAATTGATACGAAAGGTGGCATTTTTTATGCAGCCGATGAGAATGAGGTGATTGTCACCATTGGTTTAGAAGATGTGGTAGTTGTCAGAGATGGCAATGTAACTTTGATTGTAAAAAAGGACAGGACGCAGGAGATTAAACAGGTAATTAAGGTGTTGGGAGAAGATGATAAATTGAAAGATTTATTGTGATAGAAATAGGGCGATTATCAATCGCCCTTTGGAATTACAATAAATCCCGGAAAAAGCGAATTACAAAAAATTATAAAACAGGCTATTTTTCCCGAAGCTGTTAAAGATGTTGAACCGGGCGAGCGTAAAACCCATCATTTAATTGTCTTACAGACTAGACTGAGGTTCGGTTTCCCATATATAATAACTTAAATTATGGAATCGAGCGGTTGAGTACAGAGCGCTATAGAGAAAATAAGCCAATGAACACCTACTTTCAATCCCCTGCGGTCACTCTCTACCAAGGTGACTGCTTAGATGTATTAAAGTCACTGCCTAATAATTGTGTCAATCTAATTCTGACAGACCCCCCCTATCATTCTACTAAAAAAGATAACATTACGGGCGACAAAAGATTTAAAAATGATCCAGAGTACCTTCACTGGTTAGACACTATAGCCGAGCAATGGCAGCGGGTATTAGCTCCCAATGGCTCTCTCTACTGTTTTGCCTCTAATAAAATGGCAGCCAAAATTGAGGTAATGTTAGGTGAAAGATTTAATGTCCTAGCTTCAATTACTTGGACAAAACCCAATGAACCAGGCTATGATGGATGGAAGCAAAAGGCAAAAAAAGAAAGTTTAAGGAGTTGGTATCTTCATTCGGAACGGATTATTTTTGCTGAATCAGCCTCAGCGGAAAACAACAAACAATCAGCTTTTGGTAGCTTGCTCAGAAAAACCCGCGAAGCTGCAGGGATCTCAACTATTCAGCTAACAGAAGCTATTGGTGAGTATGGGAGTGTCAATCACGGTGGTGCAGTATCGAATTGGGAGACCGGCAGAAACATCCCCAGTCCCGAACAATATCAAAAACTGAAATCGGTGTTGTCTAAATTTAGCCCCCAAGTCCCAGAATTACCTGATTATCAAGAAATAATCAGACCTTTTTCTGTAACTGCCGATATACCATACACCGATATTTGGGATTTCCCAACAGTTAGACCTTACCGGGGTAAACACCCAGCAGAAAAGCCATTAGATATGATTACTCATATTATTGAAGCCAGTTCTTATTCGGGTGATATGGTGCTGGATTGCTTTGCAGGTTCAGGTGTTGTTGGACAAGCAGCCCAAATGTTAGGTCGTAAAGCTATGCTGATTGAGATTGAAGAAAGTCTGTGTCACAAAATAACTTTACGGTGTTCTGATATATCACAGCCATTACCAAAGTCTAAAACATCAGAATTTGACTGGAAAAAGGAATTTTTGTTTCAAAACTTATTAAATAATGTGTCTTCGGAAAAATAATTAATTATTTTTCCGTTATTTGTGAGGACTTCTTCCATCCATTTTAATGTGCGTTTAACTCCCCAGTCTCTAGCTGCTGCATTACAGTGATGATGTCCCCATCCCAAATTGTAACGACAGTGATTATATACTCCGGCTTTGAGTTCCTTAACATGAAATAAATTTGCTGTGGTAACTGTCAAATCAGGTACATTTCGACCTTCAGCTTGTTCCACGCGGGACGCCAGCTCTTGAGCTAGGATAGGCTTCAAGCAAAGAGGGCAAACGGTACGCTGTTGGCTATCTATTATCCTGTTTTGCTGAAGTAGCGTAAGATCGCTCAGTCCCATGTCCTGACATTTAGCTTCGATTATTGCCTTGCATTCTTCAGGATTCAGTGTCCCTTCTTCTCGCGCCATATCAATAATTCCCTCGGTTTGCCACACAAGGAAAGATAACTGATATCTAGTAGCTTCTATTTCTGTTTTTGAAGCATACTCATAAATCCTAATTCCTGCCCCTTGACCGCCAGTTTTGCTATCTATGTACCCATGCCTTTCAAGAGAGTCTCCAGGACGGGTAGTATCTGGTACGCGGGCAAGGTATTGACCTCCTAGTGGTGGAATTCGAGAATGGGCGGGATGCCAACCATACTGACTTGGAGGGTAGCGCATCCATTGAGGTCTAGTTTCATAAAATACTAATAAATCTTTTCCTAGCTGTAAGTCTTTTGGTAAATCTAATTTAGAGGTTGGAGGAGTGTCCGAAAAGTATTCCTCTGGATGGGCAAGAACTATGTAACCATTTTCAAATCCTTCGGGTGGTGGGACAACCCCAACTTTCCACGAACTCAGCGGTATTAGGACTGTACTAGATCGGAGGACGCGGTTTTGATAAACAGTATCTTTCTCTGCACCTCTGGTTTGACCTGTCTTTTCAACTTTTCTCGCTATTGCTGCTGGCAGACCAAGTTTATAGCTCAACCGAGTATTTTTAGCTTTAGCATTTTTTTTAGCTGTCACTCTTCTACCTCTATACCATAGTTAGCAAAGAGCTCAGAAATAGATATATCCAGGGCTTTTGTTAGATTGTCAATATTTTCCAAAGATGGATTGCGCTGACCTCTTTCTATGCTCGAAATGTAAGTACGATGAAGTCCTGAAATTTCGGCTAGGTGTTCTTGTGATAGATCGAGTTCTCGCCGACGCCGCCTTATGGCTTTTCCAAAACGCTTTTTGATATCTATTTCACTTTTTTGCTTCAAGGTACAATTATCAAAAAATGTAGACAATAAATCTACAGACTATAAATAAACTTTTATAGACAATAAGTCTACAGATTATAAGTCAATTAATGAATACTATAAGTAACAAAACGGTCTGAAAATGTTTCCGAGACGAGGAAATTCTCAACAGCAATTCTGCTACCCAAAATACGCGCGTGCGAAGCTATCCCGTAGGGAATCGCGCCCCATTCGCACCACCCCCAAGTTATTCCCCAAGACACTGGTCAGCTTGGTCAACAGCGCTATCCTAGTAGTTATATAGCCCTTAAACCCGATCGACCCGGAGGCCCCTTGTTTAGCCTAGTTCAAAACAATTCTCGCAAAGGAGAAATTCTAGAGGTCGTCTTCCGCAACGGTTGGGACTACATGAAAAGCCTCCTAACCGGCCGCAAAACCGACGCACCCAGTCTCCCAACTCCAGCAGTTCTCCGCAATATCCTCGTCGAATTAGGCCCAGTATTTGTCAAATTGGGTCAATTGCTGAGCACCCGTCCTGACCTTTTACCCGCCAGCTACATCGAAACTCTCTCCACGCTACAAGCGGAAGTGCCGCCCGTACCGTGGTCGCAAGTAGAAGCAATCGTCCGCCAGGAACTCACACAATCTCTCGAAAATACCTTCGCCAAATTTAACACCGAAGCCATCGCAGCAGGTTCGATCGCCCAAACCCACAAAGCTACCTTAAAAGACGGCCGCGAAGTCGCCCTCAAAGTTCAGCGCCCCGGTATTGATATTGTCATCGAACAAGACATCGCCGTACTGCGAGGTTTGGCAGAACTTGTCATGCTCACAGACTTCGGTCAACAATACGATATTGTCGCCTTAGCAGAAGAATTTGCGATCGCCCTGCGTGCAGAACTAGACTTCATTCAAGAAGCCAGCTACACAGACGAACTGCGCCGCAATTTATCTAAAAGTAAATGGTTTGACCCCACACAAGTGGTCTTACCAGAAATTAACTGGGAGTTAACTACAAAAAAACTCTTAGTCATGGAGTGGCTGAACGGAGTCCCGATTTTGTTAGGCGATTTGCAAGGAATTCGCCACAAAGGAGATATAAATGCCGAACGCGAAGAAATTACAACGCTACTTTGCCGCGTTTTCTTCCAGCAGTTATATATCGACGGATTCTTTCACGCAGACCCGCATCCCGGCAATTTATTTTATCTCAAAGACGGCCGCATAGCTTTGCTAGACTGCGGCATGGTCGGCAGATTAGACCCGCGCACTCAGCAGAATTTGACAGAAATGTTGCTGGCAATTGTCGATTTAGACGCTCAGCGCTGCGCTCAATTAACTTTGGAAATGGCCGAATTTGCTCAGCCGACAAGTTTAGTTAATCTAGAGAACGATTTGGCTCGAATGCTACGCAAGTATTACAATGTTAGCTTGTCGCAAATGAACTTGTCGGAAATTTTTTATGAGGTGCTGGAAATCACCCGCAAAAATAAAATTCGGCTGCCCAGCAATCTCGGTTTGTATGCAAAAACTCTAGCGAATTTGGAGGGACTGGCGCGCTCTTTTAATCCCCGATTTAATATTGTAGAGCAGGTTAAACCGCTGATGACCGATATGTTTCGGCGTCAGTTATTAGGAGACGATCCGATCCAAGCTCTGCTGAGAACTGCCCTGGATCTGAAAAGCTTATCTTTGCAATCTCCGCGACAGGTGGAAGTGCTTTTAGACCGAGTTACTTCGGAAACTTTGAAGTGGAACTTGACACTAAAAGAACTCGATCCGCTACGCCGCACTCTGGGGGATTCTGCGAACCGACTTTCTTTTAGTATTGTCGTGGGTTCGCTGATTGTGGGGGCGGCAATTATTTCTTCTAACGCACAAACTTCTCAGCTATCTTTTCTGAGCACTGGTTTGTTTGGGGCGGCGAGTTTTTTGGGTTTTTGGTTGATTATTAGCATTCTCAGGTCAGGGCGTTTGCGAAGTTGATTGAAAACGGGAAATGGGGAAAGTCAGGAGATATAGCAATTCTTTCGGGAAACACGAAACTGAGTTTTTTTGTGAAGGAACCGCGAAGACTCTCTTGACGCGAATGTTGAGAAGAGAAGAGAAAAATTTCACAATTTATGCCAGGAGTGCTATAGCATCCTCAACTATTAAGCAACATCTCTGACTTAAGATAGGCGATCGCCCGCAGCCGCTGAGTCTAAGCTAGAAATTATAGTTAGATCGAGTTTTGAGGGAGTAAAGTCTCTCAAAACTTGATAACTAAGGACTTCAGTCCTTATTACAAACCTATTTTGCGATCGAAATAGAGCTAGGTGTTATTTTAAATGAGCAATATTAACCAAGTATTGGAAAAAGACAAATTGCCGGAATTGGGATTAGTCTGTATTACAACATCCAATGAAGTTCGCTTTCGCACAGTCACGCGGAAGCGACTTTTACAGCTTTCGGAAACTGAACAAGAAACGGTATTGCGCGAGCTTTATACAGACAACTTAAAGCGGCTTGACAAAGCGATCGACTTCTGTTCCGTTAATCAGATTAAGCTCTACCGCATGACTTCTGCACTGTTCCCTTTTGCAGATACAGATTTGGGGGAAGCAGTGCTACACTCCATGACTGAAGAATTGCGGACTACGGGCGATCGCGCTCTTTCTTTAGGCATCCGCTTGGTACTCCACCCGGATCAATTTGTCGTCCTCAGTTCCGACAAGCTTTCTGTGGTTGAAAACAGCATTAAAATTCTCGCGACTCATGCTTTAATTTTAGATATGTTGGGACAACCCCGATCGCCCCTGGCACTGATGAACATTCACGGCGGCAAGAGCGATCGCATTTCGCAGCTCAAGTCTGTCATCCGCGATTTACCCGAATCAATTCGATCGCGCTTAACCTTTGAAAATGACGAATACGCTTACAGTTCCTCGGAAATTTTAGAAGTTTGTCTCGATACCGGCGTACCAATGGTTTTTGACGCCCACCACCACGTCATTCACGAACATTTAGAAACTTACGACGATCCCAGCGTTGCCGAAATGCTCGCAGCCGCCCGCACAACTTGGTCTGTTCCTGAATGGCAATTAGTGCATATATCGAATGGCAGAGAATTTTTTGCCGATCCGCGCCACAGCGATTTAATTACAGAAATGCCTAATTGCTATTATCAAGCTCCTTGGATTGAAGTAGAAGCTAAATTCAAAGAATTAGCTATTGACAAGTTGCGCGCCGAATGGTTGTCGGCGAAGGTTCCACAATTTAGCAATGTCTCTTAGGGTGGGGTTTTACCAACAATAATTGCCTAAAACAAATCATCTCGAAAATTCACCCCCACTTAACGGTAAATCACAAGAACAGGCAAGATGCCTGTTCCACAAAGAATGAATTTTCTTGTGGGGTATCCCGCAAGAACAGGCAGGATGCCTGTTTCACAAAGAATGAATTTTCTTGTGGGGTATCCCGCAAGAACAGGCAAGATGCCTGTTTCACAAAGAATGAATTTTCTTGTGGGGTATCCCGCAAGAACAGGCAAGATGCCTGTTCCACAAAGAATGAATTTTCTTGTGGGGTGTCCCGCAAGAACAGGCAGGATGCCTGTTCCACAAAGAATGAATTTTCTTGTGGGGTGTCCCGCAAGAACAGGCAAGATGCCTGTTCCACAAAGAATGAATTTTCTTGTGGGGTGGGCGTCTCGCCCGCCCGGTTTAGTCCGACAATCCGACAGGGGTTTTTAACCCCTGTCTCATAGTTAAAGTCCTCTAAAAGAGGACTAAAATAGATAGATATTGAGCTCATATTTCCAGTCGGTTTTAACCGACTTTAGCTTTGAGGCAGGGGTTTCAACCCATGCCGGACTGCCGGATTACCCGACTGTCGAACTGCCGGAATCGGTAAAAACCGCGTTAATACAACTATAAAATTATGTGCGGAAGATTCACTTTAACTACTTCAGGTCAAATCATCGCCGAATTATTCAAACTGTCGGGAGTTCCAGACATCAAACCGCGATACAATATCGCCCCAACTCAATCAGTTGCCACAGTCACAGTTGAACCAGAAAAAATGCAGCGACATTTTCAATTTATGCGCTGGGGTCTGATTCCAAGTTGGGCAAAAGACATGAAAATAGGCAGTCGCATGATTAATGCGCGATCGGAAACTGTAGCCGAAAAACCTGCTTTTCGCAGCGCCATTAAGCACAGGCGATGTTTGATAGTGGCTGACGGTTTCTACGAATGGCAACAGCAGGGAAAGAACAAACAGCCTTACTATTTTCAAAAGGCAGACGGCGAACCTTTTGCTTTTGCCGGTTTGTGGGAAAATTGGGAATCTCCTGAAACAGAAAACATTGTATCTTGCACTATAATTACTACCGCTGCTAACGAAACAGTGCAGCCGCTGCACGATCGAATGCCCGTGATTCTCCCCGACAGCGATTGGGAACAGTGGCTCGATCCTGCTGTTAAAAATGCTCGGGAAGTTTTGCCCTTGTTAAAGCCCTATGCTTCCGAAGCGATGAAAGCAAAGGCCGTAAGTGCGATCGTCAATAGTCCAACTAGAGACAGTCCCGAATGTATTAGCGATCGACAATAAATCATTGCAGCCGACAAAACCGAGATAGTTTGAGTTATGATGTAAAATGATGTTTGAGTTGTAGCTTGGGTTTTCTAAAGATCAGTTTAACTCAGTTGTTATTTGCTCAAACATTTTTTAAATCTTAACATCAGTTAGAAGACAAAAAATATGATCGGATATGTTACACTCGGTACCAACGATATTGAAACGGCAGCCAAGTTTTATGATGCTTTGCTGGCTGAAATTGGCGCTCGACGATTCATGGAATTCGACGGATTTATCGCATGGAGCGTTTCTCCAGAGGAACCAGCACTTGCTATTATAAAACCCTATGATGGTAACACAGCAACTGTTGGCAATGGAGTCATGATAGCTCTTCAGGTTGACAGTCCAGAAAAAGTTAACTTAGTTTATAACAAAGCGATCGAACTTGGGGCTAAGGATGAAGGGCCAGCAGGACCAAGAGGCGCGTTACCGGGGTTTTATGCGGGATATTTTCGCGATCTTGATGGGAATAAGCTGAACGTGTTTTGTTTGACATCCACCCCGCCGTAGAACGGCGAGGATTCCCAAACCTCAAGATTTAGGTTTCTGCTTCTGTCCCTTACGGGGTTTCGCACCTGCCTTAACAGATTTACTCTGTTCGGGTCTTACAGTCGCTCCACAGACTGCCACGGCAAGCCCTGCCGCCAAAATATTCTTTGCCGCGTTGATGTCTCGGTCATGGTGTGTCCCGCAATTAGGACAATCCCATTCCCGGATATTCAACGGCATCTTGTCAACGATGTGTCCGCAATTGCCACACCGTTTTGAACTCGGAAACCATCGGTCAATCTTAATTAAAGTACGACCGTACCACTTACACTTGTATTCAAGTTGCCTGACCAATTCGCCCCAACTTGCATCACTTATGGCCAGGGCAAGGTTGGGATTTTTAATCATGTTCTTCACAGCCAAATTCTCGACGGCGATGGTTTGGTTTTCGCGCACCAACCGCGTTGTTAACTTGTGAAGGTTATCTTTTCTTGCATCAGCAATTTCTTGATGTACTTTCGCTACTTTGAGTCGTGCTTTGTAACGGTTGTTTGACCCTTTCTGTTTCCGGCTTAAAGCTTTCTGCGCTCTTCTAAGTTTGCGATATTTTGCCTTGAATCCTTTGGGATTGGCAATCTTTTCACCAGTGCTAAGAGCGAGTAAACTTGTAATGCCCAAGTCAATACCAACTTGACTGCCTGACTGAGGTAATGCTTCAATTTCAACATTCACCAACAGGGAAACTGACCACCTACCAGAGGGTGAAAGCTTCACCGTAATGGTTGATGGTCGGCAACCGACAGGTAGCATCCGGCTCCAACGAATTGGCAACGGGTCGGCACACTTTGCTAAGTAAACTTGTCCATCCTTAAACTTGAAAGCAGATTTGGTAAACTCTGCGCTACCACCATTGCGTTTTTTCTTGAAGTTGGGATATTTCGCCCGCCCATCAAAAAAATTGGTGTAAGCCGTTTGTAAATGTCGCAAGCATTGCTGTAACGGTACGCAGCTAACTTCCGACAGAAAATCTAACTCTTCTGTTTTCTTCCATTCGGTTAGCATTGAAGAGGTTTCAGCATACCCTACCCGTTTTTGGTCTTTGTACCATGCCTCGGTTCTTACGGCTAAGGCACGGTTGTATACTAAACGAGCGCAACCCATTGTCCGTCGCAACAAACTCTCTTGTTCCGGAGTTGGGTAGAATCGATAGCTGAAGGCTTTGAGCGTCATGCTCACAGTCTAACACTTCGATTGTGATATTGTGCTAGACTCAATGTAAAATCTTTGTAAAGCCGTCAAACGAAGGACGGGGTTTCAAACCCAAATTTCTGATGACAGGGCCAAACACTTAAGATTTTTATCTTTCGTGAGGCGAGCCGAAAAAAAGCTATTTCCGATTGTTAGTTATTAGTTATCAATCCATAAATAAGAGTTGATAACTAATAACTAATAGTTAATGACTAATAACTAGATTAACTGTCGTATATCCGCGCTTCAGCAGCCTCTGGATTTTCCTCGCAATACTGGTCAAAAGCCGTTTTTTCCAGCTTCATCGATCGCTGGTGAGAAGCCTCAGCCTGCATTTCTTCTACAATATCCCAGGCTACCGCGCACTCTCTAGAGGTAGCGCCTTTTTCGGCACAGATACTTCTGGCATCCGCGATCGCCTGTTCGATTTCTTCGTCAAATAAAACACTCTTCGGCTTCTCAAGAAAATCGCTTTTTGTCAATATATCCGTGACCGAAATAATGCCCACTAGCTCGTCCTTAATCACCGGCGCCCGGCGGATGCGGGTATTCGCGAACAACCTAGCCACATATTCCACCCCCAAGTCAGGATTGACCGTAATGCAAGGTTTGGTCATAATCTCGAAGACGCGGACTTTTTTCGGGTCTACTCCGTAGGCTGCTACTTTATAGACAATATCCGTTTCTGTCACAATGCCATAGGCATCTTGTTCGTGGCGACGTTCCACAATCAACGCGCGCAAACACAAATCGTTCATCATCGCCACCGCTTCAGCTACCGTTGCTGAACCGCGAATGGTAACAACATCTGTGGTCATAATATCTTGGGCTTTCATCATCATTGTTTTTTGCTTACGGCTCATAAAGTCTACTGCGTCGCGATTTGGGGCTGTCCATTTGATTTGCGATCGTCATTAGGACTTACCCTCACAAACCCGGTTTCTACCAAAATTTTGGGTTTAGTAACGATAAATTCCGGGTTAGCAACCGGGTTTCTGAGAAATCGTGCATCGCAAACTAATCATAAAACCTTTAACGGCACTCGGAATGACAACTTGCCTGAAACAGCCCGTCGCAGCCCCGGAACCTCTGGAGTCCGCGATTTAGCGTTCAGACGGCAGGGCTGTTTCATTCTCTTGTAGGGGCCGTGCTACCCCTACTCCCCGTGCCGGCCCTCTTGGTCGGATCTTTGAGCTTGTTGGACTCAGATTTTCCAGCCCCAGTCTCAAAGAAGCAAAAGTTAACACAAACTAAGCAACTGCTTGCGCTCGCACAGATCCCCGCCTCTGATAAACTTGATGGCTGGGAGTGCAAAAGAGCACAAGGCACGCATCAGCAGTTGGGAGGATCTAGTTCGTGGACAATGTAATCGGTTTAGAGATTATCGAAGTAGTTGAGCAGGCAGCCATCGCTTCCGCTCGCTTGATGGGCAAAGGCGAAAAAGATGAAGCCGACAGAGTGGCTGTAGAAGCCATGCGGGAGCGCATGAACAAAATTCATATGCGCGGCCGCATCGTGATCGGCGAAGGCGAGCGCGATGACGCACCCATGCTTTACATCGGTGAACAAGTAGGTATTTGTACCCGCGAAGATGCCAAAGATGTCTGCAACATAGATGAATTGATCGAAATTGACATCGCTGTTGACCCCTGCGAAGGTACTAACCTGGTTGCTTACGGTCAAAACGGTTCGATGGCAGTTTTGGCAATCTCTGAAAAAGGTGGTTTGTTTGCGGCACCGGATTTCTACATGAACAAATTGGCTGCTCCTGCGGCTGCTAAGAATCATGTAGATATTCGCAAAACGCCCACTCAAAACCTCAAAATTATCTCTGATTGTCTCAGCCGCAGTATTGAAGATTTGGTGGTGGTGGTCATGGATCGCCCCCGACACAAAGATTTAATTAATGAAATTCGGCAAGCGGGTGCAAGAGTTCGGCTGATCAGCGACGGCGACGTTTCGGCAGCGATTTCTTGCGCGTTTTCTGGTTCCAACATCCACGCACTTATGGGTATTGGCGCAGCACCCGAAGGCGTGATTTCTGCAGCGGCAATGCGCTGCTTGGGCGGTCACTTCCAAGGGCAGTTAATTTACGATCCGGCTGTTGTAAAAACTGGTTTGATCGGTGAAAGCAAAGAGAGCAATATCGCCCGCCTGAAAGAGATGGGCATCACAGACCCAGACAAGATTTACAATGCTGAAGAGCTGGCATCTGGAGAAACAGTTCTGTTTGCAGCTTGCGGGATTACTCCCGGAACGCTGATGAATGGAGTTCGCTTCTTTGGCGGCGGCGCTCGCACTGAAAGTTTGGTAATTTCTTCTCAGTCGAAAACGGCTCGATTTGTGGATACAATCCATATGTTTGACCAGCCGAAATCTCTGCAATTGAATTAGTGATTAGTTAGTGGTTAACAGTTAAATGTTAACAATTAACAGTTAACGGTGAACAGTCACCAGTGATTAGCAATTAGCGATAAACTAAGAACTAATAACAGGTGACTGTTAACAACTAAGAAAGAAATAGTGACAAATCACAGATATGAATATTGCAGTCGTAGGTCTCAGCCACAAAACAGCGCCGGTAGAAGTTCGCGAAAAACTGAGCATTCCAGAACAGAAAGTTGAAGCCGCGATCGCCCAATTGCGCGGCTACCCGCACGTTCAAGAGGTTGCCATCCTCAGCACTTGCAACCGCTTAGAGATTTATATTGTTACCCGCGAGTCGGAACCTGGTGTGCGAGAGGTTATTCAGTTCCTTTCCGAATTCAGTAAAGTTCCTTTGCAGTCTTTGCGCCCTCACCTGTTTATTTTGCTGCACGAAGATGCGGTGATGCACTTGATGCGAGTGGCTTCTGGCCTCGACAGTTTGGTGCTCGGAGAAGGACAAATTTTGGCTCAGGTGAAACAAACTCACAAACTCGCCCAGCAGTACAAAGGTGTAGGCAGAATTTTAGAGCGCTTGTTCAAGCAAGCTCTCACAGCAGGGAAACGAGTTCGCACGGAAACTAGCATCGGTACTGGTGCAGTTTCGATTAGTTCGGCGGCGGCAGAATTGGCTCAAATGAAGGGTCAGCATTTAGCAAGCAGCAAAATTGCCATTATCGGTGCTGGCAAAATGTCGCGGCTTTTGGTGCAGCATTTGCTCTCCAAAGGAGCTAGCCATATTTCGATCGTTAACCGCTCTGTGCGGGGCGCCCTGGAGTTGGCCGGTCAGTTTAAAGATGCTCAACTGCACCTGTATCAGCTATCGGAAATGATGCAGGTAATTGCTAGTTCTGACTTGGTTTTTACCAGTACGGCAGCTACCGATCCACTGTTAAATAAAGCTAAATTGGAAGCGGTTTTAGATCCGAATCGCCCTTTGATGTTGGTGGATATTTCTGTGCCGCGCAACATTGACTCGGATGCAAACGAACTCACTAATGTGCGATCGTTTAATGTGGACGACTTGAAAGCAGTGGTAGCTCAAAATCACGAAACCCGTCGCAAAATGGCAATGGAAGCTCAGGGCTTGCTGGAACAGGAAGTAGAGGCTTTTGATCTCTGGTGGCGCAGTCTGGAAACCGTTCCTACTATTAGCTGTTTGCGGGATAAGATAGAATTGATTCGGGAACAAGAGTTAGAAAAAGCTTTATCGCGTCTTGGTTCGGAATTTTCGGAGAAACATCAAGATGTGATTGAATCTTTAACAAGGGGGATTGTGAATAAGATTTTGCACGATCCGATGGTACAGTTACGCGCTCAGCAGGATATTGAGGCGCGGCGGCAAGCGATGCAAACTTTGCAAACACTGTTTAATTTGGATGTGGATGTCAATCAGCAGTACAGCTAGTTTGTCATTGGTCATTAGTCATTAGTCATTAGTCAGTTGACCCGAAAGCAGGAGTCATATTATGCCCGGTCAATTACCATGAATAAAAATGCCTCCAACCCTGGCGGCAAAAGTATCATTCGGGAAGGTAAATTGCTCGAACATGATATAAGTTACAGCATATTCCATGTATATGTAGTACACACTATATTGTAGTAAGTAAGGTGCGTCGCCACCAGTTAATCTGCAAGTTCTATTTAAAAGGTCGCAGATCCGCACCCTACATATTAAAATTACACAACATAAATATAGCGGCTACTGTACTTCATCAACCTGGAATATGCTGTATCATTCAACCAATAACTAATGACTAATAAGTAATGACTAATAGGCGAATTTATCAATTAATTTTAGGGATTGTAGGGCTGTGGCTGGTTCTTGAATTTGCCTCCCGCATGGCTGCAGAAATTCTCTGGTTTCAGGAAGTTGGATATCTTCAGGTTTTTCTGTTAAAGCTGAAAACTCAAGGGTTGCTGGGGACGATCGCAATTGCTGTTTCTTCTGTCTTTTTGCTGGGAAATTTGGCTTTAGCCCGCCGCCTGCAACATCCCGCAGAGGAAATGAAATCGCCGGTTGTGGGGGAGCTATTCGCTTCACTGAGGGCGAACAACGCGGGGAAGAATACCGAGAAGAATTACGAATTACCTGTTGCTAAATCCCAAATAACCTTTTCCTGGCTGCTGTTGGCGGTATTCGGATTGAGTTCGATCGCAACTTTTATAGTAATTCACTGCGGGCTGTTGGCTGCAAACAGCCTCACCTATTTGGGTATAGCTGGCAATTTACCTGCACCGCCGGTGCAGTTAGGAATTGAGTCCATCCAGCAAATAGCCGTGCAGTTATTTTCTCGCTGGTGGCAGTTGGGCTTGCTGCTGGGGACAATGTTAGCTGTGGTAATTAAGCCTGATTTTTGGCTGCGGGCGATCGCCCTTTTTCTCAGTTTGGCGATCGGGCTGATTGTCGCCAGTCGCTGGACAAATGTTTTGCAATATTTTCACCCTATTAATTTTAACACGACCGACCCTCTTTTTCATCAAAATATTAGCTTTTATGTATTTATTTTGCCAATCTTAGATTTGCTAGGATTCGGGCTGACAGTTGTATTTTTGTACAGTTTAGTATCTAGTGCTTTAACATATTTGCTGTCGGGAAATAGCCTGAGTCAAGGGATATTTTTGGGGTTTTCTCGATCCCAGCAGCGGCACTTGTACGGGTTGGGTGCAGCTTCCATGCTAGCCGTTGCATTCCGCTACTGGTTGGGGCGCTACTCATTGCTGTATTCGCGGGGAGACGTTACTTACGGCGCAAATTATGCTGACGTGACAGTGCGACTGCCCTTCTATGGATTTTTGAGTATTGTGGCCACGACGATCGCACTTTTGATGCTGTGGCAGGTTTACCAATTCAAAATTAAAAATGAAGTCCTAAAAAAAATTATTTTAGCCTGGGTAACTTTAACTTTTGTGGGAGGTTGGCTGCTGCCACAAATTGTGCAGAAACTCATAGTTCAACCCAACGAACTAGCACGAGAACAGCCGTACATTGAGCGCAGTATTGCCTTTACTAAAGAAGCCTTTGATCTCAACAATATCGAAATAAAAACATTCGATCCCGCCGGAAAACTTACTTATGCCGACTTAGAAAAAAATCAACTTACTATTAGCAACATCCGCCTGTGGGACAAGCGACCGCTGCTGCAAACGACCCGACAGTTACAGCAAATTAGACCATATTATACATTTCCTGATGCGGATATCGATCGCTACACAATCAAAAAGGAAAAAGCACAAAAAGGAGATTCGGAAAGTCAACAAGTGTTTCTGGCAGCGCGGGAATTAGATTACACAGCAGTTGCCCCAGATGCTCAAACTTGGGTGAACGAACACCTAGTTTACACTCACGGTTACGGCTTTACTCTTTCTCCCGTAAACAGAGTCGGTGTCGGCGGTTTACCGGATTATTTTGTCAAAGATATTGGAGTGGCAGCCCAGAAAGGAGAGACTGCTTTGGAAGTCACTAGCGATCGAATTCGGGCCAGTATTCCGATCGGCTACCCGCGAATTTACTACGGCGAAATCACCGATACAGACGTGATGACGCCCACAAAAGTCAAAGAATTCGACTATCCCAGCGGCGAAGAAAATGTTTACAATACTTACAGCGGTAGGGGCGGAATTGCGATCGGTTCTATATGGAGGCGCTGGCTGTTTGCTAATTATCTCAAAAATTGGCAAATGGCGCTTACCCGCAATTTTACCCCAGAAACTAAATTGCTGTACCGCCGAAATATTAACAAAAGAGTCCGGGCGATCGCTCCTTTTTTGCGCTACGATTCTGACCCGTATTTAGTAGTAGCCAACGCCAATCTTAGCAATGATGATATAGAAAAAGCCAGGGAGGACAATGGCAACAAAATTAAACCTGCACCCGCCGCTAATGATAAATCTCCCAACTATCTTTACTGGATTATCGATGCCTATACAGCAAGTCCTCGCTATCCGTATTCCGATCCGGGAAATCATGAGTTTAACTACATACGTAACTCTGTAAAAGTAGTAATTGATGCCTACAACGGATCTGTTGACTTCTATGTTGCCTATCCCTCCGATCCGATTATTAACAGTTGGATGGCTATCTTTCCCGGACTCTTCAAACCCCTTGACAAAATGCCTCCGGCTCTCCGCAAACATATCAGATATCCAGTAGATTTGCTGAGCATTCAATCAGAACGCTTGCTAACTTATCATATGGAAGACCCGCAAGTATTTTACAATCGGGAGGATTTGTGGCGAGTTCCCAATGAAATTTATGGCAGCGAACAGCAGCCCGTAGCACCGTATTATTTGATTACGAAACTGCCAACGGAAACAACAGAAGAATTTATTTTGCTGCTGCCATTTACACCAGTAAGCCGCAACAATTTAATTGCTTGGATTGCAGGGCGATCGGATGGTGGCAATTACGGAAAATTGCTGTTGTATCTGTTTCCCAAACAGCGATTAGTTTATGGCCCGGAACAAATAGAAGCTTTAATTAACCAAGATCCTGTTATTTCCGAACAAATATCTCTCTGGAATCGCCAGGGTTCAAAAGCAATTCAAGGAAACTTATTAGTAATTCCTATTGAACAATCTTTACTGTATGTGGAACCTCTTTACTTAGAAGCAGAGCGTAATAGTTTGCCAACTTTAGTCAGAGTTATTGCTGTTTACGAAAACCGCATCGTCATGGCAGAAAATCTTGAATTGGCACTCAAGGCACTTTTTCAGCAACAATCTACCAATAAACCGGCCATTATTCGACCTTTAGAAGGAACAGCGCCAGCTTTAAACAATGAATGATATCAATTTCCGTTGAACTCGTCATGATTGTTGACTGTTGACTGTTGACTGTTGACTAGGGGTCTGAAAACTGAATGGTTGAGTGTTAAGTGTTGACTCTATTTTATTATTCCGAGGCCAGCGAAAACGATATAAATTAGTGCGACTTCTGTTCGCTAGGATCGCGAATTAAATAACTTACAATTTTAATTGTTATTGTGGAAGTTATTTAATTCTCATTCCCTAGCAGCCTTGATATCCTGCCACCAAACATTGACATAGGGCCACATCAATCTCTCGTCTCCTCCAGAATCTAGTTTCACTGTCACCTCATAACGGTCAATATGCGTGAGTTCGCCAGTTTTACCATTCAAATAAAATTGTTTGGGATTGTCGGTGATAATTTCTACCCTTTGATTCAACAGCGGCAGCATCTGGGTAGAAGAACCCTGAAACGGATTTTTGCCTTTGATCGCATAGCCACCAATCAAAGATAAGTACATTAAAGCTAGGAAAAATACCGTCAATAAGCCCACAATTACCAGTGTTTTTTGTTGTGAAAAACTGGTATAAACGCTCCCATATCCTACGATCATAGTTCCCAAAAACAACAAATTTGGCAGGTACAGCCCATCTTCCAAAAACACGCTACCAAAAAACATCAGGACTACCTGAAAACCAAATAATGCCGCCACCCAACTCCAGCCAGTTAGCAACGATGCAGATAGTAGCCAATTCATTGCTAGAGTAAGGGCGATCGCCATTGCTATTGCCCCAAGTGGTGCTGCATAATCGTATTGTCTGAAGGGAAGAAGAACAAAAAATACTAAAGCATACGCAAAACCCGCAAAAGCCAGTGCTAATCCACTAATTATTTGGTTCCCGTTCAGCATGGCGAGGAATTTTTAGAACACTAAAGTGGAGCGTTCATCTTGTGTTGTGATAGTAGCCGTTGAAAATTCCCAGCGGACTAAGGCCAGAAATTCTAACCGTAGGGTGCGCCACGAGCAGCTTACCGCTATATTTAGGGGAGAGAACCGATTTGTTAACCAAGCGTGCTATCCCAGTTTCCCAAGGTGCAAATCAGCCACATCAGAAGGTAGAATTTTCAGCAAACTAGATTATTTAGGGTCGATCGACTTAACAAATTGTTGCACAGGCTGCGGTAGAGCCGGCACAAAAGTCTTTCTAAAACCCCTAACATCGAACACTCGCCACAAAATACCCACCGCTACCGTCAAGAAAAATAAGGCTCCCAAAAAATTGAACACACTAGACAGAAAACCGCTGTCCCTTTTTTTCGGAGGTGTAATATGTTTCATGCGATATACAGCCGGCTCGTAATCTATCGACTCCTCGCGATTGCGCCGTGGCGTTTTGGGCCGGGAACTCGCACTGCGCTTCTCAGTCAAACCCGTTTTATTAGTTTTAGTAAAACTGGTAGACGACTTCAATTCAGAAGCGCCGCGCGTCCCCGTTAACTTGCTAGCAGAAGCCCCCGTTTGGCCCACAGCAGCATCCTGAATTCTGTTGTTAGGGCGCTGAGTCGATTTGCGTTCGGCGAGGGTACGCATCAAACTTTGCAATTGCTGAGTCGCCGCCGGCGGGCGTTCCCCTTTCCTCGCCCAATTTAACAGCATCGCCCCGGTAATCCCGCAGAGATTCGTAGCGCCTACAGAAGCCAGCCGCTTCAGCAGAGGCTGGCTGTTGGACACAAAAATCACCAATGCGTCCGGGTGTTCTTGAGCCAAACCGTAAACGCACTGAGCCGTCGCCACCACCAGCATTGCTGGCTTGCTTTGATTTTTGATCGAAGGTTCGAGAGCGCGGTGTGTTTCCTGAGCGTCAGTTGCAATCCAACCGCTGTCGGCAAAAAAGCGCATAAACTCTCTAGCTACTTGCTCTTGAGCTTTTTCCACCGCTTGCCCTGTCAGACGATCTATTTCGTCGTACACTACTTCTGGGATATAGCAAGTTCCCACCTTCGCATATTCTTGCCAAACTTGGGTTCGGCCAGTCATTAAAACATCTGCATCAAAAGTTACCAATACAGGAGGAAGTTGATTAGCCATGACTTTATCCTATAGGCTCAGATAAGTTATTTAAACTTAATCGATCAAGTTTAAACAAATTTTGGGTTATAAAAAAATCAACTTTTGGTAGTAGATAAATTGCCCTGGGCGCGGGTATTAATGGGAAATTAGTAGTTAGGAACCCGATCGCCCTTCAGTTCCCAGTTCGATCGCTCAATTCCTATATTCCACTAATTTACCGCAACCCAAGAGCCTATTACCAAAGATGCCCGACTACTGCTAGTTGCCAATTCCCAGACGGCCAGCCAAAGCCGGAGTCAACGGCAACAGCGCAGCAATCATCAAGAACAAAGCTAGCAAACCCAAAGCCGCGCGAGCGTCGTCAGGCTCAGTCAGCTCGTTGAGGCTCGGTCGCTCCAGATTCCGCTGTAAAATCAGAATCACGATCGCCCAATACAGAGCCAAAGGATTAACTAAAGAAACGATAGCCAGCACCACAAAAGTCGCCAAAGTAGTGCGACTGGCTATTTTCCGACCGTAGATGGCTTGCACGATTCTACCCCCGTCCAACTGTCCCGCCGGCATCAAATTAATCGCCGTTATTACCAAGCCCAACCAACCGATAACTACCAGCGGGTGAACGTCAACAATCTGCTGCTGCAACGCCGAACCCAAAACCACTTTTGCCAAAGTTCCCACCAAAACCGAGCCCTTGAAAAATTCTGCGGGAATTTGAAACAAACTGCCGGGGTGAGACAGCAGCAAACCCGTTACCAGCATTAGCACAGAAACTATTCCCCCAGCCGCTGACCCGGCAAAAGCGATGTCAAACAAAACTTTACGGTTGGGCAGCAGCGACTCAAAACGGTCGATCGCTCCAAAACAACCTATCTGCAAAGTTGGTATAAAAAACGGCCAACTCAAGCCAACCTTGTACCGATTTGCCAGCACTCTGCGAGCAATTTCCCCAGAGCCTAAAACCGCCCAAATTCCGGCTGCAATTGGCAAAACTTCTAGATATCTAGCCGGCGAGTTAAAGAAATCGAAACCTAGCAGCAAACCGCCTGTCTCTAAGCTAGTAGCAATTGTTGCCAGCAGCAGCACGACTGCTAGGATTTTTTGAGACACGGTTGTTGGCTGCGGGTCGTTGGTGCTGGGCAAGATAATAACTACGGGCTTGTCGTCCTGATTTTCTACTAAAAATAGGCGGTAGCGATCGTTTAATCTTTCTTCCAAACTTGCCGTCAAACGTGAGTGTACTTGTTCTGGGTCTCCTCGGAGATTGCCTTTGAGAATTACCCCATCTTGATAGGGAATCGTTTCTGTGGCAAAGAAAGTATCAATTCCAAAGATACCTTTAATTGCCTTGAGGTCTTCCACCGGAACGGGAATTATTTCTGATTCATTATTCGCAGGCGACGAGGTGACGATCTTAATCGTTTCTGGGCCTGGTGGTCGCTGCGACTCAGGGGCTGAGAAAGCATCGCTTTGGGACTTTACCTCAGCAGCATCCGGCCGCGGCAGCACTGTATCAGATGCAGCCTTACGCAATTGCCGGCCCAGATAAATGTACAATCCCGTGGATGCCACTAGCAGCAACAATACCGCAACTAGATTGAGGTAAATTCCGGCGGCGAACAAACCAAAGAACAGCAGCCAGGGACTCATCAGCGCAACAGACTGCAACCAAGCCAAAATTCCCAGTTTGCCAAAAGGTCTGGCGCGATAAAATCCCCAACCCAGAATTCCCATAGCAACCAATACGAGCGCAATTGTTGCCGTATTTTCCGATGCAACTATAGGCATTCCGGTTGCTTGCGCCAATAGGGGCTTTAATCGGTCGATCGCGCTGCGGTCGAGTAATAGCATTAAATTTTGGGGAACATGAAATAGAGTTGTTGGGAACATATCCAAACCTGTCGGAAACTAGCCTGATTACTAAGGATAACCTCTGAGGGCTACTCGGCCCACAACCTGCTGTTGCTGTTTGAACATCGCAGGAGCTAGGCTATTGACACAATAGACTTTTTATGATATCACATCGGCTATAGCAAACCTATACCCAGAAGGGTAGCAGTGTCGATCGGTCAGAAGCATGAAGATTCGCCCAGTGTGGCAGGTGGGGCTTTTTTAAGGATTTGTTTCGGATGCCAGACGCCGAAAATAAAAACTCAGCTCCGACCGTCGCAGAATTCCCAGAGCCGACTGACTTGCTCAACCAATTGAAAGCGCGGCGTAAAAAATCCAGAGCGGACTTGGCAGACGTGGAGACGTTCTTGGAAATATTGGGCCCGGAGAGTTGACCCGTGTCTGCTGAAAGGATGCCGGGATACCACCTGACCCAGATAGGCAGTGTTTCGCATTTGTTGTGCGAAACAAAATGCGAAAAAAATGCGAAACAAATAAGGTTTGAGCCGCTCTCTCCTTTTCGGGAAAGAACGGCTCAAAGCATTGATGCTATTAGGTTTTATGTAACGGGTACGGCAGGACTTGAATCAAAGCCTCGCTCTTGAATTACGAATTTCCGTCGTTCTAGCCATTTTTTGCACCCACTCTGAAAGTCCTGTTTTTGATTTGAGCGAACACTGAGCGACTTGCTGTAGGCTGAGTACATCAGTCGAACTCAGCACTATCAGAGTAGGGAGCGAGAGATGAGCGAAAAATCTAATCCTGTCACTGCAAGTACCACCGCAGACTACCTTATTGGCTACGAGCGGATTCTAGACTACTTCCAACAAGCACAGAAAGAATGCCCCAAGGGCGTAGGGCTAAAAAGAGACAGGAAAGCGAGTGGTGGTTACATAACGTTGCAATTCAAGTTAGGTGACAAGCGGGTCAACAAGACTTGTGGGTGCTACTTGACCATGCAAGGTATCACTGATGCTCTGAGGAAAGCTCATCTAGTTGCTAGCGGTTTACAGTCCTTCTCTAGCGAGAGTCGCTTTTTAGCCTGGTATGATGATGTTATTTTGGATAAAAACGTCATCAAAAATGATTTGATAACGTTTGGTCAGGCGATAACAAAAGTAGAGAAAGAATACTGGGATGGACGCACTAAACGCCGTCAACAACGTGACAGGAGTAGTATTAGTCAGCAACGTACTTGGAGTGCCGTTTACGGTGACTACTATAAGCTGTTGCCACAAGATAGGGTCGTAAACCTAACAGATATTCTGTCCGCAGTTAACGGTAAAAAACAAGGAACCAAGTGCTTTAAAAATTGCTTGTGCGCCATGAAAAAGCTTGCTGAGACTATTGACAGTGCCGACTTATTGGGCAGGCTCAAAGAGATTGACGGTAGACAAACAGAATTTCGTGAAGACCTTCAAACTTTATCGGTTGATGAGTTTTTAAAACTTCGCGAAGTGGTTTTAGATGTTCCCAACAACAAACGATACCATTTGGAATCACGTAGGCGGTGGATGTGGGTATTCTCAATGCAGTTGGTGTATGGCTTTCGAGTTCATGAAGTTTTTGCGATTCAGAATATTGACAAGCCATTTAAGACGAAAGATGGTGTTATTATTCCTGCCTTGAATGAACCGATAAACAAACAAATGATTGCCGTAGTAGGCGATAAGACGTTACTAGATACTACAACTAAGACGGGCTACAGGTTGTGTATACCCATGCTCCCTCCTACTCATCCTGACTTGATGGAATGTTTAGAAATCAAATCAGGCAACTTGCCTGATGTTAGAACATCGTCAAACAATCCAAAGACGATTAGTGGGCTATACAGTGACCGCGCACAAACTATCTTAAGAAGATGGGACAAAGGCTTTACCCAAACCCACGCTTTACGTCACTTAGCGAATCTCAACGGTCAAATGGCGGGGATGTCTCAGGAGACAAGAGCTAAGAGTTTGGGGCATTCAACACAGATGAATGAAGGTACTTATAAAAAACGAGCCAATACTCAGACAACGATTGATTTACTAACTCAGTCCACAACAGAAGCTATTCCATTGGGTAGTGCAATTGGAGTGCTTAAACAGTTAGGAAGTGATGTGAAAAATGTCAAACTGCTAGCCGCTATTTACGGCATTACGCCCCACGAAGTGATGGAGTTGCTTGCCGAATAACTTGAAACAAAACTTTACAGTCCCTGTGTTGACAAGGAAGTGGAAGTCTGCAATCGTGAGTAACTAAGGAAGATTGATGCGCGGTTGACGAGCACTTGCAATGCTAGCCAAACCACGACTTCCCCAAACGTTCAGGTACAACGGTTGGAGCCGATAAATTATGACATTTTTAGACGGTTGTCTTTGCGGACGATCGCAACTCTTAATGATTCCCCGTCGCGAGTTGTTGCAGAAAATCGCATCGGCCGCTTTGCTGTTTTTTGTGCCGCGTTCTCAACCAGTCAATCTAACCCCTGAGAAATATCCCAAGTCCCAGTTTTGTATTGGTGACAAAGTAGCCGACTACTGGACTAATGAATTCGACAAGGAGTGTGTCGAATACGGCGAGGTGCTTGGTTTTTGCTGGCATCCTTATGAACAAACTTGGGCTTATCTAGTTAATTGGACAGGTGGACAAGGGCCAGACTCTACGTACCCCTGTTTTGACGAGCGATTAGTTGTTGGTGGTGACTTGAGGCTTGTCAGCCATGACTAAACCAATTGTCAGCTACCGTCGCATTGACCAATTAAAGGCGATCGCCTATGACCGTGGCTTCACCAATGAGGATGCCAAGCAGTTCGGGAAGCTTAGCAAAACTGCTACATGGGAAGCGCTGCTAGAACTGTACCTCGTTGACGGTGAACTGCTTGACACAGTGAATGTAGACAGTGTAGACGCATTGCTAGATATACCACTAGACACAGTTATAGGAAGTGTAGACGCAGTGTCTGAACTGCTTGACACAGCGATTGTAGACAGTGTAGACACAGTGCTAGACACACCACTAGACACAAGTGAAACAGTCGCAAGTAGTCGCAAGCAGTTCGACTGCTTGTATACCTTGACTGCACCACTAGACACAGTTCTAGAAAGTGTAGACACCCTAGATTGGACTAACGACGGTTCGTTCCCTGTGTGCGGTTTCACCCGCCAGACTTCCACCAGCTTTTTAGACTGGGTTGACCTTGGGCAACTCATCGCACTCGCACTCGCATCGGCGGGACTGCTTGTGCTGGCTATGTCTATGTGGCGACAAATCAATCCCCTGAATTTATTTCCCTCTCCTGTTCGCATCAACATTCAAATTGGGACAAAATTATGAGCTTACAACTGCGACTGTTTGGTGGTAATTCTGATGCTGGAAAACTCACTGCCAGCAACGACGGCGGACACGCAATCGACAAATCAAAAGTTCTGGCAAGCACCGACGCAAGCGTTATCACACCGCTAAATCCTGGCAACTTTTCCAGCATCCGCAGTGTTCCAGTTGTGCCAGCACCGCGCTATTTCACGAAGGAAGAAGCGGACGCTATGAAGGATTTAGCTAAGGAGAAAACAGACGGGGCAAAACAATCTAAGCGCGCCTATGAAGCACTGGCAAAAGTTGAAGAAGCCGATGCTAAAGTTCACCGCCATCACCGCAAATATGAGGGTGCTGTGGCCGACAGGGTAAGAGCATCTCAATCATGCTTGACAAAAGCACTTGAGAATTTGCATCATATAGTCATTGTTCATCGCAGCCCGTTTGATTTTTTGTCGCAGGCTACGCTGGAGAGTTGTTTCTTGGTTGACCGCATTAAGGGCAATCCGTCTTACCAGAGCGAAGTTCTGAGGACTATTTAACGAGCGAATCCGGGATTTATCTTCATTAAAAGTCACATCTAAACTCCAATGCACTTGGTTTTCAATGCCCCAGTGTTGGCGAATAGCACGACCATTGAGCTGGGCATCTACTGGCAAAGAACTTAGGTAAAACTGCACCTCACGAGTGGTTTTGTTCCAAAGATGACGGACTCTTTCAACAATAACAATAGTGCGTAATCCAGCCCATTGTTCTTGCTTGTAAAGTCCTCCTAATTGGGCAACTGATACCGCCCAGACTTTTCGAGTTTCGACGCGATGATGACCCTTTTCGGTTCGGGAATCATAACTCATTTCACTTTCCCTGAATTCCTGACTTTTTGCAGTCTCAAACCAGTCTTTCACGCTTATTGTAAAGAGTGGGATGATTGCTTTTTAGTGCCACGACATAATCGGCTTTTTTCTGACGAATCAGTCGGACTATTTCTGTTTGAGTCCCCATCGCATCAATGGTGATAATCGCCCCGGCAATGTCGAGTAGTTCTAGTAGGGCTGGAATTGCTGTGATTTCATTGGAATGGTCTTCTACTTTGACTTGCCCGAGTACCAAACGTTGTTGGCTCGCCCAAGCTGTCACTAAATGTAAGTTTTTTAAACCTTTCTCTCTATCGTAAGAACCCCGCAAACTTTTGCCATCTATGGGAATAATTTCTTGCAAGACTGAACCCATAATTTGTTGCAACCATTGCGATAACTTCTGCTCTAAAACTTTCGGATCTAGTTTTTCAAAGACCCGACGAAATGTATCATCGCTGGGGATGCCATTTGGTAACTCTAAAAATTCTTTTAACCATTGCTGCTTGCTGAGTCCATAATTTTCGATGTCTTCCCATCCCTGGGCTCCTGCGATCACAGCTAATATGGTAATGACCAGAATGTCTTTAAGTAAATGTTGTTTTGTTCGGTCTACTCTTGGATCTGGGATGTCATCAAAATAAGTTGATAAGCAAGCTTGTAAGTGTTGCATTGAGAGCGGTTGAGACCTGTCGGGTTTCGGTGATGATTTTGCCTCATTCACAACACGCTCGAATCCTTTCTCCATGGATTTTTCCTCACCATTCGTGACACCGATGAAGCACTATTATAGAACCCATTTGACATCTTTGAGGCTGCGAGTTGATCGCCCGTTATCTCTCGCTGGCCCGTTATCTCTCCCTCGCCCCTTATCTCTCCCTCGCCCCTTATCTCTCGATCGTTCCTTATCTGTCGATCGTCAAAATATCTCAAATGGGTTCAAAGAACCGCTCTTGACAGGATGCTCTTTTATATCTTGCCCTTTTTGTCAAGTACAATTTATACCAAATTAGATGAGCTTACCCTGCTGTGGCCGATAATGAATTGGGGAAAAAACGCTCAGACACTCGACTAGCTAAGCACTTGCACAGCTTGCGTCCCGGTTATGCCCGACTGGGTTTAGGGATTGATAAGGCTGACAGCGATGCTCGGACTCGCATTGATGAAATTAAAGCCAAACTCACAGGAGGGACTAACTAAATGAAAGCGATGTATCTGGCAAATTACTTTGTTGCCGGATGCGTCGCTTTCTCCCTTTTGGGGTGGATAGCGAGTCTGCATCCGATGGCAATGAAAGCAGTCCTATTCTTGTTAGCAGCGATGGCAATTGCGTGG